>UQKC01000012.1 GCA_900541495.1 uncultured Ruminococcus sp. | reverse complement strand
AGCAAAATTTGCCGAAAAGACGTGCGCATATGCTTATGAAGACAGGTTCTTATATTCGGTTTAATAATTACGCATTAGATCAGGTCATTCGGTTACAAAAGCACCGTAGAGAGCCTTTACTGCTGCTTCAAAGTCTTCTTCGTTTACGCCGACGATGATGTTGAGCTCGGAAGAACCCTGGTCTATCATCTTTACGTTTACTCTTGCATCTGCGAGTGCGGAGAAGATCTTGCCTGCTGTACCTCTTGCTTTCTTCATTCCGCGGCCAACGACTGCGATGAGTGCGAGGTTGCTTTCGATCTCGATGATATCGGGGTGTACGCGGTAGTTGATCTCGTCGATGATATTCTTTTCCTTGCCGAGAATGCTGTCGGTATTTACGAGTACGGACATTGTATCGATTCCGCAGGGCATATTCTCAAAGCTGATGCCGTTCTTTTCGAGCGCACGGAGAACGTTTCTGCCGAAGCCGAGTTCGCTGTTCATCATATCCTTTTCGATATTGATAGCGGTGAAGCCCTTCTTGCCTGCGATACCTGTGATAACGTACTTGCTTATCTCAGCAGATTCGGAAACGATCATTGTACCTCTGTCCTCGGGGGCGTTGGTGTTGCGGATATTGATAGGGATACCTGCTGCTCTTACGGGGAAGATAGCGTCTTCGTGGAGAACTGTTGCGCCCATATATGCAAGCTCACGGAGTTCCTTGTATGTGATAGTTCTGATAGTCTTGGGATCGTCAACGATTCTCGGGTCGCAGATAAGGAAGCCCGAAACGTCAGTCCAGTTCTCGTAAAGGTCAGCATTTACTGCTCTTGCAACGATAGAGCCTGTGATATCCGAGCCGCCTCTGGAGAAAGTCTTGATAGTATCGTTAGGCATCGAGCCGTAGAAACCGGGGACAACGGCATTGTCAAGCTCTGCAAGCTTTGCGGAGAGAAGCTCCTGAGTTGTATCGAGGTCGAATGCGCCGTCCTCGCTGAACTTTATGTAGCCTGCGGGGTCAACGAAGTTATAGCCGATGTAAGCTGCAAGGACCTTGCTGTTGAGGTATTCGCCGCGGCTTGCTGCGAAGTCACGTCCAGCTCTGTGAGCGAAAGCGTCCTTGATCTCGTTGTATTCGCCCGAAAGGTCGATGTCTACGCCGAGGTCTTTGATGATAGAGTTGTATCTCTGCTCGATAGCATCGAATTCCTTGTCGAACTTTTCACCCTTTGCAGCCTTTTCATAGCATGCATAGAGCATATCTGTGATCTTGATGTCTTCCTTGAAGCGCTTTCCCGGTGCGGAAGCGACAACGAACTTTCTGTCCGCATCTCCCTTGATGATAGCGGCAACCTTTCTGAACTGTGCGGAATCGGCGAGTGAGCTTCCGCCGAACTTTACGACCTTGATGTTGTTCATAACAGCAAATCTCCTTAATATATAAAGTATAGTTTCATTTACAAAACGCAATAATATTATTATATCTAATCTAAATCAAGATTTCAATTGATATTTGAACCAAAAATCGGGTAATAAATTTTGTCCCTTTGTGAAATACGACTGTTCTTCACAAAAGGACATATTATTAATGCGTAATTCGTAATGCTTAATGTGTGATCAGCCGGGTAAACCATCGCGAAGCGCATAAAAATTTCGTCCGCCTTTTCTGTTTTTCTAAAACGCGAGCATATAATGTGCATCAACGCTTTATGAACGGCTATAAATTTGATTTTAAAAATCAAAATGTGTAAACTATGTTATTGCACTATGCCGTTTCCCGTAACGAATAGCATCAGTGATCATAGATTTTTTTACAAACAAAATGGCCCTGTTTTCAATGGTTTTATCCGATGAAAACAGGGTCGTTAGTTTATTTCGGCGCGGAACGGAAAACCCGTCCTTTACAATTCCACGGTAATTTGCGGAATAAAATAATTACGCATTGAATTATTTGCTTGCGTCGATATATTTCCAGTATCCTTTAAGATAAATTCCGCCCGAGATTATCGTGAGCGCTGTTGCTATCCATATCAATGTCTGGTTTACAACATTTACAACGGCTGCGGCATTTGAGCCTGCTTCAATATTAAGGCAGAGGGTGAAGAGTATCACTACTTCCGCAACAAGTGTGAACGCTGTTTTGAGCTTTCCCCATATTCCTGCTGCGACTACTACGCCCTCGTTCGCGGTGACAAGTCTTAAACCCGAAACCATAAATTCTCTTGCCATTATGATTATTACGGGGACTGCGCCGACAATGCCGAGCTTGCAGAAGCATATCAATGCCGAAAGCACGAGGACTTTATCCGCGAGCGGATCGAGGAACTTTCCGAAAGTTGTTACGAGGTTTCGGCTTCTTGCGATATGACCGTCGATTGCGTCCGTTACCGATGCGGCGATAAAAATTACAAGCGCTGCTATCTTTGAGAACGGGATAAAATCCGTCAGCAGAAAGAACACGAAGAACGGTACAAGTATAACTCTTAAAATGGTGAACTTATTCGGCAAATTCATTTTCGATCTCTCCAATCAGGTCATAGTCAAGCGTTTCTGTAATATTAACTTTTACAAAGCTGCCCGATGTGAGCTTTCTTTCGGGTGAGCGGAAGAAAATTTTTCCGTCAATATCGGGAGCGTCTGCTGCGCTTCTTCCGAAGTAGCACTCGCCGTAGCGGTCAAAACCCTCGGTGACAACTTCGATAGTTTTGCCTATCATTTTTTCGTTGTTCTGCGCCATAATTATCTGCTGCTGTTCCATTATAACATCGGCGCGGCGCTGCTTGGTTTCCTCATCAAGCTGGTCGGGCATTTCGGCAGCCTTTGTACCCTCTTCCTGCGAATAGGGGAAGCAGCCGAGTCTGTCGAAGCGCATATCCTTGACGAAATCGGCGAGCTGATTGAACTGCTCCTCGGTTTCGGACGGGAATCCCGTGATGAGCGTTGTACGGATAGTGACATTCGGAACTTTTTCACGAATTTTCGTCATAAGCGCACGGAGATATTCTTCATTGCCCTCGCGGTTCATCTTTTTAAGGATATCCTCGCAGCAGTGCTGAATGGGGACATCGATATATTTTACTATCTTATCTTCCTTTGCGATAACATCAAGAAGCTTGTCGGTAATTCTTTCGGGGTAGCAGTAAAGGATTCTTATCCATTTCAGCTTTTCAATCTTGCAAAGCTCGGTGAGGAGCTCAGGGAGCTTACATTCGCCGTAGAGGTCTTCGCCGTAGCGTGTGGAATCCTGAGCGATGATGTTAAGTTCCTTTACGCCGTGTTCGGCAAGGCCTTTTGCTTCTTCGATAAGATTTTCCATAGGAACGCTGCGGTATTTTCCTCTTATTGCAGGGATCGCGCAGTATGTACAGCAGTTCGAGCAGCCCTCTGCGACTTTGAGATAGGAATAAAAAGGCAGGGTAGTCTGGACACGTCCTCCCTCCATAGGAAGACAGAGCTTGTTTGCGAATTCGAGCGGTCTTTGGTTTGCGAGAACTTTGTCGATAACATTGAGGATATCATCATTGCAGCCAAGACCAATAACTGCGTCGGCTTCGGGGAGAAGCTCGGCGACCTCTTCTTTATATCTTTCGGCAAGACAGCCCGTTACAATTATCTTCTTTATTCTGCCCTCTTCTTTGAGCTTGCCGAATTCAAGGATAGTTTCGATAGCCTCCTGCTTTGCGCTTTCAATAAATCCGCAGGTATTTACTATAACGATATCGGACAGCGCTGCATCGGCAACGAGCTGATAACCTGCTTCTTTTATTTTATACAACATTCTCTCCGCATCGACCTGATTTTTATTGCAGCCGAGAGAAACCATTCCAATTTTTACAGGCATTATAAGTATGCTCCTTTTTATTTAAATATTACACTATTTAAATTATTATAACATACTTTATATCGGTTGTAAAGCAGAATAACGTAAAAAATGCTTGGCTTCGCATCACTCAAACAAATTTGAGCTATGCAATAATTACGCATTACGAATTACGCATTAAGTCTTCCTCTTCAAGCTTTTTCATATTGCCGAATTCATGCGCTGCCATTATCACGGAAACTATTCCCGAAAGCAGGTCTGCGCACGGGCCTGCGTAGACGATGCCGTCGATGCCCATTTTTATCGGCAGGATAATAAGGAACGGGATAAAAAACAGGAACTGTCTTGTGAGTGAGAGAAATGCGCCCTTTATCGGTTTGCCTATTGAGGTGAAGAATGTTGTCGATATCGGCTGCATACAGTTGAGCCATGTGAAGAAGAGGAATATTCTGAACATCTTCTCGCCGAACTCGAAGTATTCTTCCGAGCCGTCGCCGAACATTTCCATTATCTCTCTCGGGAAGATCTGGAACATTGCAAAGCAGCAAAGGGAAAATATCGCTGCGACGGTGAGTGCGAGCATAAATGCGCTTTTTACTCGCTTATACTGCTTTGCGCCGTAGTTGAAGCTTTCGATAGGCTGTGTGCCTTGGGCAAGTCCTATAACGACCGAGAACATTATCTGGTTGACTTTCATTGCGATGCCTGCGCAGGCGATAGGGATGGACGCTCCGTATATCGAAGTTTCGCCGTATGCTTTGAGCGAATTGTTGAGGACTATCTGCACTACCATTATTGCGAGCTGATTTATGAACGAAGCCATTCCAATCGAAGCTGTTCGGGAGATATAGTTAAAGTTTGGCTTGAAATGTTCCTTTTTGAGCGGAACTGTTTTGAAGTGGAGAAGATACACCACTGCGATTATTGCCGAAACGACCTGACCGATAACTGTTGCAAGCGCCGCGCCCGTCATACCCATATCAAGTTTGAGAACGAAGACCGCATCGAGTACAGTATTGAGTATTGCGCCGATGAGGTTACACGCCATTGAGAAATTCGGGCTGCCGTCCGCACGGATAAGGTGGCTTCCACCCGTTGTAAGGATAAGAAATGGGAAACCGAGTGCTACTATCTTCACATACTCGACGGCGTAGGGGAGAACATCGGCAGGCGAGCCGAACAATTTAAGAAGCGGTTCGAGGAAGATCTCCGAGATGAGCATTATCACAACGCCGACTGTTATAAGCATAACGAGGGCGTTTCCGATGAAGTACGGAGCTTTGTCTTTTTCTCCTCTGCCCATTGAAAGGTTGAAGCAGGACGCGCCGCCGATGCCGAAAAGCAATGCTACTGCGATGCAGGAGGTCGAAAAGGGGAATGCGATATTCGTTGCGGCGTTGCCGAGCTGTCCGACCGAGTTTCCTATGAAAAGCTGGTCTACTATATTATACAGTGCGCCGACGAGCATTGCGACTATGCTCGGAATCGAGAATTTTATCATCAGTTTTTTTACGGGTTCGCTGCCCAGAGGGTTATTTTTCACGTTTTCAATCATTTTTTCATACTCCTTTTTCATTAACTTTATTATTTTAACTCATTTTTCGGCATAAATCAAGATTTTTCGGCTTTAATCAACTTCAGCACACGGCATTTACTGCTAATTTTATAATAATTATGCAAAAACATACAAAAATACAGGGTTTTATTGTTAAAATATACAAATTATATAAAACCTATTGACAAGATAGTTTTTATATGATATTATATAACCATAGTCAAAGCCTACATAACATATAGGTTTAAAGAAAGAGAGAACAAAACAATGTTTGCTTCATCTAAAAGTATAAAAGTGATATTCCGAATGTGCCGCTGATAATTTTTCTTATCAAGATCATTCGTTAAAAATTAATACAATCTGTTATATTAAAAGGAGAAATTACAATGAGCACATTAAAAGAAAGAAATCTTAAGTTTGAAACACTTCAGCTTCACGTTGGACAGGAAGAAGCAGACCCCGCAACTGACGCAAGAGCAGTTCCTATTTACCTCACATCTTCTTACGTTTTCCATAACTCCGAACACGCTGCCGACAGATTCGGTCTTCGTGACGCAGGCAACATCTACGGCAGACTTACAAACCCAACTCAGGATATCTTTGAGCAGAGAATAGCTGCTCTTGAAGGCGGCGTTGCAGCTCTCGCAGTTGCTTCCGGCGCAGCAGCAGTTACATACACCATTCAGAACCTTGCTCAGGCAGGCGACCACATCGTAGCAGCAAACACTATCTACGGCGGTACTTACAACCTCCTCGCACACACACTTCCCGAATATGGCATCACAACAACATTCGTTGATCCCGATGATGAAGATAACTTTGAAAAGGCAATTCAGGACAACACAAAGGCACTTTACATCGAAACTCTCGGCAACCCTAACTCGAACCTTATCGACATTGAAAAGGTTGCAGAGATCGCTCACAAGCACAAGATCCCGCTCGTTGTTGACAGCACATTCGCTACACCTTACCTCGTAAGACCTTTCGATTACGGCGCAGACATCGTTATCCACTCCGCAACAAAGTTCATCGGCGGACACGGTACTGCTATCGGCGGCGTTATCGTTGACAGCGGCAAGTTCGACTGGGAAGCAAGCGGAAAGTTTCCTTCCCTCACAGAACCAAACCCAAGTTACCACGGCATCAGCTTCACAAAGGCAGTCGGCGCAGCAGCTTTCGTAACAAAGATCAGAGCAATTCTTCTTCGTGATACAGGTGCAACAATTTCACCTTTCCACGCATTCCTCTTCCTCCAGGGTCTTGAAACACTCTCCCTCAGAGTTGAGCGTCACGTTGAGAACGCACTTAAGGTAGTTGAATTCCTCAACAATCACCCACAGGTAGAAAAGGTAAATCACCCGTCACTTGCAACCGGCAAGCAGAAGGAACTTTACAACAAGTACTTCCCGAACGGCGGCGGCTCTATCTTCACATTTGAGATCAAGGGCACAGAAGAAGATGCTAAGAAGTTCATCGATAACCTCAAGGTATTCTCTCTCCTTGCAAACGTTGCAGACGTAAAGAGCCTTGCTATCCACCCTGCATCAACAACACACTCCCAGCTCAACGATGAGGAGCTTGAAGAACAGGGCATCAAGAAGAATACTATCAGACTTTCAATCGGTACAGAACACATTGATGATATCCTCTTTGACCTTGAAGAAGCATTTAAGGCAATTAAGTAATGCGTAATTGCGTAATTCGTAATTATTAAATAGCTAACAAATCACAGTTCACGTTTGTTTTCGTGGACTGTGATTTTTTATTTAATGAATTGAATTTTTGTCAGATTATGATATAATTGCCATTCCTATCCGTGTAAACGGATAGGAGGTGTTTTCCGTGGATAAGGTACTTATCTCATTTCTTATCTCTGTTTTGGCGGGTATCATAGCAAAGGAAACGCTGATTAATACGTTTTTGCCATTTTTCAAAATGTTTATGTCAAATTGACATTAAAGGCGTAAACTCGTACATTTCTCAAAATAGCAAAACGAACGCTTCGCTTTAATCAGCTTTTTCCTAGTTTTATCTATGATGCTATCCGCAAATGATTGAACAGAAGAAAGAAGTAAAAGAAGGCGGCACAGCCAAAATAACCCCCCACAGACTGCTGCTCTGTGGGGGGTTTTTGTGTGAAAACCGTGGATTGATCCTCACTATCTCATTTCGTTATATATTATATCATATCAATTTTTCTTGTCAAATATTTTATTTCAACAGTAAATGAAAAAGGGCGGATATAGAATCCGCCCCTACGGAATTTAGTGTTTTGCAGTAAATTTACGGAGCAAAACTAATTCCGAATTTTACAATCACTCTTCTCCGTTATCGTCGTCGGGAACTTCTTCCTCTATAATAACTTCGCTGTTTTCTTCGGCTTCGGCTGCTTTCATCTCGGCTTCAAGCTCTGCTTCGCTCGGTTCTTCTACCTTTGCAGTTTCTGCGCTGTCGTCATGTTCGGCTCTGGTGAACGATACTACCTTTACGCCGTCCGATACTCTCATAAGGCGAACGCCCGTTGCATATCTTCCCATTACTCTTATATCGTTTGCACGGATCCTGATGATAACGCCGTCGTCTGCTATCATAATGATATCGTCGGTATCGTCTACGACCTTGATTCCGCAGACATATCCCTTTTCGTCCGATACCTTATAGTTGAGCATACCATAGCCGCCGCGGTTCTGTATTCTGTATGAATCGAGGGTACATCTTCTGCCGTTGCCCTTATCGGTTACGGTAAGGACTGTTGCGCCGTCGCGGACTCTTGCCATTGAAACTACCTCGTCGCCGTCACGGAGCTTTATTGCCTTTACGCCGTGAGCGGAACGTGACATTTTACGGATAGTGTTCTCATCGATACGGATAGCGTAGCCGTTCTTTGTTGCGACCATTACCTGAGCGTTTCCGTCGGTCATTCTTACTCCTGCGATCTCATCGCCCTCGTCAAGACCTATTGCGATAAGTCCGTTCTTTCTTACGTTCTTATACGCATCGAGCGGAGTACGCTTTATCTTGCCGTTCTTTGTTACCATAATGATATTCTTGCCGCTGTCGAAGTCGGTGGTTTTTATCATTGCGGCTATCTTCTCGCCCTCGGAGAGAGGGAGGAGATTTACGGCGTTCGTTCCTCTTGACTGCTTTGAACCCTCGGGTATCTCGAAGCATTTGAGCTTATACATTATGCCCTTATTCGAGATAAAGAGGACATTATCGTGCGAAGATGAGATGAACATTTCCTCAACGAAATCTTCTTCGCGCTGTTTCATACCCGTTACGCCCTTGCCGCCGCGCTTCTGAGCCTTATAGTCGCTCACGGGCTGGCGCTTGATATAGCCGATGTTTGTATAAGTAACAACGCACTCCTCAACGGGGATAAGGTCTTCGATATCTACTTCGCCGGTTACGCTTTCGATAGAAGTTCTTCTGTCGTCGCCGTATTTATTCTTAACGGTTTCAAGCTCCTCGGACATAATTTTGAGAACTTTTTCGTGGCTTGCAAGAATTTCCTTATACTCTGCAATCTTTGCATCGAGTTCAGCAAGTTCGTCCTCTATCTTCTGTCTTTCAAGACCTGTGAGCTGGATAATTCTCATCTGAGCGATAGCATTCGCCTGAACCTCGGAGATGCCGAAGCGTTCCATAAGTCTTGACTTAGCTTCGTTCGGGTCTTTGGACGAGCGGCAGATGTTTACTACTTCGTCGATATTATCGGAGGCAATAACCAAGCCCTCCAAAATATGCGCTCTTTCCTCTGCTTTGCGGAGGTCGAACTCGGTTCTTCTGCGGATAACATCGACCTGGAAGTCGATATATTCCGTGAGTATCTGTTTGAGGGTGAGGACTTTCGGCTCGCCTCTTACGAGGGCAAGCATAATGATTCCGACTGTATCCTGAAGCTGTGTATTTGCGAAAAGCTTATTGAGGACAAGCTGTGGGATTGCGTCCTTGTTGAGTTCGATAACGATTCTTACTGCGTGATCCTTATCGGATTCATCGCGGATATTGTGTATACCCTCAATACGCTTATCCTTTGCAAGATTTGCGATATTTTCGATAAGTCTTGCTTTATTGACCATATAGGGGAGTTCTGTAACGATGATGCAGTTTCTTCCCTTTATTTCTTCGATATTTGTAACGGAGCGAAGTGTTATCTTACCGCGTCCCGTTGCATAAGCGGCACGGATTCCCGCTCTGCCCATAATAATGCCGCCCGTCGGGAAGTCAGGGCCTTTGATATATTCCATAAGCTCGTCAAGCTCCGCATCGGGGTTCTTGACAAGGTGCTGGATAGCGTTTATGGTTTCGGTGAGGTTATGCGGCGGGATATTCGTAGCCATACCGACTGCGATACCCGTTGCGCCGTTTACAAGGATATTCGGATATCTTGACGGAAGAACTTCGGGTTCTTTCAGGGTATCGTCATAGTTTGAGATATAGGGGATAGTGTTCTTGTTGATATCGGCAAGCATTTCGCCTGCGATCTTCGCCATTCTCGCTTCGGTATAACGGTAAGCGGCAGGGGGGTCGCCGTCGATAGAACCGAAGTTTCCGTGACCGTCAACGAGAGGGTAGCGGAGTGAAAAGTCCTGCGCAAGTCTTACGAGGGCATCATAAACAGACGCGTCACCGTGAGGGTGATACTTACCGAGAACCTCACCGACGGTGTATGCGCACTTACGGTAGGGCTTATCGGAGGTATTGCCTGCGTCATTCATTGTGTAGATAATTCGTCTGTGAACGGGTTTAAGTCCGTCACGGACATCGGGGAGCGCTCTTGCAACGATTACAGACATAGAGTATTCGAGAAAAGATTTTTTCATTTCCGATTCGATATCTCTATGAATGACCTTTGCGTTCTCGTCATTATACAAATTAAAACATCTCCTGTTCTTTAACTGCTCAGTCAGCTACTTTATATCGGATTCCCATTACCGCAGCGAGCTTATGTCTTGTCTTTTCAAGCTCCTCTTCGGAGAAAACGTCCTGCGGAACGATGAAAACGTACTTTTTTCCAACGATTATAACGAACATATCGTCACGGTCGATGATATCGACTGCACCGTCAAGGTGAATGAGCGTTGCAGGGGGAGCTTTTTCCTCTTCCGCTTCGCTTTTTTCCTCTTCGGGAGCATCGCCGTCACTGTTTTCGGAAGAAGCTTCTTCCGTTACCCCGGACGGTTCGGCGGATTCGCCGTTCTCGTCATAAACTGCAGTATTTCCGGCATCAGCCATTGTTATTTTTATCGTCTGATCCGTTATTTCGATATCATATTCCGAGCCGTCAAGCTTTTCAGCCGATTTTTTTACTTCGTTCCGATTTTTTATCGGCTGAGAAATGAAATATGCTCCGATAACAACGCATATCGCTATCATAACTATCGGTCTTACATCGCCCGATTCGGAAGTGAGCAGCATAAGCACCGAAGAAACTATCGCAATGACAACAAGCAGCATTTTCAGAAAAACTTTCTTATAGACATACTTTTTCTGAAAGGTCTTATAACCCGAAAGTATCATTTCCGCGCTGTTTTTATATTTTGCTTTTGCAAGGGGAACGGGTTCTCTTTTCTGAAAATTATCGTCCTGACCCTCGCTGAACATTTCTTTTAACATTCCCATTTAGCTCTACTCCAAACAACATATTTTGGTGCGTGGTATATAACTGCCCAAAGGACAGTTATAAAGCAAAAATTTTTTTTATATTTATGTGCGAAAGAAATTATTTCAGAAATATATTCCTTATATATCGAGATTTTCAACGAACTTGGCGTTCTTCTCGATAAATTCCTTACGTGGAGCGACCTTATCACCCATAAGGATAGTGAATATCTCGTCTGCCTTTACAGCGTCTTCCATTTCGACCTTGATAATGGTTCTGCGCTCGGGATCCATTGTTGTTTCCCAAAGCTGATCGGGGTCCATCTCACCAAGACCTTTATAACGCTGAACATCGACCTTGGCATTGTTTTCTCCTGCAAGCTCCCTAATATAGGTATCTCTTTCCTCATCAGAGAAAGCGTAACGAACCTGCTTGCCGCGCCATACCTTGAAAAGCGGCGGCTGTGCGATATAAACGTTGCCGTTCGTGATGAGCTGGCGCATAAAGCGGAAGAAGAATGTCAGAAGCAGAGTTCTGATATGCGAACCGTCGACATCGGCATCCGCCATAATGATTATCTTGCCGTAGCGAAGCTTTGAGATATCAAAGTCCTCGCCGATAGATGTACCGAGAGCCGTTACGACAGGCATAAGCTTTTCGTTGCCATAGACCTTGTCGATACGAGCCTTTTCAACGTTGAGCATCTTGCCCCAAAGGGGGAGGATAGCCTGATAGCGTCTGTCACGTCCCTGCTTTGCAGAACCGCCCGCAGAATCACCCTCGACGATATAAATTTCGGTATACTGCACGTCTTTTTCGGAGCAGTCGGCAAGCTTGCCGGGGAGTGAAGCGGAGTTCATTGCGGATTTTCTTCTTGCGGTATCTCTTGCTTTCTTTGCGGCTTCTCTTGCGCGCTGTGCAGCCATTGACTTATCGAAGATATCCCTTGCTTCGGCAGGATTTTCTTCAAGATAGCACATCAGCTTTTCGTAGACCATATTTTCTACGAACGGACGGACTTCGGGGTTGCCGAGTCGTCCCTTTGTCTGACCCTCGAACTCGCAGTTCGTGAGCTTTACGGAAACGATAGCTGTAAGTCCCTCACGAACGTCCTCGCCGATGAGCTTTTCGCCGTCTTTGAGGAGGTTGAACTTTTTGCCGTAGTCGTTGAGTACCTTTGTCAAGGCGTTCTTGAAGCCCGTTTCGTGCGAGCCGCCGTCGATAGTATGGATATTGTTTGCGAAAGAGAGTATAACTTCGTTATAGGAATCGTTGTACTGGAGTGCAACCTCTGCGGAAGAGTCGCCCTGCATACCGCTGACGTAGATGACTTTCTGTGTTAAAGGTTCAAGACCTCTTGTTTTATGGATATGCTCAACGAATTCTCTGATACCGCCCTCATAGTGGAGTATCTCTGTTCTCGGCTCGGCTTCGTCGCGAAGGTCGGAGAATACTATTCTTACGCCTGCGTTGAGGAATGCCTGCTCACGAAGTCTTTTCAGGAGAACTTCATAGTCATAAACTGTTGTTTCTTCAAATATAAGAGGATCAGCTTTGAACTTTACTGTAGTACCCGTTTCGGTGGTATCACCGATAATTTTAAGCTCTTCGTCATATTTTCCCCGTTCAAAACGCTGGAAATGAATATGCTTGCCGTCCTTTACGGTCAGTTCGAGCCATTCGGAAAGTGCATTTACTACAGATGCGCCAACGCCGTGAAGACCGCCTGCGACCTTATATCCACCGCCGCCGAACTTACCGCCTGCGTGGAGTATCGTATAAACTACGGTTGCGGCGGAGATGCCCTCTTTCGGGTGGATACCCGTTGGAATTCCTCGTCCGTTATCGGCAACTTCGATAACATCGCCGGGGAGAATTTTTACATTGATTTCGGAGCAGTAGCCTGCGAGCGCTTCATCGATAGCGTTATCGACTATTTCATATACAAGATGATGAAGTCCCTTTGGACCTGTAGAACCGATGTACATACCCGGTCTTACTCTTACCGCTTCAAGTCCTTCCAAGACCTGGATTTGGTTTTCATCATATTCAGTGTTTACTGCGGCTTTCTGATTTTCAGCCATTATTTGACCACCTTTCATTAGCGGCATTGCCGCTTTCCGACCTCTTTCTCAAAGTAGAGGCGGAGATCTGTGATATATAGACAGTTTCTTTTCCCGTTTTATCGCAGCATATAACAAAGGATTTCGGCATTTCGTAGGAAACGTTAAAGGTCTTGCTGCCCTTTCCTGCGGCGTTGAGAAATTCTTTTGTATGCTTGCTGACGGAAGTATTTTCAATATCGAAGATGCCGATTATATCCTTATCGCATACGACCGTATCTTCGCCAAGATGCAGATACATATATTGTTCCTTTCAGCTTATCCTGCCTTTATTTACGCGGAAGACCTTTCCTCCCGTCATATCGGAGAGAAATCTGTCATCGCAGCAGGTAACCAGGACCTGCATATTTTCTATCGAGTTAAGAATGAAGCGCTGTCTTCCGCCGTCCAGTTCGGACATTACATCATCGAGGAGCATAACGGGATATTCGCCCTTTTCCGATTTAAGTATCTCCGCCTGCGCCAGTTTGAAGACGATAGCTATCGACCTTGACTGTCCCTGCGAACCGAGGTATCGGGCAGGCTGACCGTCGATGAGAGTTACAATATCGTCGCGGTGGACTCCCGTTGTTGTGAAGCCTGCGCGGATATCTTCATTCACATTTTTTTTGAGCTTATCCATATAAAGCTCCGTAAGCTCGCCCTCATACTCCGTTTTTCCATTAAGGTCGGGAAATATTGTCGATTGATAGAACAATTGGAAGTTTTCCTTGCCCGAGGCAAGCTTATTATATAAACTGCTTGTATAATTATTAAGCATATTACAATAGGTATTTCTTACAACGGATATATAAGCACCGGCTTTTGAAAGCTGCTCGTCCCAGACGCTTATCGAATCAATATCACCGCCGCCCTTTGAAAAGCTTTTTAGCAGGGCATTCCTTTGCGCCAGCACATTATTATAGGTATTGAGCGCGCTGACGTAAGATCCTTTTATCTGCGATATTGAAAGGTCGATGAAGCTTCTTCTGTTTTCGGGAGCGCCTTTTGCGAGGTTTAGGTCATCGGGGGTAAACACAACGCACTGAAAGCTGCCGAACAGCTTTGACATAAGAGGGAGCTTAACACCGTTGAGGGTTACGAGCTTTTCTTTCAGTTCGCCTTTTTTGGCGGCGAAGCGAATTTCCTGCTTTCGTGTTTCATCGGTAAAGGTGAGCCTTACATCAGCGAATTCTTTATCGAAGCCGATGAACTCCTTTTCCCTTGAACCTCGGAACGAGCGGCAGCCCGAACAGAGCCACACAGCTTCGATGAGATTCGTTTTTCCCTGTGCATTGTCGCCGCAGAAGATATTCATTCTTTTATCGGGTAAAATATTCACTTCGGACAGATTTTTATATCCGTCCGCACATATCTGATCTATTATCAAAACAAATACCTATTTAAAGCTTTATTACATTTATGGAATATAAGCTTTAAATTAACTCCTTTCCCAAAGAGCTTCTTGTATTATCAGTGAATAGTTATCTCTGCTCCGTTAACGGTGACAACATCGCCCGAGTGAAGCTTTTTTCCTCTTATGAGACAGGGCTGACCGTTGACGGTAACTTTTCCGTCAAGGATAAGCTGCTTTGCGTCCGAGCCGATAGCGACTGCGCCCGCAAATTTAAGAAGCTGGTCGAGCTTTATATATTCGGTAGTGATATTTACATCTTTATCCATTTATAAAACTCCTTTTCAAGAATATTTTGTATAAAAACAGTATAAAAATACTTTTTGTAATATATTTTTATGATTCCGCTCTCAATCTCTGAGGGAGAACAAGGAATGTGAACGCATCGCCCTCCATTGGGAGAAGCTTCATCGGGGAGATACCGCCCGAAAGCTGCATTCTTATCTTGTCGGCTTCGGTAGCTTTGAGAGCATCGAGGAGATAGCGGCAGTTGAAGCCTATCTCTACCATTGAGCCCGTGAGGTCGATAGGGAATTCATCGTTAAACTTTCCCATACCTGTACTACAGGTAATTTTGACCATTCCGTCATTAAAAATGCATCTTACGGGAGCTTTGTTCTTATCATTGAGAAGAAGCATACATCTTTCAAGGCTCTGGATAAGGTCTTTCGTATTGATGATTATCTCTGTCGAGTGTGACTGAGGGATAGATGCCTTATAGTTATGGAACTCGCCCTCGAGCAGACGGGAGATTACCATATATCCGTTTATCTCGAAGATGATATGCTTTCTCGAAACGTGGAGAATTACCTTTTCGTCGTCATCGTCCTTGAGAAGCTTTGAAACTTCGGAGAGAGAACGTGCTTTTACAACGAAGTGGTAGTGGTTATCTGTTTCTATCTTTTCCGTTCTTACTGCAAGACGGAAGCCGTCGATAGCGGCGAGGTTAAAGTTATGGTCGGAGATATCGAAAAGCTCACCCGTGAGGATAGGCTTATTATCGTTAACGGCAACGGCGAATATAGTCTGGTTTATCATATTTTTGAGAAGAGGCTGAGAGAGTGTGAAGTCATCTCCCGTATCATAAGAGGGGAGGGTAGGATATTCGTCAGCCGACATTGCAAGTATCTTGTACTCGGCGTTGGCACTCTTTATAGTAGTGGAGAGGTTGTCGCTGATCTCAAAGGAGATCTCCTCCGAGGGCATCTTTCTTACTATCTCGCAGAGAAGTCTTGCATCGAAAACAAATTCGCCCATATCTTCGGATACTATATTGATCTTTGTCTGGATACCCATTTCAAGGTCATAGCCGGTGAGTTCAAGGACGTTTCTGTTGATGGAAACTTTTATTCCCGTAAGGGCTGTTATAGTTGATTTCTGAGGAACGGCACGGACTACATTATTGAGAGCTTCGTTAAGCTCACTCTGAACGCAGGTAAATTTCATAAGCTTGAATACAGTCTGAATTTATACAGAGCTGTAAATTCTCCTTTCTTGTATTTTACATAAGTTTTTCTTATCAAAAAGGGTTGGGGAAAACTGACGATTTAAAAGAGAAACTTTCGGTGTTTTATTATAAAATAATAATAATATATATAAATATTAAACAGTAATAGCAGTAGGGGGCGTGGAAAATATGGAAAGGGTCTTTTTGATGTGTTTTATCAAGGAAAATCCACATGAATTTTTTCAACGTATCGGGTGTTAATAAATTTGCCCAATTGTGGAAAGTAAAAATGCGGAGAAAAAGAGGGGAAAAATGTGAGTGGAAAGAGGAAAAAAGGTGCAAAATAAGGTGAAAATATTTTTTTAGAGGAAAAACCTATGTTAAAAACTATTTTTATACGCTTTGTAATGTACTTCAAACGCCCATAAAAGCATATCTGAAAGTTTTCCACCTAACTTTCCACACTATGTTGAAAACTTTTTGATTAAACAATCTGTAAAGATAAAAAAGTCAGTTTTTGAGATTTTTTATGATGTCCTCAATGGTTTCTTTGAGGTGTGAGTCTTTATTCATCGAGTTGGTGATCTCTTCGTAATAATACATAATTGTGGAGTGATCTCTTCCGCCGATATCAAGACCTATGGACTTGTAGCTGAGAGAAGTGGTTTCCTTGATTATGTAAGCGCTGACCTTTCGCGCAAGGGATATCTTCGAGGTTCTCTTGTTGGAAAGGATATCCTCGGAGGTAACGCCGTAAACTTCGGCAACGTGGGAAAGAACTCTGTCGATAGTGATAGGCGACGGAGTATCGTCCGAGAGAATTTCTCTTACGGTGCTTTGCGCCTGCGCGATCGTCGGAGGAGTTCCGACAAGGTGCATCGAGGCTTTCATCTTCTTTACGCAGCCTTCGAGCTGACGAATATTCGATTTGAGCTTGTCCGCGATATAATTTGCAACATCGTCCGAAAGCTTGAGGTCGAGAAGCTCGGCTTTTCTTCTTACGATAGCAACTCTCGTTTCAAAATCAGGCGCGGAGATATCCGCGATAAGTCCCCATTCAAAACGGGAGCGGATTCTGTCTTCGAGGGTCTTGATATCCTTTGGAGGACGGTCGGAGGTGAGAACTATCTGCTTGCCGATCTTGTGAAGCTCATTGAAAGTATGGAAGAATTCTTCCTGCGTGGATTCCTTGCCCGCAATGAACTGAACGTCATCGACGAGGAGAACATCGGCACTTCTATATTTTTGGTGGAACTGGGAAGTATCCTTTTTCTGCTGGATAGCGGTGATAAGCTCGTTGGCAAAGGTTTCGCCCGTTACATAAATGATGTTTGTATCGGGCTTGTTCTTTTTTATTTCATTGCTGATAGCTGTCATAAGGTGGGTTTTTCCAAGTCCCGACGGACCGTGGATAAAAAGAGGGTTGTAAGCAATGCCGGGATTCTTTGCAACAGTAGTGCTTGCGGCGTAGGCAAACTCATTTGAATGACCGACTATGAAAGTATCAAAAGTATAGTCATACTCTGCGTTGGAGAATGACTGTTCAAGCTCACGGCGCTTTACTATAGGGGATTCTTCCTCCTCATCGTCCTGCTGAGTATCTTCAAGGGGGATAATTTCGATATCAACGGGAAAACCGAGCACATTTATAAAAGCGTCCGAGAGCATAGTGCTGTAATTCTTTAAGATAATGCCCTTCTGAAATTCGGACTGAACGTTAAAATAAGCGACATTTTCATCAAGATTAAGGGGTTTGAGGGTCTTTATCCAGAGATTGAAAGCAACGTCCGTCAATTCTCCGTTATTGACCTTTGATTGAAAATAGTCGAGTACCTTGTCAAAAACTTCGACAAAGGAATTCATAGTAAACCTACTCCTTGCGATAAAAAATTATATAAGATAAATCTAAATAATTATAGCATATTTTGAAGTTAAATGCAAGAGTTTTCACAAAATAAAACACCATATATAATAGTATAGTAAGAAAATAAAGTCTAATAATCCAAAAAGCAAAGTTTACGTTAATTCTGCAAGAATTTCGCTTTGTTCAAAGGGCGGCAGGGGTGAGCTACCTTTTCGCTTCCACAGAAGCAAAATACCATAAACTAACAGCTTAATGCCAGTTGCAATAGCGTAATCACTATCAGATCAAAAGGCGCAATTCACAACAAATATGGAAAACAAAATATATTTTTATCATAAAATTAATAATCCATAGTTTCGTGGGGTTCTGAGCAAAGGGCAAACCAACAAGAGGGAGAGGGGCACTCTGTAACCTACGGACGCGAGCCGTCCCCCTATCCCTCTTGACGGTTTACCCTCTGCACTCCCTTTCCCTTATCTCCCTCTTCTCCGACTAAGACTATAAAGACTATAAAATCTATTTTTCCGCTTTATTTTGTTTATTTCTATAGGGTTGTGCTGAATATAGATATTGGAAGTTTGTTTTTGATTTGTTCGTGTTTCGGTTTTTAGAGAACCCCTATATAAATTACTCTTAGTCTTTGAATAAAATCCAAAATTCCGTCAATCATCAGATAAAAAGCAATTGAACGAAAGGACGGATTTTTATGGATAACAGCAGGCTTTATTTTTCGGACGAGGAAATATTGTCATCGGGCGGAAATATCACGGCGGACGATGCTGCTCAGCTCGGCAGGGCGGCTTCGTTTTTATCGGGCGGCATTGTTGTTGGGATAAAGGCTTCGCCGAGGACGGAGATGCTGGCGATGTCTTTCTGTGCGGCGGCGCTTGAATGCGGAGCGGATATTTTCTTTGCGGGGGATATTTCTCTGCCCGAGCTTTTCTTTATGTCGAAGCAGGCGGTCGGAGACTGTGCTGTTGTTTACATCAGTTCGGTTTTTTATCCGTCGTTCCGTTTCTTACGCAGAGGGGGAGGGGAACTTTCTCTTGCTGAAGAAAAGCTGCTTGAAGAGAATCTTTTTAAAAATGATGAAAAAAGAGGACGTGTAGGAAAATTTTCTGACATTTCATCGCTTCGCTGTCTTTATGTTTCACATCTTAAAGGTCTTGCGAATTTTAGTGACTGCGGCTTTCCTTACTCGGTCGTTATAAACAGCCCATCGGAGCGTATCAGAACGCTTTGCAGTGAGGCTTTACCGCGGTTTGGGGGTAGCGAAGCATTGGCTTTTCATCTGAATGAAGACGGTGTAAAAGCAACTGCCTTTACAGAGTCAACAGGGTACATTCAGTGCGGAAAGCTTCTTATGCTTGCTTTGAAATATCGGTTTGAAGAAATAAAAAATTCAGACGGGAAGATTTTCAAGATACCGACTGAGTTTCCAAGCTTTGCGGAGAACATAGCGGCAGGATATGGGGTGAAAATTGAGCGTTCGGACACGGCTGAACTCAATTTTTACAATGATAAAATTATCCTTATTGTAGAAATTTTAAAAATTATACAGAAAACAGGTCGGAAATTGGGTGTTTTATGCGGTTCTTTGCCCGAATATGCAGAGCTTGACCGTTATGTTCCGATTGAAAAGGAGAGCTGCGAGGAGAGGATAAAGTCACTTTGCAGTGAGTATAAAAATGGCAAAAACTACGATCCGGATAAAGATTTCAGCGGTGGAGTGACGATTAGTGACGGTTTGGGAAAGATATCGGTAACGCCGATACGCTCGGGAAAAGGCATAATGCTTCATGCGGAGAGCAGAAAAATGGAAGCGGCGGCTGAACTCTGCAATTTTTATGAGAATATTCTTCGCGGTAAGGGTTCTTTTCGTGAAAAGATATAAATATGAAAAGCTTGTACAGCGGTTTTTTATGTAAATGAGCGGAAAATCAAATTTTTCGTAAAAATTGAAAAAAACACTTGACATCGCGGTATGAAATGAAATATAATAATAAATTGATAGGGTATCTAAGGAAACGCTGATTAATACTTTTTTGCCATTTTTCAAAATGGCAAAACGAACGCTTCATTCTAATCAGCTTTTTACTAACTCTGTTAGATATCTTTATGAATATGTCCTTTCGGCAGAGCTGCTTCGGCGTTTTTTTTCTGCGTCGGACAAGGGCTGCCTAATTATCGAAATAAAAGGAGGAGTTAAACAATGAAAAGAACATACCAGCCTAAGAAGCTTCACAGAAAAAAAGAACACGGCTTCATGAAGAGAATGGCAACAAGAAACGGTCGTAAAGTATTGGCAAGAAGACGTGCTAAGGGCAGAAAAAGACTCTCTTACTAATCATCAATGAATATAAAGGGGGCAAAAGGATTCTTTCTGCCCCTTTGTATGAGTCTGAGCTTAAACGGACCGCAATCGGGTATGCCCCTTTTGTGGTCTTTTTTCTTTTAAATCAAAGTATCGGCGGTTTTTATGATCTATACTATTAAAATGAAAGAGAATAAGGAGTTTCTGAATCTCTTCAAGAGGGGAAACTATGTCTGCGGAAGAGCCTGCGTTGTTTACTTTCGCAAGAACGGCACTCCACAGAACAAGCTCGGCATTTCGACGGGAAAGAAAACAGGAAACGCTGTTGTAAGAAGCCGCTGCCGCAGGATAATCCGTCAGGCTTACCGCGAGAATGAGCAGCTTATCCCGAGGGGATACAACATCGTTGTTGTTTCGCGCGAGGGCTGCGGTGACTGCAAATCGACCGATATAAGCAGGTTTTTCAGGACAAGGCTCATTCCTGCGATGAATGACCCGAACCCGAAGAAACGCAATAAAAACTCTAAAAATAATAAACAGACAGATAAAAATAAATAATTTATTACTGTTTGTATATTACTATTTGTTATATGAAATATATTTTATCACTGTTGGTAAAATTTTATCGTAAAATAATATCTCCTTTGAAGCCGCCATGCTGCAAGTATTACCCGACGTGTTCGACGTATGCGCTTGAAGCTTTGCAGAAGCACGGAGCGGCTAAGGGTACAGTTCTTGCCGTCTGGAGGCTGCTGCGATGCAATCCTTACAGTAACGGCGGTGTGGACAAAGTCCCCGACAAATTCTTCCTTTACACCCTTAAAAGCCGCGCAAAGCGTGAGGAAAGGGAGAAAAATAATCAATAACTGTTTGTATAAATTTGAATATAATTACTTTATGTATTTTATATATAGAAATCTTCTATCAGAATTTTGGAGGTAAAAATGGGCATAATCAGCAGAATCATCGGTTATCCGCTCGGTTGGGTAATGTGGTTTTTCTATCAAATCTGTAACAATTATGCGCTTGCTATCGTTCTTTTCACGATAGTTACAAAGCTTATAATGATCCCTACGCAGATAAAGACGCAGAAATCCACGGTCGCAATGCAGGCACTCCAGCCAAAGCTTGACAAGCTCAAAAAGCAGTATGGCAAAAATCAGGAAAAATACAATGAAGAGGTAATGAAGCTTTACGCAGAGGAAAACTGCAATCCTATGAGTTCATGTCTGCCGATGCTCATTCAGTTCCCGATACTTTACGGTATATTCGATGTCGTTTACCGTCCTATCACGCACATTCTCCGAATCTCGTCGGACGTTATCGATGCAGCTAAGGAAGTTCTTCAGAACACAGCTTTGGTTGAGGGAAACAGGTATTTCTCAGTCCGTCCCGAGATATATATTACACAGGCGATAAAAGATCCCAACTATGTAGGACTTTTCTCCGACCCTATGTTTGACGAACTCAAGTCAAAGGTTCTTGACTTTAACAACACATTATTCGGTGTTGACCTTGACCTTACTCCGACATTCCACCCCGAAGTCTGGAACAGCGCAGCTATAATCCTTCTTCTTATACCTATTTTATCGGGTGTATTCCAGATGGCTTCTTCCGTTTACAGCCAGATCCGTCAGAAGAAGATGAATCCGTCGGCTATGCAGGGTCCTCAGGCAGGCTCGATGATGATGCTCACATTCGGTATGCCTATCTTCGCTGTTTGGATCGCTTACAAGTATCCTGCTGCTATCGGTTTCTACTGGGCAGCTTCGGCATTCTTCTCCTTTATCTCGATGATAATCATAAACAAGATCTACACTCCCGAATACGTTGCGGAGCTTGTTGAGAAAGACAAGAAGAAAAAGAAGAATAAGAAGAAAAAGGGCATGATGGAACGTTATCAGCAGCTTATGCAGGAGCAAATGGCTGCACAAAACGGCGGCAAGACTGCCGTTTCCAAGGTTTCCGATGACGATGATGACGGCGAATTCAAGCTCTCCAAGTCGCAGCAGAAAGAGTATGAGCGCAGACTTATCAACGAAGCAAGAAAAAGACAGGCTGAAAAGTACGGCGATGAATACATCGAAGATGATGACAACAGCGATAACTAAGATTCACACGGCTTTTATATAAGCCGAGGTATAAATACTAAACACCAATAAAATAAAGGAAAAAATCTGCGCCGAAATCCAATATATTCAAGATTGTCGGCTTGATTTTTTCCAAATTTTAAATGGAGTTTAGTATAACAATTTTACGAGAGGAGCATTTTCATGAAACAGGTTTTTACAGCTAAGTCCATAGATGAAGCTAAGGCTATGGCAGCAGCAGAATTCGGCGTTGAAGAAAACAAGATCAAGTTCAATGTTCTTGAAGAACCGAAAAAAGGTCTTTTCGGTATTGTAAAGGGCGAAGCAAAGGTTGAGGCTGAATATGAGCCGTCAAAGGCACAGATCGCAGCTGATTATATAAAGGGTATCCTTGACAATATGGGCATCGATTCCTCACTCAATGTTACTGAAACAGAAGACGGCGCTGTTATCGAAATTCTCGGTGACACGAGCGGTGCTATCATCGGCAGAAGAGGCGAAACTCTTGACGCTATCCAGTACCTTGCTTCTATGACCGCAAACAAGGGTGACAAGGAATATTACCGCATCAATGTTGACTCCTGCGGCTACCGCGAGAAGAGAAAGGCTATCCTTGAAGACCTCGCAGTTAAAATTTCCAAGACCGTTATCAGAACGGGCAGAACTACAACTCTTGAACCGATGAATCCATATGAGAGAAGAATTATTCACTCCGCAGTTGCAAACATCGAGGGTGTTACCTCCAAGAGCATCGGCGAAGAGCCTTACAGAAAGGTTTCTATCTCTTCAACAAATCCTCGCCCAAGACGTGACGGCAAGACAGGTTACAAGAGGGGCGGCAAGAAGAACGGTGAATACACACCGCGTTCGCTCGATATGATGAAGACTTCCTTTGAAAAGGAATATAAAAAGCCGAAGCCGGAGGACGACCTTATTTCGGGTGACCTTTACGGCAAGATAGATATCTGATAAGCTAATTTCGCAATTTTTACCGCACAAATTTATACTGAACACCCTTTTTGTTTGACAAAACCGACAATATAATGAGTGTTTAGTATTTCTTGTGCGGTATTCTAATATTCGGAGGAATTTATGACAAGGTCAAATACGATAGCCGCCGTTTCCACGCCGAGAGGTGCAGGCGGCATTGCGGTCATACGAATAAGCGGTGATGATGCTTTTTCTATATGCGATAAGATTTTTATGCCGATATCGAGCCGCAGAAAGCCTTCCGAAATGGACGGTTACACCTGCGCTTTCGGTAGGATCGAATATGACGGCGAATTCTTTGATGAATGTGTGCTGACAGTTTTCCGCGCTCCGAGGTCATACACGGGTGAGGACGTTGCTGAGATATCCTGCCACGGTGGTATTTTCGTAACGGAGAATATTTTAAAGCTTGTTTTCTCGCTCGGCGCAAGACCTGCCGAAGCGGGGGAGTTCACCAAGAGAGCGTTCCTCAACGGCAAAATGAACCTTATTGAAGCCGAATCGGTTATGGATATAATCTCGGCGGAGGGCAGTGCAAGCCTGCGTTCGGCGGCGGCGCTGAAAAAAGGTGCGCTTTTCGGCAGGATAGATGCTGTTTCAAAGTCGCTTCTGCATCTGCTTGGCGAACTTGCGGCTTGGAATGATTACCCTGAGGAGGACATTCCCGAGGTAGATGAAGATACGATGCTCGGGACATTGGAGAGTGCTAAAGCTTCGCTTAATGATATACTTTCGACTTATGACTACGGCAGGATTCTGCGAAGCGGCATCGACACGGCTATTATCGGCAAGCCTAATGTTGGCAAAAGTACATTGATGAATCTTCTGAGCGGCTGTGAGCGAAGCATTGTTACCGATATTGCGGGAACTACGCGAGATATTGTAGAGGAGTCTGTTCGGCTCGGAGATATTGTTCTGCGATTATCCGACACGGCAGGAATACGCGAAACCGAAGATATTGTTGAGGGCTTTGGCGTTAAAAAGGCGCAGGAAAAGATAGATACTGCTGACCTTGTGCTTGCGGTTTTCGATAATTCGCAGGAGCTTTCGCCCGAGGATATTGAAATATGCGACAAATGTGCAGGGAAGAATGCTGTTGCTGTCATAAACAAGACCGATCTTGAAGTTTCGATAGATGCTGATTTTATTCGCTCGAAGTTCGTTTCGGTAATAGAAATTTCTGCAAAGTCGGCTGACGGACTTGATAAATTACAGTCTGTACTTACTGATATGTTTAAAACAAACAGTATAAATTATGATTCGGGTATCATTGCGAATGAGCGTCAGCGTGACTGTGTAAAAAATGCGCTGAACTGTCTTGATGAGAGCATTTCTGCGATAAAATTCGGTTCAACGCTTGATGCTGTGACCATTCTTATAGATGAAAGCGAGAATTTCCTGCTTGAACTCACGGGTGAACGTGCGAGTGAAGCGGTTGTAAACGAAGTTTTCTCGCATTTCTGTGTTGGAAAGTAAATTTAGATTGGAATACTGAAAATGGAGAATTATTATTTAGATAATTATGATGTTGCCGTTATCGGCGCAGGTCACGCAGGTGTTGAAGCTGCGCTCGCGTCGGCTCGTCTTGGTGCAAAGACGGTTCTTTTCACTATTTCGCTCGACAGCATTGCGAATATGCCCTGCAATCCGTCTATCGGCGGCACTGCAAAGGGACATCTTGTTCGTGAAATAGATGCTCTCGGCGGTGAAATGGGTAAGGCGGCTGATGAATGTTTCATTCAGAGCCGTATGCTGAACCGCGGAAAAGGCCCTGCTGTTCACAGTCTGCGTGTTCAGGCTGACAGAGTAAAATATCACAATCGAATGAAAAAAACCTGCGAAGACACGCAGAATCTTGATATCAAGCAGGCGGAAGTGGCTGAGATACTCACGGAGAACGGTCACGTTACGGGTGTAAGAACACGTCTTGGTGCTGAATACTCGGTCAAGGCGGCTGTAATCGCAACGGGTACATACCTTGGCGGCGTTATTCACGTTGGTGAGGTTTCTTACGAGAGCGGTCCTGACGCTACGCTTCCTGCTAAGTTTCTGACGGACAGCTTACGAAGCCTTGGCATTGAGATACGCCGTTTCAAAACGGGAACGCCGTCCCGTGTTCACAAGCGTTCGATAGATTTTGACAAGCTTGAACGTCAGGACGGGGACGAGGACATTCAGCCTTTTTCTTTTGAAACAAATCGTGACGGTTTGGCGAACATCGTTTCCTGCTACATTGCTTATACGAATGAGGACACGCATAATGTTATCCGTGAGAATATCGGACGATCGCCTATCTATTCGGGACGAATCCACGCAATTGGCCCTCGTTACTGTCCGTCTATTGAAGATAAAATAATGCGTTTTTCCGAGAAGCCGCGTCATCAGCTTTTCATCGAGCCAATGGGGCTTGAAACTGACGAATATTATCTGCAGGGAATGTCATCTTCGCTCCCCGAGGACGTTCAGATAAAGTTTTTGCGCACGATAAAGGGACTCGAACACGTTGAGATTATGCGAAACGCATATGCGATAGAGTATGACTGCTGTAATCCGCTCGATTTGAAGCATAGTCTTGAATTTAAAAAGGTCGGCGGACTTTACGGCGCAGGGCAGTTCAACGGTACATCGGGTTATGAAGAAGCCGCCGCTCAGGGTCTTGTTGCTGGAATCAATGCGGCAAGAGCTGTAAAGGGACTTCCTGCAATTGAACTTCCGCGTTCATCATCATACATTGGGACGCTTATCGATGATCTTGTTATAAAAGGCTGTTCCGATCCTTACAGAATGATGACTTCACGAAGCGAATACCGACTTTTGCTTCGTCAGGATAATGCTGATGAGCGTTTAACTCCGCTCGGACATGAAATTGGTCTTATTTCCGATGAGAGATATAACAAGTTCCTTGAAAAAATGGAGCAAATAGATCACGAAATTCATCGTGTAAAGAGAACCTCGATACCGCCAACAGATGAGCTCAATAAGCTGCTTGAAGAACGTGGAACTGCGACGGTTTCAACCGGAATTCGACTTTCCGAGCTTATAAAGCGTCCGCAGGTTTCCTATGATGACCTTGCGCCATTCGATGAAAATCGCCCCGAACTTTCTTATGAGGTTAGGGAACAGGTCGGCTTGAAGATAGAATATGAGGGTTACATTGCCCGTCAGCTCCTCGATGTTGAACATATACAGAAGCTTGAAGCAAAGCTTTTGCCAACTGATTTTGATTATAAGACTATAACGGGACTTAGCCTTGAAGCAACTGAAAAGCTTAATCGAATCCAGCCTGCCAATATTGGTCAGGCGACCCGAATATCGGGTGTTTCACCTGCCGATGTGAGTGTTCTTATTATCTGGCTTTCAAGTCAGCGTAAGTCGGATTGATTTTGTTCCATGTGGAACATTTTAAGGAGGTACAAATTTGATACTACCATATAACGAAGCCGCAGAAATGTTCAAAAGCTTTGACTTGAATTTAAATGAAGAAATGTATAGAAATTTCGACGTTTATGCAGAGCTTTTGGTTAGCTGGAACGAGAAAATCAATCTTACAGCAATAACTGACCCACTCGGAATAACCGAAAAGCACTTTCTTGATAGCCTTGCACCATTTAGAGATGATATTATTTCACAAAATTCGAGTGTAATTGACGTTGGAACGGGTGCAGGTTTTCCCGGAATCCCAATGAAAATCTATCGTAATGATTTGAAAGTCACGCTTCTCGACAGCCTTAACAAGCGAATCAATTTTCTAACGGAGGTATCAAGTGAACTTTCACTTGATATAAACTGTATCCATTCCAGAGCAGAGGATGGAGCAAAAAAGGCTGATTTACGTGAACAGTTTGATATTGCGACTGCGCGAGCTGTTGCTCCGCTGCCTATTTTGTGTGAGTATTGCCTACCTTATGTTAAAATCGGTGGAAAGTTTGTTGCGCTTAAAGGTCCGAATGAAGATGCAAAGGATTCATTTACTGCATATCGTACGCTTGGTGCGGAGATTTCTGATGTAAAGGAATATAAATTGCCATGTGGAGATAAACGTCAGATCATTGTCTATAATAAAATCAAGGAAACACCAAAGAAGTATCCGAGAAATCCTTCACAGATCGATAAAAAACCATTATAATTGTTATTAGCCGATAGAATTTAA
The DNA here is from genome assembly GCA_900541495.1 of uncultured Ruminococcus sp. GTDB lineage: Bacteria > Bacillota > Clostridia > Oscillospirales > Ruminococcaceae > UMGS363. The sequence continues at coordinate 18,043 of UQKC01000012.1, read as the reverse complement.
CTATCGGCTATTTTATTAACTAAATAATGGTAATTATATCCATTTCGACATAAAATATTAATATGTTGTGCTATAATCTAATCAAAGAGTACAAAAAAGATACTTTAAAGGAGGATGCACAATGAATTTCCCATTCCTTGTGAAAGAAAAGGTCGTTAATAAAGTTATTGAAATAGATATAGAAAAAATTGGGGCAAACCCATACCAACCGAGAACTGTATTTGGTGATGATATAAACGAGCTTGCGGAAAGTATAAAATTGAACGGCTTGCTTCAGCCTTTAACAGTAAAAGCCGAGGGAGAAAAATACGTTCTTATTGCAGGGGAAAGACGCTTAAGAGCATTAAAAGTTCTCGGATATACAACCGCTCCATGCATAATACTTGATGTTACAGACAGAAATTCTGCTGTACTTGCACTTGTGGAGAATATTCAGCGTAAGGATCTGCATTTCTTTGATGAAGCAGAAGCATTATCAAAACTGCTTGATTTCTATGGAATGACGCAGGAAGATGCGGCAATTCGGCTTGGGAAAACACAATCAACCATTGCGAATAAGCTGAGATTGCTTAAATTGTCAGATGATATTCGCAATAAAATCCGATGTTATGGCTTAACTGAACGTCATGCAAGGGCACTGTTAAAGTTACAAAGCGAAAATTTACAGCTTGAAGTTATCGAAAGTGTATGTTCAAAACGACTTAATGTAGAGCAAACAGAACGACTTGTTGCTGCAATTATTGATAGAGAGAACGAAAGAGAAAGTATTCGACGCAGAAGCGGAGCGTTCAAGGACATACGTTTGTTTGTAAATACAATTAATAAAGCAGTCGAAATGATGAAAGCGGCGGGAATTAATGCTGATTCACAGAAAATTAAGGAGAATGGGTATATAGAATATATTGTTCGTATTCCAACAGAGAATAATTGATCTTGCGGTTCAATAACAAATAGTTATTGAACCGCATTTTGTTCCACGTGAAACAAACACATTGATAATTTTATATTGATAAATGTTCCATGTGGAACATTTAATGTGTATAAGTAACTATATGGAGATAGACATAAATAAGAGTGTTCCACGTGGAACAATCAAGTATGGTTTATATAAAATAGACTTTTAAAATAAGAAATTATACAAAATGAAGCAAAAACTATTGATATATGGCTTTAAATATGCTATAATTTATATGAAGAAACCGTGCTGAACGGAAAAATGACCTCAAAAGGAGATAATACATAATGTCGCGAATAATTGCGGTGGCAAATCAGAAAGGCGGAGTAGGCAAGTCAACAACTGTTGTAAATCTTGCGGCTTGTCTTGGTAAAAAAGGAAAGAAAGTGCTTTGTGTCGATATAGATGCTCAGGGAAATACAACAAGCGGATTTGGCATAAATAAGCGTTCTGCAGAAATAACTGTTTATGATGTTCTGCTTGGTCAGAGAAGAATAAGTGACGCGATAATAAAGACAGAGTTTAAAAATGTATCCGTAGTTTCATCTACATCACAGCTTGCGGGTGCTGATATTGAACTTGTAGACCTTGAAAATCGTTCAAACAGACTCAAAATGCAGCTTCTGACAATAAAAAATGATTTTGACTACATTTTTATCGATTGTCCTCCTTCACTTTCACTTCTTACAGTAAACGCTCTGTGTGCATGTGATACGGTGCTTGTACCGTTGCAGTGCGAATTTTATTCATTGGAAGGACTTTCACAGCTTGTTGAATCGATAAGACTTGTGAAAAAACGTTATAACCCGAATATTGACATTGAGGGAATACTCTTCACAATGTTCGACGGAAGATTGAATCTTACACAGCAGGTTGTCCGTGAAGTAAAGAAGCATTTTGCAGATAAAGTATTCAATACGGTAATACCGAGAAATGTAAGAATTTCGGAAGCACCGAGCTTTGGTAAGCCTGTAATATACTTTGACGGAGCTTCAAGAGGAGCAGAAGCTTATGAAGCATTGGCTGCGGAGATACTTTCACGCCATAAAGCAGAAGACAAAGCTAAGAAAATGCAGAAGGAGGCAAAATAAATGCCTAAAAAATCGGGACTTGGAAAGGGTTTAGACGCACTTTTTGAAGATAATAACAGCGAGAGCAGCGGCGGTGTACTGACACTCAGAATTTCAGAAGTAGAGCCGAATAAAAATCAGCCTCGACACACATTTGATGAAGAATCAATTGCTAATCTCGCTGAGAGTATTCGTGAAAATGGTCTTATTCAGCCTATAGTTGTCCGCAAAACAGCAATGGGATATCAGATAATCGCAGGCGAACGTCGCTGGAGAGCTTGTAGAATGCTTGGAATGAACGAAATAACAGCTGTCGTAAAAGAATTTGACGATGAACAGGTCGCAAAGGCAGCACTTATCGAAAATATCCAGCGTGAAGACCTTAATCCAATCGAAGAAGCTGCTGCATACAAAGACCTTATGGAAAAGTACGAAATGACGCAGGAGCAGCTTTCAAAAGTAGTTGGAAAGTCGCGTTCAAGTATCGCAAACTCTGTAAGAATGCTTGATATGCCTGAGTTGATACAGAACTATCTTATAAATGGTAAACTGAGCATTGGTCAGGCAAAAGCCATTGCGGCTGCAAAAGATGAAGAAACTATGGAACAGATCGCACGTCAGGCATCGGACGGAAAGCTTACGGTAAGAGGCATAGAAAAGCTTATCACAAAGCTTGCAGAAGAAGAAAATACGGAAGAGCAGATCGAAACACCCGATGAAAATACCAAAAAGGCGAGAAACTACTGCACTGAAATGGAAATTGCACTCAGAGAAAAACTCGGAAGAAAAGTGAAGATTTCCCCAATTGGCGACGGAAGCAGTGGAAAAATTACAATAGATTATATTGGAATGGACGATTTGTCAGCTATAGCAGAGAAATTGACTTTATTGGAAGAAAACAATTGATCTGATTCTAAGGAAACGTTGATTAATACGTTTTTGCCATTTTTCAAAATGTTTATGTTAAATTGACATTAAAGGCGTGAACTCGTACATTTCTCAAAATGGCAAAACGAACGCTTCACTATAATAAGCTTTTTCCTAAGATTTTTTATAAAAATCACTTGAAAATATGAGAAAATAAAGGTATCAAATGTAAAAACTTGATACCTTAATTTTTGTATCTATATAAAATAGAAGATAATGTAAGATAAATATATGTAAAGTTATATAACTTTACATATAGGATAATGTTAATTGTCGAATTAAGTATTATCAAGGCTTAAAAAAGGTTTAATTTGACCGGATAAGAGTAAAATTGCAGATAAATTTGGAACAAGCATTAGAAAAGTGAAGAGATCGGCAAGTTCCCATACGATGTCGGTGTTGATGACAGCACCAAAAAAAACTGCAGCGATGTAAAAGAATTTATAAAAGGGTAGGAACTTCCTTGAAGTGTACTTTTGAAGAAAGCAGCAGCTTCTTTCACCGTAAAAATACCACCCGATGATACTTGCAAATGCGAAAACCGAATTTGAAATCGCAAGAAAAATTCCTCCGAAATGTGCGAATGCTGTACTGAATTTTGATAGTAAAGAAAGCTTGCAAGCAGCATTTTCAAACCCAAAAGTGAAAGCTGAAATGACTGTATCTGCGGCTGAAAAATTCAGTTTATCAACCCCTGTACAAAGTATAACAAGAGCGGTCAGTGTGCACAAAAGTACAGTATCAATGAATACTTCGAGTGCCGCCCAGAAACCCATTATAACGGGCTCTTTACACTCAGATGAGGTATGTGCAAAGGTCGAAGTACCCATTCCTGCTTCGTTTGAAAACAGTCCTCTGCGTACTCCGACAGAGATAGTTTTAGCAAGAGAAAAACCAAAAATTCCTCCCGAAATCTGTTTTATTCCAAAAGCAGACGCAATAATTTCTGTTAAGATATTTGTAATATTATTACCATATAATAGAATAATAAGTGTAGACCCAACTATGTAAAAGCAAGCAGCAAAGGGTACAAGCTTCTCAGTAATAGCGGCAATGTTTGTCCGTGTACAAAGGACAGTTAGAGCAGTAAGTACAGTAAAAATTATTCCACACATCGGTTTTGAAATGTGGAAATTGTCGAGGGAATCTGCTGCCGAACTGACTTGTGTAATGTTGCCGATGACAAAAGATGCGCACAGACAAACCGCCGAAAAAATCAAAGCAATCTTATCCGAACCGAAAACGGAGCTGAGATAGGGTAGTGGACCTGATGCATCCGAACTGCCTGAACGGTTCTTATATGCCGTGGCAAGAACGTTTTCTGTAAACGCAAAAGACATTACAAAAAAAGCCGAGATTATCATCCAAAGCACTGCACCTGCACCGCCCACAGAGATCGCTGCGGCAACTCCAATTATATTTCCCGTGCCCATTGAAGCGGCGAGAGCGGTCGTCAAAGTTTGGAAATTTGTCATCGAACAACGGTCAGAAGGATTGTCTACTTTTATGTTAAAAAGTGTATATTTTAAAGCTTTTACAGGGTGAAGAATATATATGAACCTGCAGCGTATTGAGAGAAAAACAGCAGCTAAAAGTACAATTATCAGAGTGAAATCTCCCCACAACAAACTGTTGATATCAGATAGAAAATTACAGATCGTAGAACTCATATAAACAACGATCTCCTTTATAACAATTATAACAATAAAATAATTACAAAATCACGAAAATGGTTTTCAAACCTTTAAAAATATGATATAATAATAGTATGTAAACATTAGGCAAAATATGAGAGAATAGCATACACAAAGCTTCTGAAAAATGAGGTCAATCAAACAATGAGAAAATACTATGCGGATAGAAATAGTTTAAATATACTTAGAGTGCTATCATTAATATTACTTATAGTAATAGGAATTGCGTTAAAATACGTTTTGTATATACTACAGGAGCGTTATCCTGAATACTTTGCAATTGAAAAGAACACGGTTGCTGAAATAATAATATGGTCGCTGATGGCTTTGTTTGCAGTAATATACGTTGTGTATATTTTGATATTTTTACCCTTATGGTATAATAATGCGCGATATTTCGTTACGGATAAGGACATAATCGCCCGAACGGGTGTCCTCGTCAAAAATGTGCAGTATATGAAGCTTTCAGCCGTGCAGTACACGACAAAAATATCGGCTCCGTTCGCACGACATTCGGGGTTCAATTTTATAGTTTTCAATGGATACGGAGGACGAATGATGTTCACATTTTTGTCGCAATCCGATGCTGATGAAATAACAAAATATATCCGTCTGAACATTGAAAAAAGAGAATCAGTCAAGGCTGAAAAAGACAGCGAAAGCTCACTCGGAAAGGAAGAAGCGGAATGAAAAGACAGCACCCGATAGCTGTTCTGAGATATGTTTCAAAGAATTTCTGGCTGCTTCTTATACCTTTGGTAAGAGGTTTGCTTGCACTGAAATTTGATTTTTATAACTGGCTGTCGGGAGCATATCTCGATATTCTAATAGTGCTTGCGATATTCGGTGCGGCTTTTTTTCGGTGGTGGAATATAAATTTCAAAACGACAAAAAAAGCAATTTATGTAAGCTCGGGTCTGTTCGTTCGTGAAACGATGAGGATACCTTTTTCGTCGGTTACGACTTTTACGCTGAAAAAACCGTTCATAATGCGTCCGCTGGGGGCGGTCACTTTGTATATTGATACCGACAGCAGTTCGACGGTGAATAAGCCCGAAGACCCGGATATCAAACTTGTTATAAGAGAAAAAGATGTTCAAAGATTGTTAAAATATATTGAACCGGCAAATGCTTCGGATAAGGAAGAAAACGAGCATCGATATAAGCCAAACAAAAGACGAATGTTGTTCTTTTCGCTGGCGTTTTCATCGGCACTATCAGGACTTATCTACTTTGGAACGTTACTTATCCAAGGAGGAAAACTTGTCGGAGATGAGCTTGAAGAAAGGTTTCTCGGTGCGGTCGATAATGTGACCAAGGTAGCAGAAAAAGTCATCTACGGCATTACTCCTATAACGGTTGGAATCATAATCATAATAGGTATGGGTTGGCTCTATTCATTCGTTTCAAATTATCTTCGCCATATCAATTTCGAGATATCAAAAAGCATAAACGGCGTTCAGATAAAAAGCGGATTTTTTTCGCGCTGGAGATACTTTATCAACTCGGATAAGATAAATTATGCTGATCTGCGTCAAAACCTGCTGATGAAAATGTTTCGCGTGATGTCGGTTAATATCAGCTGCTCAGGCTATGGCAAACAGAAGAACGAGATACCCGTTTTCGTTCCTGTTACGGGAAACAAAAACGTTGCTGAGGTCATCGAAAGCTTCCTGCCCGAATTTTCTTCGGAGAAAGGGGAACGGTACGATGTCAGAGCAGGGTATGTGATGAAGTTCCTCGGACCGCCGACAGTGCTAATTTTTGCAATAATATTGGTGTTTGCAGGCACGGTCATTTTTCTGCCCGAATGGTACAGCGTCGCGCTTTTTGCGGCGATAATGGGTGAGATAATCGCATTCCACTTGCTGACGGTTAACCTCGCGGCTTTTCTCTCAAACAGCGTTGAGGTCTGCGAAAAAAGCATCACGGTTCGCTATTGCAAAGCGTTCGGATTTCACAATGTCATAGCGCCGATCGATAAAATTTCCGAAATTCGCATCAGTCAGAATTTCCTGCAAAAATTCAACGGCTCGTGCAGCTTTATTCTCTATACGCGCGGCGAACGTGCGGTGAAGCACATAGTCAGGGGAATGCAGCTTTGCGATGCGGAAAAGGCTGCCGAGCTGCTCGGCTACAGTGCGGCATAAGACTTGGCAGAACGTTTTTATGGAGGAATAAAAATGAAAAATGTAGAAATAAACGCTCTCTACCTTGAAAGAAGATTCAGAAGGCTCGTTGTCCATAACTGCGCGATCTGTGTTATTGCGGTGATGCTGTGCTTTACCGCGATGTGCCTGCTTGTGAACGGGAAAAACGGCATTTGCCAGGTCGGACTTAACCTCTTCGGCAACTCCAAAACGATGCCCGTTATCGTCGATGATTCCTATTCGGCAGCAACGGGCGGAATAGAATTTACCGTCGAGGACTGCTCGATCAACAGCGAAGAGAAAATGCTTTATGTGAGCATTTCGGGACGAAATATGACGGGTGAGGAGTGGAGCGCAGACGGAAGCACTTTCGCTGTCGCAGTTCAGTGTATGACCGACCCGAAGCCGAGGGAGTATTATTATAATCTGACCGAGGATTGGCGCGCCGCATCAGCACCCGAGGACGGTTCATTTTTTGTAAGGCTTGGATTCCATATCGATGATGCGGAAGAGATATATAAGAACGGTGATAAATTTTCTCTCGTTTCGTTCAGAGGAGCTGATTGCCCGACTTCGGTAATTGTATTGAACGGACTTATCCGTGAATAATACTGATTTTTAATCAAAGTGTAGACAGTGTAGACAAAGAATCTGCACCAAGATATATAAACCGGTTTTTAACATAAACCTGTTTTCAACAGCTACGAGCTTTTGCTTGTTTTTGTACACTTTGAGTTTAAAAATAGTATAAAAGCTGATTCTGTGTGCATAATAACTATAGGAAGATACTGAAATTCAACTTTTAACTGTATAAAATGACAAAAAGCAAAATTTCTCGAAAATATTTTAAAAAAGCTATTGACACATAGCCCCTTTAATGCTATAATGATTAAGTCGCACAGAGAGAATAACAAAAAAGCTGCTGAAGCTTTGCGGCAATTGTAAATGGCGGCATGGCTCAGTTGGCTAGAGCAACCGGTTCATACCCGGTAGGTCGTAAGTTCAAGTCTTACTGCCGCCACCATAATAAGGCCCGTTGGTCAAGAGGTTAAGACGCCGCCCTTTCACGGCGTAATCATGAGTTCAATTCTCGTACGGGTCACCAAAATCCGAACACTTTCAGTGTTCGGATTTTTTTGTTTAATTATTAAATTATAATTTGATTCAACATCGTTCATTAAAATATTATTGGTAAAAAAACACAAAAGTAAAATAGGTGTTTGTTTATATTGTCAATTGAATCTATAAAAATAAAATGATAAAATAATTATATTATTTTTTTACGCAAAATCATTGTGGCAAAAAGCCAAAAGTTTTGATTGTCTACTTATAAGGCGAGGAAAATGATATGACAAAAGTGGTAAAGCTTCCCTTGATTTGTGAGCAAAGCGATAAAGACGGTAATCCTATTGATTACAAAAAAATATATGAGATTTTATTTGAGCTTCAAAGACAAACACGAGAAATAAAAAATAAATCTATACAGTATTGTTGGGAGTTCAGTAATTTTTCAAGTGATTATTATAAGCAAAATCATGAATATCCTAAAGAAAAAGACATCTTATCATATACACTTGTAGGATTTGTAAATGATAAGTTTAAAACAGGGAATGATTTGTATTCGGGAAATTGTTCAACAACAGTAAGGGGAGCTTGCGGCGAATTTAAAAATTCTAAGACAGATTTTCTTAAAGGAACAAAATCAATAATTAATTATAAAGGAAATCAACCACTCGATTTGCATAACAAAACAATACGTTTTGAGTGCATTGGCAAGGACTATTACGCCTATTTAAAGCTTTTAAACCGTCCTGCATTCCAACGAAATAATTTCTCAAGTTCAGAAATCAAATTTAAAGTGCTTGTGTATGACAATTCATCTAAAACAATAGTTGAACGATGTATAGATAACATCTATAAAATAAGTGCAAGTAAATTGATTTATAATGAAAAAAAGAAATGCTGGGTTCTCAATCTTTCATACTCTTTTACAAATAATAATGTGTGCGAGCTTGATGAAAATAAAATTCTTGGTGTTGATTTAGGAATACATTATCCAATATGTGCGTCTGTAAATGGCGAGAGAAAGTTTTTTAAGATAGACGGCGGCGAGATAGACCATACCAGAAGAAAGATTGAAGTGCGAAAAAAGTCTTTGCTTAAACAAGGATCCAGTTGTGGGGAAGGCAGGATAGGACACGGAATAAAAACAAGAAATAAACCTGTTTATAATATTGAAGATAAAATCGCATGTTTCAGAGATACAGCCAATCATAAATATAGTCGGGCGTTAATAAATTATGCAGTAAACAATAATTGTGGAATTATTCAAATGGAGAAATTGACAGGGATAACTGCTGATTCTGATAGGTTTTTAAAAAATTGGTCGTATTTTGATTTGCAAACTAAAATAGAATATAAAGCAAAGGAGGCAGGTATAACGGTTGTATATATAGATCCGCAATATACAAGCCAAAGATGCAGTAAGTGTGGATATATAAGCAAAGAAAACAGAAAAGTACAAGCTAAATTTTGCTGTCAAAAATGTGGTTATGAAGCAAATGCTGACTACAATGCCAGTCAGAATATAGGTATAAAAGACATTGATAAAATAATTAAAAACACAAAATAAATTGGTGCGAATATAGAGTACACATAATTTATTAGAATATTCGCACTCCCAAAAGGGGCGGCTCGGCGTCCCAAAATCGAGAAAGTATATGTAAATCTGAATTTATTCAGTAGTAGATACACTCGATAAGGTATAAACAATACACATTTTAATCCGTGTATTGAACTTATTTAGCTATTTTGCAGTTGCAATTCGTATGCGCAGGTAAGTTTCGAGTTGATGCGCCAGCCTTTTTTATATTTTCCGGTCCGGTTGCAATTCGTATGCGCAGGTAAGTTTCGAGATACATGCGATCAACATTCCGCTGCAAGCTATCCGTTGCAATTCGTATGCGCAGGTAAGTTTCGAGTTTCTCGGCATCTGAAAATAAAAATTCGTCGATAGTTGCAATTCGTATGCGCAGGTAAGTTTCGAGATCATTGCGGTATCTGCTCACAAGCTGACCGCACGTTGCAATTCGTATGCGCAGGTAAGTTTCGAGAAGAGTAAGGAGCAGAAAGAATTAGAAAAACTATTGTTGCAATTCGTATGCGCAGGTAAGTTTCGAGACTATCCGAACAATGGAACGGGGGCAAGCCCCCCGTTGCAATTCGTATGCGCAGGTAAGTTTCGAGAAGATGAATTAGGAAATTTCAGCGGCACTATTACAGGTTGCAATTCGTATGCGCAGGTAAGTTTCGAGGTTTGAGCTATGGCATAAAGAAATTTTAGTTCCGGTTGCAATTCGTATGCGCAGGTAAGTTTCGAGTGGTCAGATTTTAAGATGGTCTGCTGATGGTACGTTGCAATTCGTATGCGCAGGTAAGTTTCGAGACTATTCCTACGTATGCAACGGAAGTGTGGTTTGGTTGCAATTCGTATGCGCAGGTAAGATGAGAATTTTAATAACAGATATTTAAACTCCTGTACAACCCAAAAGGTGTTCGGGAGTTTTTAATTATATTCTCAATACCTCCTCCTTTCCCTCCCGCTTCTTCTGTAATAATCTGTCTTGTCGCGGTACATCTTTGTTTCCGCCTCGAGCAAAAGTCTGCCCATACCACCCCCGTCCGTAATGCCGAACGCCGAACCGACCGCCATTGCTATCGACGAACGTTCCAGTTCCGATTTCAGTGCCGCGGTTTTTTCATCGACCTCAGCTTCGCTCGTGTTGGTCAGTACAGCAAGCAGTTCATCTCCGCCGATTCGGAAAAGCTTTTCGCTCGGGAAAAGACGCTTCATAATTTCGCAGGCGTTCTGAATGTATTCGTCACCTGCACAGTGTCCGAGCGTGTCGTTGATGTGTTTCAAGCCCGAAATATCACAGAAAACAAGACCGAGCGGCGCAGGCCCTTTCAGCTCCGCTTCGAGCATATTCATCGCGTGGCGGTTGCCGATGCCCGTCAGGTTGTCGGTCAGCCCCATTTTTTTCAGCCCGTCAAAAAGCTTTCCCCATTTTATGCACGAGCCGATGAAAACTCCCGCACTGCAAAATGCTTCGAGAGCCTCAGATGTTTTTCCGCATACGCAAACGGGAAAATTTTCCGCACAGCAAAAGCCGCAGATATCCTCGCCGTCATAAACGGGAACGGCGGCGAAAGAGTGTATCCCACGCGCCGAAAGAATGTCGGAAAGAGGCTGTCCGTACCGTTCCGCAAAGCCGCTGTTCACGATAACGAGCCGCTTTTCCGAAGAAAGCACCGCCGCTGTCTGCGCACATATCTCCTGTGAAAGTTCACTAACCAAACTGCCGTTCACAGAGTATTCGCACGAAAGAACATAGCCGCTTTCGCCGCATTTTTCATAGAGAAATATCCGCTCGGCGTTGAGCGCTTCGCACGCCTTTTTCAGCATTATCCGAGGGGAATCGTCAGGCTTTTCCGCCTGCATCGCACAGCAGAATGCACAGCTTGCCCAGTTTGCGCTGTCGTGGGAAGAACTGCCGTCGGCAGGGCTCGCCAAAGCGGTCTGAATCTCAAAAACGAGCGTTTTGCCGTCCGATTCTATCAGCGTTGTCTGAACCTCAGCGGCAGTTTCGGGAGCTTCGCCTTTTATGGTTCTGCGGAGAAATTCACCGTGGCGAAGAAGCGCTTTTTCGCTCTCGTCAAGGCTTATTTTATACTCATCGGTCAAAGTTTTCCGCGCCTTTTTGTTCATATAAACAGTCCTGCCGCCCGAAAGCTCGGCAGCGGCGCAGGGCATATCAAAATTCTCAAAAAAATCAAGGATACAGTTCATCGTTATCTCCGTTCTGCGGCAGAAAAGATTCGTCCGCAATATATATTCAAAAAAGTAGTATTTTGCAATTATGGTAAGCTTAAAAGCTTTAAATTTCGGATAAAATACTAAACGCCGAAGAAAAAAGGAAGATCTGCGCCGAGATAATATATATGATATCATCGGCATGATTTTTTCCGCATTTTAAATGGCGTTTGGTGTAAGTCACAGTTTATAATATGCAGAAAAGCTTCGCTCTGCCATATCGGGAAAAAATATGCCCGAATTTCGCTGAAAAATCTAAAAGACAAGCCGAAATTAAGGCGCAGGGTGAATGTGTAATTGGTGATTATGATGCGGTGATAAAAATACGGTAGTACAGTGTAATCTCTAAAACTTTATTTTGCAAAATCCTTTCCACATTTCCAATTCAAAATTGTTGACAAACTCCCGAAAATACGATATAATAAATGTATATATGCTTTAGGCGGCGCTTACTCGCCCCATTTCTGAAAGGAGCAGATCATAATGGCAGTTAAAAAAGTCAGAATGTCCGCTGAAGGACTTGCTAATCTTGAAAAAGAAAAAGAATATCTCATTACCGTCAAAAGAGCAGAGGTTGCTCAGAAGTTAAAGGAAGCCCGCGGTTTCGGTGACCTTTCCGAGAACGCTGAATACGATGAAGCTAAGAACGAACAGGGTATTGTTGAAGCTCGTATCCAGGAACTTGAAATGACTATCGCAAACGCTATCGTTGTCAGCGATGATGATATTTCAAGCGATGAAGTCGGCGTTGGTTCTTATGTTGAGCTTCTCGATCTTGAACTCAACGAAAAGATGAATCTCCAGATCGTCGGTTCTACCGAAGCTGACCCCGAGAACAACAAGATCTCCGAGGATTCGCCTATCGGCATTGCCTGCCTTAAAAAGAAAGCAGGAGATGAGATCGAAGTTGACGCTCCTGTCGGCATCATCAATATGAGAATTTTGAGCATCTCCAAGTAATGGAACTATGAACTTTATGCCGCTGATTGAAAGTCGGTCAGCGGTATTTTCATCATAAATATGAAAGGAAAAATGAAAATGGCTGAAGAAAATCAGAATGTCAACGCTGCTCCCGAAGAGGAAGAAGTTCAGGACGTCAGCGAATACAAGAAGATACGTATGGACAAGCTTGACGAGCTCAAAGCCGCAGGCAAGAATCCATTTGAAATAACAAAGTACAACGTTACCGCTCACTGCGGCGAGGCTAAGGCTGCTTATGAAAAGCTTGAAGCTGAGTTAAAGGCTAAGGTCGGCGACGATGAGGAAGCTCTCAAAGCCGCTCTCGAAGAAAACCGTCAGCACGTCAGCATCGCAGGCAGACTTATGAGCCGCCGCGATATGGGCAAGGCTAACTTTATCGATGTACGCGATTCCTCCGACAGAATTCAGGTCTATGTTCGTATGAACGAGATCGGCGCAGACGAGTTCGCTGACTTCAAGAAATGGGATATCGGCGATATCGTAGGCGTTGAAGGCTTTGTTTTCCGCACAAAGAAGGGCGAAATTTCCGTCCACTGCGAAAAGATCACCCTCCTTTCAAAGTCGCTCCTCCCGCTCCCCGAAAAGTGGCACGGCTTAAAGGATCAGGATACAAGATACCGTCAGCGTTACGTTGACCTTATCGTAAACCCCGATGTTGCAGATACATTCAAAAAGCGTTCAAAGATAATCGCTTCTATCCGCCGCTACCTCGATGCTCAGGGCTTTATGGAAGTTGAAACCCCTATGCTCGTTTCAAATGCAGGCGGCGCAGCTGCACGTCCATTCGATACGCATTACAATGCTCTCGATGAAGATGTCAAGCTCAGAATCTCGCTCGAACTTTACCTCAAGCGTCTTATCGTAGGCGGTCTTGAAAGAGTTTACGAAATCGGCCGCGTATTCCGTAACGAGGGCGTTGACGCACGTCACAACCCCGAGTTCACACTTATGGAACTTTATCAGGCTTACACCGACTACCACGGTATGATGGACCTCACCGAGAATATGTTCCGCTATCTTGCCAACGAAGTTTGCGGCTCAACAACTATTCCTTACGGCGAGCACCAGCTCGACCTTGGCAAGCCTTTCGAGCGCCTTACAATGACCGAAGCTGTAAAGAAGTATTCGGGCGTTGACTTCGACGAGATAAAGACACTTGAAGAAGCCCGTGCTATCGCAAAGGAAAAGCACGTCCAGTTTGAAGAGCGCCACGCAAAGGGTGATATCCTCAACCTTTTCTTCGAGGAATTCGTTGAAGAACACCTTATCCAGCCTACATTCATTATGGATCACCCGGTTGAAATTTCTCCGCTCACAAAGAGAAAGCCCGATAAGCCCGATCACGTTGAGCGTTTTGAACTTTTCATCAATGGCTGGGAAATGTGCAACGCTTACTCCGAGCTTAACGACCCTATCGACCAGCGTGAGCGTTTCCTTGCGCAGGAAGAACTGCTCAAAAAGGGCGACGACGAAGCAAACCATATCGACGAGGACTTCCTCCGTGCGCTTGAGATCGGTATGCCTCCAACGGGCGGTATCGGCTACGGCATCGACAGACTTGTTATGCTTCTCACAAATTCACCTGCAATTCGTGATGTTTTGCTCTTCCCGACGATGAAGAGCCTCGACTGATCAATAAAGCTGCATACCTCTGTGGATATGCAGCTTTTGCTGTATTATGTATTGACAACGATTTTGGTGTGATGATATAATTATACCAATGGTTAGCGGAAAAAGCTGATACCGATAAATTTTTTCAATAAAGCGAGGTAAACTATGAAAAAGCTTATCGAATTTCCGACAGCGCCATACTTGTTATATGGAAAGATGCCGATGAATCATATTACTCAGCAGGACTGATAAAAATATAAACAAAAGCCGCCTGACCCCGAAAAAGGTCAGGCGGTTTTGCTTTGAATATCAGGAAATGTCCTTAGCTGTGGCTGTTTACAGCGCTGTCTTCTCTGAAAAGAAGCGATATGCACCATACTGCCGCAAGTGCGACAAGAATATAAAGTACGCGGCTTATTACTGCTCCCGTTCCGCCGAAGAGCCATGCGATAAGGTCAAAGCGGAAAATTCCGACAAGTCCCCAGTTAAGACCGCCGACAATAAGCAGCGTCAATGCGATTTTATCCCACATAATGCTGTTCCTTTCAAAAGTTTGTCAAACCCCGTGATTAGCTTATGCAGAATATTCGCGATTATTCGGCAGGAACAGTTTGCTCGTCAAATAATTCGGTGAGCGTTGCGAGAAATTTTTCATCGATAACATAATGACCGTTCTCATTTTCCACGCCGCTCGAAAGAATAAAGGTTGAAATGCTGTTTGAATTTTTGATAACGTATTTCATCGCTTTCTTTACTTCGTCATAATCATAGGAAGTGATGTCGGTGTCGATATCCGAATTTATGACCGCGATGAAATAATCGTCAAGATTGTTCGCGAAGCTTGAAGAGTTGGAAGTCCCGCGCGTTACAAGCTCGTTTATCGCAATGCCAAGACATTTTGAGCGGTATTCCTCACCCTGAGTGTAGTTGGGATATGTGAGCACCTTGCGCAGAGATGTCGAATCGAGGAACTGTCTGCCTGCCTTTAAAACGGTGGTTTCGCCCGTGTCGGGGTTGTCATAAACAAGGTTGTAGGGGATATCATAATCGATGCCGCCGAAAATATCCGCAATAACGGAAAAGCTCGAACGGGTAAATTTTATGTATTTGTCAATGCTTATGTTAAGACAGCTTTCAGCCGCTTCAACGGCTTTTTTCGTGCCGCCGTTGCGGTAAATGTTGTAGATAGTGTCCTCACCCTCGCCCGAAGAAACGCTCGTGTTGCTCGGGATAGGCAGAAAAACGAACTGCTCTTCAACAGGAAGAAATCTTGCGACAAGGAAACAGCTTCCGCTCTCGCGCTTTTCTGCGTCAAGGATAAGCAGAACAGTCCGTGCGTCCTCAGCCGACGGAGTGTAATCCCCGAGTACGGTCAAAGGCTGAAGCTCGACCCCGTTTGCGGCTGAGTCGGAAGTATCGTCCTTGTTCCCCGTGAGAATGCTCGAGAAAGCAACATAACATACGCCGCCTGCAATTATAAGCGTCAGCACAATGGTTATTATGTAAGTAAGAACTACCTTTGATGATCTTTTTGCCATAAAAAAACTCCTTTATCCGTATTGCCAAATGCGCTTCATAGTGGTATAATATCAATATGTGCGCGATTTGCGCATCAAAACATCAGCTTCACGGGCGAAGACTTTGCTTCGTCAGCGGCAGAGGCTATCTTCGCAATATTTATGGTGCGAATTTCAATGCCTGCTTTTTCGGCAAGGCGGATAGTCTGTCCCGTTCCGCTCCTGTAGCTGCTGACAGCCGCAATGAGCCGTGAAGAGTTGTCTATCATAAATTTGTTCCGCTTCTGCATACAGTCCTTAGTGTATTCTTCGCTGATATAAACAATGTCGGCGGCTTCGTTGATAAGACAGCCGTAGATGAATTTCTCAAAGCTGCGAAGATTTTTCGGCTGCGCTCTGTACGGAACAGCCGCAACGAGCTGTATCCTCGGGTCGCTCCGCTTGAAATCGAGAACAAGATCGCCTGCCATAAGGTCGATGCCGCGCGCAAGTCCTGTGATGAAGCAGGTGTAGCCGTCATCGATCGCGGACGCTATCTCCTGATGCAGCATCGCCCTTATCACACCCATAACGGGGGAAGAAATATCACCGCCGTCGGGCAGTTTTTCGGGGCGGTGTCCCGAAAAGCAGACGGTTTTTTCTTTTGGTATAATGAATTCGGACATATTTTTCTCCATATCATTATATTGTTGGATTTTGGTCAGAAAATCGGCGCAAAAGCTCTGTAATTTAAGCTTTTGCCTGATTTTTGCACACTTTTTTTGAAAATCAATATAATATAGTATATTAATTTTATTTTAACATATACAGTCGGTTTTTGCAACCGATTTTACAAAAAAGGAGCTTATTAATGGAATTTTTTCATAAAAGAACTTGGGCTGAAATAGACCTTTCCACCGCCGAAAAGAACCTCAATATCCTCAAAGGCTTTATAGACGAAACGAAAACGCGTCCCTGCTGTGTGCTGAAAGCTTTCGGCTACGGTCACGGCGACATTAACCTTATGAAGCTTTACCAGACGCTCGGAGTTGACTTCTTCGCCGTTTCCAATATAGACGAAGCAATAGGTCTGCGCAAGCACGGCTGTACGGGCGATATCCTTATCCTCGGCTATACAGCGCCGCAGTACGCTGCAGAGCTTTCGCGCTTCGATATAATCCAGGCCGCAGTTTCGGAGGAGTACGCAGAGGAGCTTTCCGAAGCCGCAAAAAGCCCCGTCCGTGTACATATCAAGCTCGATACGGGTATGGGCAGAATAGGTCTTATCGCAAAGGACAGAGAAAAATGCCTTGAAGAGATCGCCGAGATACGCGCACTCCCGAACCTCGTCTGCGAGGGCATCTTCACGCACTTCGCAGTAGCAGACAGCTTTGAAAAGGAAAGCTGTGACTATACCGATATGCAGAAAGAGCTGTTTTTCTCTATCGCGGAAGAAGCAGGCGGCTTCAAGGACGTGCATTGCTTAAACAGCGCAGGCGCAGAGCTTCACTATGACAGCCGAAGCACCCTCGCAAGATTCGGTATCCTCCTGTACGGTCTTAACCCCGACCCGTCACTCAAAATGCCCGAGGGCATCGAACCCGTTATGGAAATAAAGTCCGTCATCGGCTATATCAAAGACCTGCATAAAGGCGACTGCGTAAGCTACGGCAGAACTTTCACCGCCGAACACGATATGAGAGCCGCAACTCTCCCGATAGGCTATGCCGACGGTTACCCAAGACTTCTCTCGAATAAGGGCGAAGTTATGATATGCGGAAAGAGAGCGAAAATACTCGGCAGAGTTTGTATGGATCAGATAATCGTCGATATAACCGATATCCCCGAAGCGAAAGTCGGAACGGAAGTTACCGTTTTCGGCAAGGGCGAAATAACAGCCGACGACGTAGCGGCACTCTGCGGAACTATCGGATATGAGATGATCTGCGCCGTATCACCGCGCGTGCCGAGAGTTTATATGAAGAACGGAAAGGTCATTGATGTGGTAAATATTCTTTGATAAATTCGGAATGCAGAATTCCGAATTGTTATGCTCCGTAAATTTGCAGCAAGAACCAAATTCCCGTAGGGGCGGATTCAATATCCGCCCGTTATAATTAACGAAATTGCAGTGATTTTTCGGTGCACAAAAATGCCGCTAATAAGAACAAAAAGCAGCCTTGTTTTCAAAGGATTTTACTTGAAAACAGGGCTGTTCGTTTATTTTATATTAGGTCACCTCTAAAAACCACCGGCTAAAGCCTTAGCACCTCATCTGCTTGCAGA
>UQKC01000011.1 GCA_900541495.1 uncultured Ruminococcus sp. | reverse complement strand
GATTTTTTCCTGTATTTTATTGGTGTTTAGTATTAATCAGCGTTTCCTTAGTATTGTCAAGAACCTTAAATTTATTCCATAAAATAAGATCGGACGTTGTTTTATTGAATATTGTAAAAATGTTATCAAAAGGGCGCAGAAATAGAATCCGTCCCTACGAAATCAGGATTTTCAACGTAAACTCCCGAATCAAAAATAATTCCGCATTCCGAATTCCTAATTTCGAATTTTACTTAATGTTTCCCTCTAAAAGCGTTATCTTCCTGCTCAAAACCGCATTTTTGTAGTCAAGATAAGACTTTATCGGCGTTTCTGTAAGTATTCCGCCGCCGAAGTATCTCTCGGTCGTGCTGTGTGAGTCCGAGCCTGCCGTTTCGGGAAGATCGTACCACTCGGCGTAGGTCTTGGCGCGCTTGTTGAATTCCTTGTTGAAGTGCGAAGCGTTTATTACCTCTATCGCATCAACATTGTGCGGACAGAGCGTGAAGCGCTTGATATAGTCAATATCGCGGAACGGGTGCGCCTGCACAACGAAAAATCCGCAGCTTCGGCAGTAGTTGAGAACGTCCGTTATCTCGTAATTTACATCGAGAATGTTTCCGTTTTCGATTAGCCATTGCTTGTCAGGACCGTAAAGAAGAAAATCCGCGCCGTAAAATGTGTATTCAACGCCGAAAAATACGTCCAAGCCTATCTTGTCGCCGTGCGCTTTTGCATTTTCATAGCCTTTGCAGTAAAGCTCGATGCGGTCTTTCCACGGAAGATCGCGCGGAACGGCAGAGTTGCCGTTGAAAAAATGGTCGGTGACAAAGATCCCGTCGTAACCCTCGTCTTTGTATTTCTGAGCCATTTCCGCGCCCGTTGACATTCCGCAGGCGCTTGCTTCGGAGGTGTGGCAGTGAGTTTCATATTTGTACATTTTATTCTTCCTTTCCGCAAAGGGCAATGATCGCATTTGCGTAAATTTCAGCATTCAGAAGCAGGCTTTCGTCCTTGATGAACTCGTCTGCACCGTGCATATTGTTCTCGTCACCGGGGAATTCTGCGCCGAAAGCAACGCCGTTCTCCGTTTCGTGGACGTAAGTTCCGCCGCCGATAGCGATAGGCTCGCCCTTTTCGCCCGTGACGCTTTCATAAACGTTAAGAAGCGTTTTTACGAAGTCACTTTCCGCCGAAACGTGGTGAGGTTCGCTCTGCATGATAGACTCAGCGCTTACGCCGACAGCCTTTGCCGCGTTTTCAAGCTTTTCGAGTATGCCTTTGCAGCTTTCGCAGACGGGGAAGCGGATATCCTGTGTGCAGACAAGCTTTCCGCCCGAAATTTCAGCCATACTTAAAACAGTTGTGACCGCGCCCGATACCTCGTCCGAGCATTTTATGCCGCAGCTCGTTCCGTCTGTTTCACCGAACGGAAAAAGTGCCGCAAAAGCCTTTGCTTCATCGATATCACATTCGGCAAGAAGCTTCAGAAGTGCGGTCAGAGCGTTAGTTCCAAGCTCAGGTGTCGAAGCATGTGCGCTCCTGCCGTGAGCGGAAATAACGGTAAGTCCGTTTTCTTCGGTTATGTCAAATTTAACTTCAAGCGCAAGCTTTTCAGCCGCCTTGCGGAGCGTTTCGGCAGGGATCTTCACCTGCGCCTTGGCAGCTTCGGGGACAGCGTTCACCATTGCGCCTCCGCTTATCGAAACTATCTTTTCACACTTATGCGAAAGCTTTATGCGCATCATACCCTTTTCAATGTTTATGAGAGGATAAGAGCCGTCGGGCGTGAAAAGCAGGGGAGGAAAGCTTTCTTTTTTCTGATAATATTCCATATCGGCAGAGCCGTTTTCTTCGTTGCTGCCGAGGATAAGGCGAACGTTCCTGTCAATTGTAAAGCCGAGCTCCTTTACACACCGCATAGCATAAAGCGCCGCTATCGCAGGGCCTTTATCGTCAATAGCACCTCGTCCGAAGAGCTTTCCGTCCTCGGCTGTGAGCTCGAACGGCGGCTTTGTCCAGCCGTTTCCCTCGGGAACGACATCAAGGTGACAAAGTATGCCGAGATGCTTTTCAACGTTATCGAGCAGGTCTGCGGAAATTGCGTAGTTATCGCAGTTGTGCGTGAAAAATCCGTACTTTTGGCAGATCTCCTCGGCTTTGCGGAGAGCCTTAACGTTGTTTTCGCCGAAAGGGCAGCCCTCGGACGGCTCGGACATAACGGAGGGTATTCTTATAAGCTCCGCAAGGTCGCTGACCATTTCGTCACGTTTTGACACGATGTAGTTTTTTATCATTTCTTTTCTGTTCATAAATTTCCTCCAAATAACGGTTCATTTCCACAAATATAATGTACGACGACCGAACAAACCAAATCCGCGGAAATAACTTTTTTCGTTTCAAAAACGAGCGAAGCGCGGCACGAACCGCCCGCAGGGGCATCCTTGCAAAAAGGCTGCCCGAAAAAATAACGGGCAGCCTTGGCTTTATTTCTTTCTCTGAGCTGTTCCCTGTCTGCGCGCGCCGCTTTTGGCAGGTGCAGCGGCTTTCTTCTTTTTTGAAAAGCTCGTTGTATAGTAAGCTTCGATATTTGCGTTGGTCGCAAGCTGTATCGCAACTATAGCGCAGACCGCGATAACGACGATGAAGTATATAAGCGTTTCAAAATAGTTATCGGGCTTTCTCTCGGTGTCGAGCGCATAATTTACGCAGGTATAGACCGTATAAACGGTTTCTGCCGAGAAGAAAACGCAGGAGGTGAGTCTGAAGAAATTTGCTTTGAGCAGCATGAGAAGTGCAAAAATAACGCCGCCCATTGAAGCATAGTTGATTATATTAAGGTTGTCGGGGTTGAGCTTCGTATACATCACGAGCGAAGCCGCAATTCCGCCTATTGCCATAAGCACAAGCGAAAACAGACCCTTTTTTGCTCTTTTTACCTTTTGCTCATGCATAAGGTTCTTGTAAAGCTCGGCGCTGTTTTTCTTGTTTACGCCCTTTGGACGGGAATCGATCTCTTTCTGCAAACGCTCCTTTATGAGCTGTTTTTCGTCGCGGTCAAGAGCTTCCTGCGAATCGAAAGTTGCTTTCTTTTTGAGCGGAGCTGCGGCGAAGATCTCGTCCGACATTTCCTCGACCTTGGGACGGTTTCCTATCTCCCTTGCAAGGTCGTCAAGCTCCTGCTGTTTGCGCTTGTCATCGCGTTCCTGCTGCTTATAGTTATACCCCATATCGCTTACCATATCCGCGGTGACTTCAACATCTTCGAGATTGTGGTAAGCTTCCGCTTCGGCAAGCTTCTTTGCCTTTGCAGCTTCTATGCGGTCCTGCTCTTCATTTTCACGGATAAGCTCTTCAACGGTCTTTCCTCTTTGGTAGCCGTCGTCTTCGTAGTCATAGCTTTCCTCTTCAACGGGAGCGGGATGGTGCGGCGCCTCCGAGATATCGGGCGTGTCGCTTACGGCTGCTTCGGTGACATTATCGTAAATTTCTTCGTCTGCTGCAGGCTCTTCGGTCGGCTGTTCGTCCTGAACCGGCGCAGCTTTTTCAGCCTGCTGTTCAGCCTTTTTCGCATCGGCAAGGGCATTGAGATTTCCGCCCATTTTTTGCAGATCGCGTTCAAAACGGGGTACATAGCCGCTGTTATTTGTGCCGGTATCTGTATCTATCGGGTCAAAGATATCGTTGCCGTTGTTTTCCATTAGATCAACTCCGTTTTATTCTGATAAAGCAATTGCTTCGGGGAAGATGCTCGATGAGCTTTCCTGAAGGAATGTTGTGTTGACATAGCCCTGAATGGTAGCGCCATCAAGGACGGTTATTGTAGAAGCTGTGATGTTGCCGAGGATAACAGCGTCCGTCTTGAACTCTGCCTTTCCGCCGACATCAATGTTGCCCTTGATCTTTCCGTTGAGGTCAAGGTACTGTGCGGAGATATCGCCGAGGATAAGGCTGTCGCGGTCCATCTGTACCTGACCCTTTGAAACGATGTTTCCCTGCATCGAAGCGCCCGACATTACGGAGTTGTTACATTCGATATCGCCGACAACTTTACCCGTAACGTTGATGTTCTTGGTGATAGTAACATCGCCCTTAACGCTTCCGTCTATATTTATATTAGCGAACGAGCGGATATTTCCGTCAATGATCGTATTTCGTGAAATAATAGTCGTTTCTTCCGTTTCATAATAAGGCGAATCGGGTTCGTTTCCTCTGAATGAGGAAGAACGCGGAGGTCTTGGAGGTGTTGGCGGAACTGAACCGCCTCCGAACGACTGGTTTGAGCCGCCGAAAGACTGATTATTGCTGCCGAATGACTGACCCGAGCCGTAAGAACCGCTGTAAGCGCTGTTCTGTGCCGATTCCTGACGTGAAGCAGCGCCGCTCTGACGCGCGAACTGCGAATACTGAGCAAACGGACTTACGCTCTCAGCCTTAGGAGCTTCGGGGGCCGGCTTGGGCTCTTCAACAGGCTTTGCAGCTGCGGCAGGAGCAATATCAAGGTCGCTGTAGTCTGCCGATGCGGTCTCATTCTGTGCAGGTGCTTCTGCTTCTGCTGCGGGCGCAGCGGCTTCGGCAGGTTTTTCCGCAGGTGCGGCATCTTCAAAGCTTTTCTTGGGTGCAGGTTCAAGATAGCTGTCAAGCTCTGTCTTCTTTTTTTCTTCCGGTGACGGCTTGTTTCCGATTATTCCGTCCTTGTGCAGGACTTCCCTCAATGCCTGGTTAAAATTATTCTTAAGGCTCATTTTACGACCATTCCTTTCTTAACTTCCGAAAAAGCAGCGCTTTATGTCTGCCGTATATATAAAAGAGCAATTAATCTACATAGGAAAAAGTAACGGGTTTAACTGTGTTGTCGAGCTGACCGAAGGTGTAGCCGTCGTTTTGGAGCGCGATGATGATATCCTCGACGGTCTTTACGGTGAGCTGCTTGTCTGCACTGTCGTGAAGAAGCACAACGGCTCTGTGCGAGGAATTATTTTCAATGCCGTTCAGAACATTGTTGTAAATGCTTGTCCAAGTCGCGTGAGTTGAAGCGTCCTCGCCGCTCACGTTCCAGTCATAGTATGTGAAGCCGCGGCGTGTTACCTCAGCGATGAGCTGCGGATAGATAAGGCGGTTGTAATTATTGATGCTGCCGCCTGCAAAGCGCATTATCTGCGGACGAACACCCGTTGCTTCGCTTACGCACTGATATGTATTGTTCATATCCTCGAGGAAGCTTTCAACGCTCGAGTAAATGTTCTCATAATCGTGTGAGATCGAGTGTATGCCGATAGTGTGACCTGCATCGGCAACGGCTTTCATTATCTCCTTGGAGCGTTCGCTTTCGCCGCCCGACATAAAGAATGCCGCTTTTATATCGTATTTGTCAATAATCGAAAGAATATCGAGGGTGTTCTCGGACGGACCGTCATCAAAGGTGAGGTAAACAGTCTTTTCATCGTCTGTGAACTCAGCCGCAGGCTCGGCGTAAAGGTCGGGGTAAAGCGCAGTGTATTCGTTTGCGGTGCTGTCGCCCGTGCTGCCTGCATTGCTGCCGACATCTTCGGAGTTCAGTGCAAATTTATCGGGATTTTCGGAAATATACTTCTCGGCGAAGCTGTCAAACTTCTCACTTTCGTTTTTCGAGAGAAAATCAAGCACATCATCGGCAGTGTAGCCGTCCGCAGCCATGTGAAGATAGTATTCATCGAGCGAAAGATGCTCGGGCTGCTCGACCTCATCGACCGAAGCCGCTTTGACAAGCTCGTCATTTTCCTTTTTCACAAGCGAATATTTAACGCCGAAAAACACAGCGCAGCCGATTATAGCCGCAAGCACAAGGATAATGACGGTATATATCAGGTGTTTAAAGAATTTTACACTTCCGAAGTACATTTTCTGGCTTTACTCCCTTTAAAACAGTTGAGTGTAAAAATTTGCCAACAAAAATAAGGCTGATTTTACACATTAATACTCTTTATAATAATACACTATTTTAAGTTCAATGTCAACACCGTAAATTTACAAATTAAATATATAAAAATAAGTGTTTATGCCGATTTTGTATAAAGTGGGGGGAAGAAGTTGGGGAGGGACGAACGGTTTTCAGCCAATAATGCAGGGGACGGGTGACCCGTCCCCTGCGGGAATTAATACTAATTCTCAATCGTTCTATAGACAAAATCGACAGATAGAATAAGTTCAGTCAAGAAAAGCGACCGCAGACAGGCTGTCGCCTGACAAGGGAGCTTGACGCAGAATGAACTTATTATAGCCGAGAGTTTGTCTATAGGTTGATTGAGAATTAGTATAAGTCCTGCAATGGTCGGATATATGATCCGACCCTACCGAATCTGCGAAAAAAAGCGCAGTTCACGATCAAGGCTTACGGGACTCAAATTCGGTTTGCCATTTTGATGTGAACTGCGCTTTTTACTTTTACTCAAAATCGGAAGAACTCAGCGCTGCTTCGCCGAAAAGCGGAGCGGTCGGGTCGGACTTCGGTTCGGGGGTATCTTTTATGACCCTTCCCCTTGCAACGAGGTAATCGGTGAACTCGGTGGAAATTTTGTAGTTCATCGCTTCGGTTATATCGTCAAATGCTTTATCGGGTTCGCCGAGCTGATAATGCACTTCGGCACATATTGCCGCGCTGAGCGCTCTGTGCATCGGCATTTTCGATTTTATATGTGTCCGTGCGAGCATTTCCGCTGTGCGGAGCGATTCCGCGGCGGCTTCTTTGCTGCCGAACATCATTTCGCCGAGTGCTCTTACAGACATTGCGAAAAAGTCTGCGGTGAGGTTCTCGGTATATTGTTTTGCGTGGATATATGTATTTTCCATGCGCTCGTAGTCTTTTATGCCGCAGTAGTAGAGTATCGAGGAGGAGAAATAATAGGCTGCGTCAGAGTAGTTTCCCGTTGAATTTGCGATGTCGGTAACGCTTATCGCGTCAACTCGGTCGAGCTGTTCCTTTGCGCGGCGGAAATTGCCCGTGACAAGAGCTGTCAGCGCAAGCTCGGAGCAGACCTTTGTGCGGATATTTCCTCTGCACGAAAGGTTGAGTATCTCGATATATTCTCGTCCGATGCCGTTTTTGGCGGCGGCTTTATCGAGCTGCAAACGCATTTTCACTTCGGGACGCTTTGTGATTATCGCGCTCAGGAAATGCGCTCCGACGGCGAGGACTGCCGCCCCTGCGATAAGGATCGGGACGAAGATTCGCATATTCAGTTTGTTCGTCCCCGAAACCGAGAAAAATCCAAGCAGGATATTTATGCTGAATCCGATGCAGCAGCCGATGATAAGGAATATACCGAACCATACGCTGACGGATTTCGCGAACATTTGAAGCTTTGCCTTTAAGTTCATTTCCCCTGTCCTTTCAGTTAAGTCTTGGTGATGCTGTGATTATGCTTTGAGTGCGGCTCTCATATCGCAGATAAGTGCTTCGATGTCGCTGTCGCTGTACTTTGCGCCGCTCCATATCTCATGAGCGACAACAGCCTGCCAAACGAGCATTGCCATACCGCCGATAGCCTTTATGCCGTGAGCCTCTGCGATCTGCATAAGCTTGGTCTTATCGGGGTTGTAGATAGCATCAAAAACGCAGTCGCAGTTTGCGATAACTTCTTCCGAAACGGGGCAGTTCTCAATTTTCGGGAACATTCCGACCGGAGTTGCATTAACGAGCAGGTCAAAGTGACCCTCAATCTGATCTGCGTAAATATACTTGAAGCGGGAGATAACGTCCTCGCCGCAGTTCTGCTTTTTAAGCTCGGAAATAACAGCCTCGGCTGTGTCCTCAAAGCCTTTGAGAACAACGACCGTGAGGTCTGCACCGTGGAGAAGAGCCTCGATAGCCATCATTCTGCCAACGCCGCCGCAGCCTATTTGGAGAACTCTGCCGCTAAGCTTTGCGCCGCCTGCTTCAAGCGCACGGAGGAAGCCGTAGCAGTCGGTGTTGTATCCGATGTTCTTTCCGTCACGGTTGACAACGCAGTTTACGGAGTCGTAACGCTTTGCCGATGTGTCAAGCTCATCGATATACTTTATTATATCAACTTTGAATGGGATAGTGATATTATATCCGCCGAGAGAGTTGAGATATGAAGCCTTTTCTGCGAGCGTTTCGGGTGCATATTCGCATATCTCGTATTCAACACCGCTCTTGCCCTCCAGCTCAAAGAGCTTCTTATGTATCGGAGGGGACATTGTGTGTTTGAGAGGATAACCTAAAATTGCGTATTTTTCCATTTTGATCATTCCTTTTATACAAATAGTATTAAATTTAAGAAATATACAATACCGTAGGGGAGGATTCTATATCCGCCCGTTTAACGGGAGATGTCATAAATCGTTCAAACCGTTTTTTCACGGGACGGGAAACCCGTCCCCTACAGCGTTGCAATAAATTTGTGACACGCAAATAATCTGCCAAATTTAAAAATTACGAATTACGCATTGAAATTCTTATTTAAGAATTTCAAGCGCTTTTTCAAGTGTCTTTGCGTTCTCAACATTAACGGCATTAACATCTTTGAGCGTCTTTTTAACAAGACCCGTGAGAACCTTGTTTGGACCGAGTTCTACAAAGTTTTCATAGCCCTGCTGCTGCATGAGCGCAAGCTCTGAAGTGAATCTTACGGGCGAAACGATGTGCTTTGCAAGCTTTTCGGGCATATTTTCGAAGTCGGGCATCTCTGCGCCGTAGAGGTTGGAGAAGAATGTAACGTTCGGCTTGTTGAAAGTTACGTTCATCTTTTTTAGTTCAGCTTCAAACTCGTCAGCGGCAGGCTGCATGAGCTTGGAGTGGAAAGCGGCGGAAACCTTGAGCCTTATCGTCTTTGCGCCGATCTCCGCAAACTTTGCGATAGCGGCATCGACAGCTTCGGGCTCGCCTGCGATAACGGTCTGAACTGCGGAGTTGTAGTTTACGGGCGTAACATAGCCGTCAACGGAGGAGCAGATCTTTTCGATATCCTCGGGTGTCTGACCCATAACTGCGCACATTACGCCGTGCTGATTCTCGGCAGCTTTCTGCATTGCGGCAGCTCTTGCCTTTATCACCCTGAAGCCGTCTTTGAACGAAAGAACGCCCGAAGCGACCATAGCGGCATATTCGCCGAGGGAGTGTCCTGCAACTGCGGAGAACTCAATGCTGTTCTTCTTCATACATTCGAGTGCGGCGAGGGAGGTCATCATAATGGCAGGCTGGGAAATAACAGTCTGCGCGAGCTCCTCCTCGGGTGCGTTCCATGACTTGTCGGCAAGGTCGAAGCCGAGTATCTCGCTCGCCTCGTCATACATCGACTTTATCTCTGGGTAAGCGTCGCAAAGCTCTTTGCCCATGCCCTGATACTGCGAGCCCTGACCCGAAAATAAAAATACTGTTTTTGACATAAAAAAGCTCCTTTGATATATTATATTTTAAAAATTAGTGATTTAGCTTGACAAAGGGGGAGAAAAATATTACAATATATAGTGAATGATTATGATTTAGGGGCGGATTTCCTATGCAAAATGCACTAAAACAACATTTTTCACCCAATCATATATCCAGTATAACATAAATTTTATAAAAATTCAATACGGAGGTAAAAATTTTGTTTGGAATCAATATTCTCGGAACAGGCTCCTATTCCCCCTCGGTAAAGGTATCGAATGATGATATGTCGAAGATCGTTGAAACGAACGATGAATGGATATCCACAAGAACGGGCATCAAGAACCGTTTCCTCACGGACGGCGAATCCGCTTGGAAAATGGGCGCGAATGCCGCTAAGAAAGCTATCGAATCGGCAGGCATCGACCCTGAGCAGATAGGACTTGTTATCGGAACGACCGTAACCCCCGATTTCTATACACCGTCACTTGCGAGCCTTGTGCAGAACGCTGTCGGCGCAGTAAATGCTGCCGCTTTTGACCTCGGCGCGGCTTGCTCGGGATTTGCTTATGCTGTTGATGCGGCAAGAAGATATCTCCAGACCGATGATGACCTTAAATATGTACTCGTTGTATCCTCCGAGATACTTTCGCGTTTCGTGGATTACACCGACCGTGCTACCTGCGTGCTTTTCGGCGACGGTGCAGGCGCAGCTGTTATCGAACGTTCGGATAAGCTTTTTACAAGTTTTATCGGCTCGGACGGAAGCGGTGCAAAGTTCCTCTATGCAAAGCATAAGTTCGGCAGACACCCGTTCCGCACGACCGATGCCGATGATTACGGCGAGGATTTCACAAGCACGAACGAGTTCCTTTTCCAGGACGGCAAGGAAGTTTACAAGTTCGCTACAAAGGCTCTCCCGACAGCTGCTCAGAACGCTGCCGACAAGATCGGTCTTGACGTAACGACTATAGACTGGTTCGTTCCTCATCAGGCTAACGTCAGAATTATCGAAACAGCCGCTAAAAACCTCGGCGCACCGATGGAAAAGTTCATTGTTACCCTTGATCAGCACGGAAACACCTCCAGCGCATCTATCCCGACAGCTTTTGATGAAGCAGTTCGCTCGGGCAAGATCAAAAAGGGTGACAGAGTTTGCTTCGTAGGCTTCGGAGCAGGTCTTACAAGCGCAGCAGTAATTTTCGATTATTGATCTATACTTATTTATATAAGGGAACCTCTAAAAACCTCCCTCACGGCAAATTTTCTACGACTTTGCGCATCTTCCGCGTTAGCGAAACTTGAAATACATTCGGAATGTATTCCGTAGTATTATACTGCGTTTCGCTGCCTTGAAGCTGCGCAAAGTCCCAACGAAAATTTGCGAATAATACGAAGTATTATTTTGTTTCGGTTTTTAGAGAACCCCATAAGATTCTATAAGCAACAGAAAGGCAGGGTCATAATTTATGGCAAAAACAGCTATCATCACAGGTTCGGCAAGAGGCATCGGTGCTGCTATCGCACTTCGCCTTGCAAAAGACGGCTACAACATCGCCCTCAACGATATCAGCGAGGCAATGTTTGAAAACAACGATATCATGGATAAAATAAAGGCACTCGGTGTTGAATGTGAAAAGTATATCTGCGATGTTTCCAGCCATGCTCAGTGCGAAGCTATGGTAAAGGAAGTAAAGGAACGCTTCGGCACTATCGACTGCCTTGTAAACAATGCAGGCATCACAAGGGACGGACTTATGGCAAGAATGCCCGAAGAACAGTATGACCTTGTTATCGCAGTAAACCAGAAGAGCGTTTTCAATATGACTAAGTTCGCAGGAAACGTTATGATGCGCCAGAGATCGGGCAAGATAATCAACCTTGCTTCCGTTGCGGGTCTTTACGGCAACCCGGGACAGATCAACTACTCCGCTTCAAAGGGCGCTATCATCGCAATGACAAAGACAGCCGCTAAGGAACTCGGTTCAAGAGGGGTAAACGTAAACGCAGTAGCTCCCGGCTTCATCAAGACACCGATGACAGACAAGCTCACCGAGGAACAGCGCAACAAGATGCTCGAACAGATCGCAATGAAGCGCTACGGTGAAGTTGAGGAGATCGCAGGCGTTGTATCCTTCCTCGCTTCGGACGATGCTTCCTATGTTACGGGTCAGATAATCGAGATCTCGGGCGGACTTATGATGTAAGAAACCACGGCAGAAAAGGAGTGTTTTAATGAGAAGAGTTGTAATCACAGGCATGGGTACAGTAAACCCTCTCGGAAAGAACGTTGAGGAATACTGGGCAAATATAAAGGCTAACAAAAACGGTCTGTCATTCATCGACCAGTTCGACACAAGCGACTTTGACGTTAAGATTGTCGGAGCGGTAAAGGATTTTGACAGCTCAAAATATATCGATAAAAAAGAAGCAAAGAGAATGGATCGCTTTACGCAGTTCGCAGTCTGCTCCGCTATGGAAGCGCTCGGAAATGCGGGAACCGACCTCAAAGACCTTGACCCGTATAGGGTCGGCGTTATCGTCGGCGTTGGCATCGGCGGACTTAACCTCACAGAAGAAGAGGTAACAAAGTTCAATGCAAAACCCGACAAGGTTTCCGTTTTCTTTATCCCTATGATGATAGGAAATATGGCGGCTGGCACAGTTGCAATGCGCACAGGCTTCAAGGGCGACAACTTCTGCACGACTACAGCCTGCTCCTCCGCAACACACGCTATCGGTGAAGCTTTCCGCAAGATCAAGGACGGCTATCTCGATGCTGCTCTCTGCGGCGGTACGGAAGCTTGTATCTCACGCTTTGCACTTTCGGGCTTCAACAATATGCATGCTCTTTCAAGAGCAACAGAGCTCGACAAGGCTTCGACACCGTTCGACCTCAACCGTCAGGGATTCGTTCTCGGCGAGGGTTCGGGCATTCTCGTTCTCGAAGAGCTTGAACACGCAAAGGCAAGAGGCGCTAACATTATCTGCGAGATCGCAGGCTACGGCGCAACGGGCGACGCTTACCACATGACAAGTCCGTCCCCGACGGGCGAAGCTGCCGCTCACGCTATGAAGTGCGCTTATGAAGAAGCAGGACTTCAGCCCGAGGAAGTAAACTATATCAACGCTCACGGCACTTCCACGGGACTTAACGATAAGTACGAAACAACGGCTATCAAGATCGCTCTCGGCGAGGACGCTGCGAGAAAGACCGTTATCAACTCCACAAAGTCTATGACGGGACATCTCCTCGGTGCGGCAGGCGCAGTTGAAGCTATCGTTACGGCTCTTTCCGTCAAGGAAGGCTTCGTTCACAAGACTATCGGATTCACAACACCCGACCCCGAATGTGACCTTGACTACGCAGTTGACGGCAACAGAAATGTTGACATCAAGGGTGCGCTTTCCAATTCTCTCGGCTTCGGCGGACACAATGCAACTATCTGCCTGAAGAAATACACCGACTAAGGAGAAAAATACAATGAGTGAAAAATTATTGAGCAAAGAAGCTCTCGAAGCTATCGAGAAGCTTGCTGATATTGTGAATAACAAGGAGCTTGAAGAGGTAACTATCGCAAACGGCGACAATGTTATTACGGTAAAGGGCAGAAGATGTCCTCCTCCGATGCCGATGGGTATGCCTCCTTTCCAGCACGATATGATGCCCGTGACGATGAATGCCGCAGCGGCAGGCGCAGCTCCGACTGTTGAAGCGCAGAATGCCGTATGCGGAAATGTCGTAAAAGCTCCTATCGTCGGAACTTTCTATGCTGCTCCCGACCCGAGCAAGCCGCCTTTCGCAGAGGTCGGCAAGCACGTCAAGAAGGGCGACGTTCTTATGATAATCGAATCGATGAAGCTCATGAACGAGATCACGAGCGAATATGACGGCGTTGTAAAGCAGATACTCGTCAAGAACGGCGAAGCTGTTGACTACGATCAGCCTGTTATGATAATTGAATAAGGGAGAAAGCTTATGGCTGTTATGAATAAAGAGCAGATAATGGAGATAATCCCCCACAGAGATCCGTTTATGCTCATCGACACTATTGAAGAGATCGAATACGGCAAAAGAGTCGTTGCCACAAAATATATGTCCCCCGATGAATTCTGGTTCAAGGGACACTTCCCCGAATATCCCGTCGTTCCCGGCGTTCTTATGCTTGAAATGTGCGCTCAGGCGGGTGCTGTCGCTCTTCTCGGACTTCCCGAGAACAAGGGCAAGATCGGCTTTTTCGGCGGCATAAAGGAAGCAAAGTTCCGCCGTCAGGTAGTCCCCGGCGATACGCTTCGCATCGAAGTTGAGATAATCAAGGTAAAAGGCCCTGTAGGCGTAGGCAAGTGCGTTGCCACGGTAAACGGCGAAAAGGCTGTTTCCGCAGAGATATCTTTTGCCATAAAATAATTTTTGATCCTTGAAAGGATTTTCGTGTTATGTTTAAAAAAGTTCTTATCGCCAACAGAGGTGAGATAGCTGTAAGAATAATCCGCGCCTGCCGCGAGCTCGGCATAAAGACGGTTGCGGTCTATTCCACAGCGGATAAGTCGGCACTCCACGCAAGAATAGCCGATGAAGCGGTCTGCATAGGCCCTGCGGCAACAAAGGACAGCTACCTTAACGAGAAGTCCATTTTCGCTGCCTGCGAGATAACGGGCGCAGACGCTATCCACCCGGGCTTCGGTTTTCTTTCGGAAAATGCGGCATTTGCGCGCAACTGCGGCAAATGCGGAATAAACTTTATAGGACCTTCACCCGAGTCTATCGAAATGCTCGGCGATAAGGCTGCAGCGAAAAAGGCTATGAAAGCTGCGGGAGTGCCCGTTATCCCTGGCTCGGAGGGCGCTGTTCCAACAATGGAAGAAGCAAAGCGCCTTGCCGCAGAGGAGATAGGCTTTCCGCTTATGGTAAAGGCTTCCGCAGGCGGCGGCGGACGAGGCATACGCCTTGTTGAGCGTATGGAAGACCTTGAAAACGCTATACTTACGGCAAAGCAGGAAGCGCTGAATTTCTTCGGCGATGACAGCATATATATGGAAAAATTTATCGTTGACCCGAAGCATATCGAGTTCCAGATACTTGCCGACAAGCACGGAAATGTCGTTCACCTCGGCGAGCGTGACTGCTCGATGCAGAGAAGAAACCAGAAAGTGCTTGAAGAAACTCCGTCAACGATAATGACACCCGAGCTTCGCGCAAAAATGGGTGCGGCGGCTGTTTCCGCGGCAAAGGTCTGCAAATATTTCAACGCAGGAACGATAGAATTCCTCGTTGACAAGAACGGCGACTTCTACTTTATGGAGATGAACACCCGAATCCAGGTAGAACACCCTATCACAGAAGCAATTACGGGCATCGACCTTGTAAAAGCACAGATGAAGATCGCCGCAGGCGAGAAACTTCCCTATAAGCAGGAAGATATCGAGTTCAGGGGTCACTCTATCGAGTGCAGAATAAATGCCGAATCCCCCGAACACGACTTCCGCCCATGCCCCGGAAAGATCTCATCGCTCTATACCCCCGGCGGCCCGGGAATACGCGTTGACAGCGCGGCTTATCAGGGTTACACGATACCGCCTTACTATGACAGTATGATAGCAAAGCTCATCGTCCACGCACCGACAAGAGAAGAAGCTATCGCGAAGATGAAATGGGCGCTCTCCGAATTCATCGTTGAGGGCGTTGATACGAATATAGACTTCCAGCTGAGCCTTATCCGTGACCCTGTTTTTGAATCGGGAAAATATGATATCGGCTACCTCGGAAGAAAAATGAGCAAGTAAATGACTAAGGGGTTCTCTAAAAACCGAAACAAAATAATACTTCGTATTATTCGCAAAATCGTAGAAAATTTGCCGTGAGGGAGGTTTTTAGAGGTTCACATGGGGGGAAATGACGTGCAGAATTGTCCTATATGCGGAGGAACGGTCGGGGACGGCGTATGCCTTTCCTGCGGCTATAAAATACAGACTGAAAAGGATATCGTTACGCCCGTAAACAATTCCGATACGCCCGATTGGGCGGAAATGGACAGCATAAGCGTTCCCTCGGCTGAAAGCGTGAGTCAAGAGCTTGCGCCGAAGCCTGCTTCGTATGCAAATGCGAAAAAATATATCCCCGAATCCGAAAAAGAGGAAAAAAGACTTCCTCCGCCGACAAATTATACCCATATTTCATATACTCCCGAGGAAACACACGAAGAACCGCCGAAAGCTTCTGAAATTTTTGCCCGCGGATTCGTTGACGAGGTGAAAAAGCACTGGTGGAAAGTGCTTCTTATAGCAATAGTACCGTCTGCGGCAATATTTATGGGTATCTACTATCTGATGAAAGGCGGCGGCTGGCGAAGACGCCGATTTCAGCCCGTTGACCCCGAAAAGTTTGACATAAAGGCTTTGCTGACGGGATTCCTGTTCCTTGCTGTTGGCACGGGAATGACATTATCGGGCTGGGACCCGATAGGTCTGAATGAATGGATAATGGACATTATGAGGCACAGCCATTGGTGATTTAAGGAGTGATCGTTTTGGCACAGCATAGATGTCCGCTTTGCGGCGGAAGAATTTTGCACGGCGAATGTGCCGACTGCGGTTACAGACTTCCCGATGAGGATAAGCTTTCAGCGCCCTATAACCTTGATCCCGAGGACGACCGTCCCGAAGCTTTTGCGCCTGCACCCGAAAAATACGAAATGCCCGAAGCGAAAGCAGTACGCCCATATACCGAGCAGGACGGCGGAAATGCCGCACCCGTTAGGGAACGCTCCGCACCCAATATACCGAATATCAAAGTTGCTCCGACGCAGACGCAGTTCAACAACCCTTATGCGCCGAATAATCAGAACAATGCTCCTGCGCAAAATGCACAGCAGAATCCGCCGAACAATCATCAGGGCTGGCAGAACCCGTACAACTATAATCCTGTACAGCGCCCAACGGGAGGAAACACAAATTGGAATTCTTCTCAGAATTCGCAAAAGCAAAAAGGAATGCTGGCGGCGCTCATTGTGCTGCTGATGCTCACGTTTTTTGCTCCGTTCTTCGGAGTTGTCGGACTTATTCTAAACGGCAGCTTCGGCTCAAAGCTGAATGTGGGGACAAGAAAGCTTTTTACCATTCTGTTCATTATAGCGATCGCTTTGTCGAATATAATAGGCAGGGCATAATAACTTAAGGTCACCTCTAAAAACCACCGGCTAAAGCCTTAGCACCTCATCTGCTTGCAGATTTTACGTCATCTTGCACATAAATTTCTTGACATACGGCATGTATGCAAATTCTTGCTTTGCAATAATTGCGAAATTTCTATACAATCTGACGAAAAATCTGACTGCGCATCTGAGGCACTATGGTTTTTAGATGCGACCTTAAAAATACGAAAATAAACGCTTAACGACGTTTTTTATAGATTTATAAATTTTATAAATTCATACCGAAAAATTTCCGCAAAGGAGTGTAAACAGAAAGTGCTTGAAGATTTACTTGATGTTGTAAAGCTCAGATTCAATGTCAATACAGCAGCAGAAACCGATAAAAACGATGAAAAGGACGATAAAGCCGAGAACAAGGTCGAGATACCGAAAGACCTCGCTTTCAAATGTCCCCGCTGCCTGAATATGATTATGACCGATGAGCTTGTGAAAAATCTCAAGGTCTGCCCCGAGTGCGGCTATCATTCGAGGATATCGTCCGAGGAAAGACTCAACCTAACCGTTGACAAGGGAAGCTTCATCGAATTCGACAAGGATATGGTGAGCAAGAACCCTATCGATTTCCCGGGTTATGACCAGAAGCAGGACGAGCTTCGCAAAAAGACAGGTCTGCGTGACGCTGTTATCACAGGCGAATGTAAGATACGCGGTATCCGCTGCGTTATCGGCATTATGGACTCGCGCTATATGATGGCTTCAATGGGCAGCGTTGTCGGCGAAAAGATAACAAGAGCCTTTGAATACGGCGCAGAGCATAAGCTCCCCGTTATAATGTTCACCGCGTCAGGCGGCGCGCGTATGCAGGAGGGCATCGTTTCCCTTATGCAAATGGCTAAAACGAGCGGCGCTGTCGGAAAGCTCGCCGAAGCAGGTCAGCTTTACATTGCGGTTATGACCGACCCGACAACGGGCGGCGTTACGGCTTCGTTTGCTTCGCTCGGTGATATCATCATTGCCGAACCGAAGGTCGTTATCGGCTTTGCCGGAAGAAGAGTTATCGAGGGCACGATAAAACAGCGACTTCCCGATGATTTCCAGACATCGGAGTTTATGCTCGAACACGGTTTTGTTGATCTCATTGCGGAAAGAAAGACGATGCGCAGAACGCTTGCGCACATATTAAAGCTTAACGGCTATAAGCCTGCGGAGGAAGTGTAAAAATGGAAATGAACAATAAACTTACGCCTCCCGAAAAGCTCGACCTTATAAGAGATAAGGACAGACCGACCGTCCGTGACTATATCCCGATGATATTCGATGAATTCATCGAGCTTCACGGCGACCGCTACTACGGCGACGACAGAGCGATAATCGGTGGCTTGGCTTCGATAAAGGGCATTGCCGTTACGGTCATTGCCGAGGTAAAGGGAAGAAATCTCAACGAAAACAAGGAATCCAACTTCGCAATGCCGCACCCCGAGGGCTACAGAAAGGCTCTCCGACTGGCAAAGCAGGCGGAGAAGTTCCACCGCCCCGTTGTATGCTTCATCGATACTCCCGGTGCATTCTGCGGAGTTGAAGCGGAGAACCGCGGTCAGGGCGAAGCTATCGCAAGAAATATAATGGAATTTATGATGCTCAAAACGCCCGTTATCTCTATCGTACTCGGCGAGGGCGGCAGCGGCGGCGCACTTGCACTCGGCGTATGCGATAAGCTTGCGGTGCTCGAAAATTCCATTTATTCGGTAATTTCACCAAGAGGGTTCGCATCGATACTCTGGAAAGACGGCGGAAGAGAGCGCGAAGCCGCTTCAATAATGAAGATAACGGCTGATGATATGCTCGAACTCGGCGTTGCTGAGGAGATAATAAGCGAGCCTTTCGGCGGCGCGCAGAACGATCCAAAGGAAACTGCCGAAAATATCTCGGAATTTTTGTTGAAAACGCTGAAAGAAAAAATGGCAATAGATATTGACGTTTTGCTAAATGAACGATATACTAAGTTTAGAAAAATCGGCGAGTTCGAGGAACTCTGATATTTCTGCAAAGAATATAAACGGACAGCTTGGGGCAAAGCCGCAGCAAAGTCCTTTATATATGGGTCATTAAACCCCTGCGGCAAAGCAAATGCAATGCTGTTATCGCTGCGAAAGCGAAATAACCAATTATTATGGAGGAAAAACAAAATGGTATTCGATAAGGTAAAGGAACTGATCGTAGAACAGCTCGACGTTGATGAGGACAGCGTTACATCAGGCGCTAACATTCAGGACGACCTCGGCGCAGATTCCCTCGACGTTGTAGACCTCGTTATGAGCCTTGAGGAAGAATTCGACCTCGAGATCCCCGATGAAGCTGTTGAAAGCATCAAGACAGTCGGCGATATCGTTAAGTATATCGAAGACAATCAGTAATTCGGTTCGTCGAAATATGTTAAAGTGTATAACCTTTATCGGGTTATACACTTTTATTTTGTTAAAATGACTAAAACGCAAATAAAAATTGGTATAAATGTATATTGAAAAACAGAACAAAATGGTTTATAATAATTAAGAATAATATTCTTTTCTGCACGATCACAGCCTACGGGAACGCTGATTAATACATTTTTGCCATTTTTCAAAATGTTTATGTCAAATTGACATTAAAGGCGTAAACTCGTACATTTCTCAAAATGGCAAAACGAACGCTTCGCTTTAATCAGCTTTTTCCTAAAGCTCTGATAAAGCTTCATTTTGAAAAAAGCTGAATATATGCAGAAAAGATTGAAATAAATCAGGTCAGGAGGACTGTATCGGGTAATCGCCGATGCAACGTATTGAATGATAAATAAATGGGGACAAAACCGAATATGTGCTTTGACCGTGTGTGGGTCTGTGACGGCGTTTTTGTCGGCTGCGGCTGTTATAGCTGCCGCATTTGCTGACTATGATATTCGCCTTGTGTATGCCGCCTCTGCGCTTGCGCTTATCTCTGCCGTCCTCGGAGTTTTTGCCGCTGTTTCCCTTAAAAAGTCGGGAAAGGTCGGCGAAGCGGAGCTTGAAATGCTTCACGATACCGCGTTTGTCAGCTTTGACAAGGCTTCGGGAAAGGCATCGATAAGCGGAGCGTTCACTGTCCTTACAGGCATTGAAACAGGCTCGAAGGTCATCGGAAAGGACAAATACGGCGATGTGATGTCCGATATCTTTTCGAGCCGTCACCCGACCGAAAAGGATATTTATATGTCCTCGGCTGCGGATAAATGGATAAAGGTCGTGATTAACGACACTGACGGCTTTGAATTCACCGAAATAACCGATGTCACCGATTATATCGTTGCAAAGAACACGATAAGC
Organism: uncultured Ruminococcus sp.; assembly: GCA_900541495.1. Lineage (GTDB taxonomy): Bacteria > Bacillota > Clostridia > Oscillospirales > Ruminococcaceae > UMGS363. The sequence goes on along the minus strand of UQKC01000011.1, from coordinate 31,438 downwards.
AGCCTGCGCAACTTTGACGCAGCATCGGGACTTATGACAAAGGACACCTTTACGGGCAAGCTTGCCGAAACTGCTGCTACGATAGAGGGTATGTACGGACTTATCCATATCACGATAAACGGCATCGACAAATTCTCGTCCTTTGCAGGCGTTCACAACACGGACGAAATGCTCTCCAAGGCTGCGATTATCGTAAAAAGATACGAAAATCCACACAATATCTTCGCAGGAAGAACATCGGCGAACGATTTCAGCGTTCTTATCACCGATACATACGATGACGGCTGCAAAAAGCTTGCAGGCAAGATCATGACCGAGATAAGGGAAATGGTCGCAACCTTCCCCGGAAACGGAAGCATTGCAAAGGTCTACTGCGGATATGCTCTTGCGGCAGGCACGAGCGATGTTTCGGCACTCATTGCACAGGCGGACTTTGCCGCATTCGACGCTGAAAACAGAAGAGCGCAGCAGCCCGTTATCTTCAATGCGGACAACTACTCGCTCAAAGCGCAGGAATTCCGCAGGAATCAGGTGTTTGAAACCGTTATTGACGAAGACCGCATCGACTATCATTTCCAGCCTATCGTCAATGCTCATACGGGTGAGATATACGGCTATGAGGCGCTCATGCGTCCGCAGGCTGTTGACGGAATAAAGCTTTCGCCGCTCGATGTTCTCGAGATCGCGAAGCAGACGGATATGCTTTACAGCGTTGAGCATATCACATTCTGGAAAACGCTGAAGATACTTTCGGAAAATCAGGATTTCTTCCACAACAGAAAGCTTTTCATAAACTGTATCCCGAACGCGCTCCTCAGTGATGATGAGTTCAATAACCTTGTGGATAAATACGGTATGCTCTTTGACAAGCTCGTTGTCGAAGTAACGGAGGAAAATCCCGTTTTTGAAAGCGCGATAAACGTTATAAATGCGCGTTACCGCGACAAAAAGGCACAGGTCGCTCTTGACGACTACGGAACGGGTTACTCGAACGATTCAACACTGCTTGCGGTAAATCCAAGCTGTATAAAGATAGACCGCTCGATAATGACGGGCATCGACAAAAATCCGCAGAAGCAGCACCTTGTTGCAAATATGATAAACTTCGCCGCACAGCATGAGATAATGGTTCTCGGCGAGGGCGTTGAAACCTTTGAAGAGCTTGAAACTGCGATAGCGCTCGGCGTTGACCTTATCCAGGGCTATGTCGTATGCCGTCCGACAGCGGTGCTTATGCTCGAGATACCGTCTGAGATAAAGAACCGCATCATCTCATTCAACATCAAGTACAGAGGAAAGGTCAGCAAGACCTACTACATCAACGAGCGGGAAACTGCCGATATCGTCGAACTCAGCCTTGCAGGCTTCAACGAGATATGTATCCGTTCCGATTCGGCAAAGCTTATCGGCAACACCGATGTTCAGACCGATATGAAGATATTTATCGACTGCAAGCGTTCTTCGACAAGAGTCACGTTTGAAAATCTTAACCTCGTCTGCAACGAGGACAACGGCAGCGCTGTTGTGCTTTCGGGCAGTACGCAGGCAAACATCGAGCTTGTTGGCAGGAACGTCATCAAAAACGGCGGCATAAGAGTTCCCGAGGATTCGGAGATATTCTTCGGCGGCGACGGAAGGCTTGAAATAAACAGCACGAGAGTCTACTCGTTCGGCATCGGCGGAAATTATATGCAGAGATACGGCAGGATAATCTTCGGCGGAGAAAATGAGATCAAGATCACATGCTCGGGCGACTGCGTTGTCGGCATCGGCGGCGGAGAGGGCGGCATGGATTCGGCTGTCATTGCGAACAGCGGAAAGCTCATACTGGCTGTTGACGGCAAGAATATCGTTTCGCTCGGTTCTTACAACGGCGATTCTTCGATAAAGCTCAATAACTGCGATATAAAGGTAGATATGGGCGGCGACGATGTTACCGCTATCGGCTCGTGCAGGGGCAAGACCGTTATTGACAGCCTTGCAAACCTCGACATCAACATCTCGGGCAACAACTGCTGCGGTATGGGCGTTCTCCAGGGCGGTGAAGGTTCTGTTATCGTCAACGGCAGCAAGGCGGATATCCTTGTCCGCGGCAAGAATATCGTCGGTATAGGCACAATGGGCGGAAACCTTGAACCCGTTATAAACGCAGGCGTTGTGAATATCCGCTGCGAGGGCAACAACGCTACCTGCATCGGTGACATTGAGGGAAGCGGCGCTATCCGCCTGAGAGGCGCTTCGATAACCGCTATCGCAAAGGCCTCCGTGGAAAATCCTATCGGTTCAAAGGACGGAAAGGTCTATGTTACGAGCGGAAGCATCGAAACGAGCGATGTAGAGCCGCTTGAATGTTACTCGCTTGCAGGCGAAAGACTTGTCCGCCGTGAGATCGACGGTACTGTCGATTTCCGGAAGACTGTACACAGCGGCGGCGATTCCTATATCTATATCGCAAACAAGACAGGCGGAGAAACAATGAATATCTACCTCCCCGAAGCGGAAGCACAGAATATGTGACTTATACAAAAATATACAAGCTGTAATCTTTTTGAGAAAATCTGCATATTGTTATGCAATGAAGAGGTTACAGCTTGTTCTGTTTGTTCATATAACAGCCAAAATATACAAAATGTATATGAACAAAGCTTGTCGAATATACCAAACAGTAAAAAATGTTAAATTTCTTCTAACCCCTTGACAAAATGTACGAAATAGTGTATAATATGTAAAGTAATTTTGCTTTACATCTGATAGGAGTGATAAAACGTGAGCGGAGATAAGAATTTACAGTTTTCGGTGCTGCTTGATTATTACGCAGATATGCTCACGGATAAGCAGAAAGACGTTATTGACCTCTATTATAACGAGGACTTGTCACTTTCCGAGATCGCAGAGCATGAAAACATCACAAGACAGGGCGTTCGCGACAGCATCAAGCGCGGCGAGCAGACAATGCTTGAGCTTGAGGATAAATTCCACCTCGCGGAACGTTCGCAGAAATATTATGAGATAATTACCGAAGTCGGTCAGCTTGCCGCAGATATAAAGGAAGAATGTGTGCATTGGACCGCTCCGAAAGCTATAACCAAACGTGCTGAATATCTTGTTCAGCTCGCAGAGGAAAACAAAGACTTGTTCTGAATTCTTAAAGGAGTGTTAGTATGGCGTTTGAAGGCTTGTCCGAAAAACTCAGCAGCGTTTTTAAGCGCCTGAAAGGACGAGGAAAGCTTACTGAGGCTGATGTCAAGGAAGCAATGCGCGAGGTTCGTCTTGCATTGCTCGAAGCTGACGTAAACTACAAGGTCGTTAAGGACTTCGTTGCAAAGGTAACGGAGCGCGCTGTCGGCGAAGATGTGCTGCAAAGCCTTACTCCCGGTCAGCAGGTAATAAAGATAGTTAATGACGAGCTTGTTGCTCTTATGGGCGACGGCACGGCAAGAATAGAATTCCCGTCAAAGCCGCCCTGCATCATTATGATGTGCGGACTTCAGGGTTCGGGTAAGACGACCCATGCGGCTAAACTGGCTAAGTATTTCAAGGATATGGGCAAGCGCCCTCTGCTCGTTGCCTGCGACGTTTACCGTCCTGCGGCTATCGATCAGCTTTGCGTTGTCGGCAAAAAGGCTGATGTAAAGGTCTTTGAAATGGGTCAGATAAACCCTGTGACTATTGCGAAAGAGGCTGTCAGCCACGCCAAAGATCACGGAAACGATGTCGTTATCCTTGATACCGCGGGCCGTCTTCACATTGACGAAGCTCTTATGAACGAGCTTAAAGCAATAAAGGCTGAAACCTCGCCGAACGAGATAATGCTCGTTGTCGATGCAATGACAGGTCAGGACGCAGTCAATGTTGCGAAAGCATTCGATGATGCTCTCGGTATCGACAGCGTTCTTATGTCGAAGCTTGATTCCGATACAAGAGGCGGTGCGGCACTTTCCGTACTCGCGGTAACGGGCAAGCCGATAAAATTTGTCGGAACGGGCGAAAAGCTTGAAGACTTTGAGCCTTTCCACCCCGACAGAATGGCTTCGCGAATCCTTGGTATGGGCGATATGCTCACCCTTATCGAAAGAGCGCAGTCCACATTTGATGAACAAAACTCCCAGAAGCTGGCTGAACGCATCAAGGAGAACTCGTTCGATATGAACGATCTTCTCGACCAGATGAAGCAGATACAGAAAATGGGCCCTATAAAACAGATACTCGGTATGCTCCCCGGCATCGGCAACAAGCTCGACGATGTGGACGTTGACGACAGTCAGGTTAAGCGCATCGAAGCTATCATCCTTTCGATGACACCTGCGGAGAGAGCAAAGCCGTCCCTTATAAATCCGCCGAGAAAGCGCAGAATTGCGGCAGGAAGCGGAAACACCGTTGCCGATGTCAACAGACTCTTAAAGCAGTTTGAAGAGATGCAGAAGATGATGAAGCAGCTCGGCGTCATGGGCAAGAACGGCAAGGGAAAGAAGAATAAATTCCGCATTCCTATGGGAATGATGGGAATGGGCGGACTTCCGCCGATGAAGTAAGCTTCGCGATGAAAATTTTCTATTTTATACTGTTTGCGGTCGTGGGGATCATCTGCATAGCCGCGGCGGTTATAGATTGGAAACCGCTCATCGGTTACTGGGCAGACCGAAATGCACGTTCGGCAAAATCTCGGAAAAGCAGAAATTCCGTGCGGCTTCGTATAGGAGCTGTCGGTGCGCTGCTCACGATGTTCGGGTTTGCCGTGCTGTTCGGCTGGCTTTGATAAGGCTTGCGAATATTATTGATTTGAGGTTGGTTTATGAAAATGTTTGCATTTGATATGCTCGTTGTGCTGTGCATTTTCTTTGCGGCAGAGCCTTCGATATATCTTGCGAAATGCAGACGGGAAAAAGATGATGGAAATGATACCGACAATGCCGAGACCAAGTCCAAGACGGCGATAAAGGTATCCTATCTGTTTTCCGTTATTTCCGCAGTCGCTGCGGCAATTGTTTATTACGGTTTCAATGCAGAGATGCTTTGAGATATAAGTTTTTTAAGAAAATTATTGGAGGTGAATATAAATGGCAGTTAAAATCAGACTCAGAAGAATGGGCGCTAAGAAGAACCCTTTCTACAGAATCGTTGTTGCTGATTCCAGATACCCAAGAAACGGCAGATTCATCGAGGAGATCGGTTATTACGATTCCACTAAGGAACCTGCAGTTTTCAGTGTTGATGCTGAAAAGGCTAAGAAATGGATTGCAAACGGCGCACAGCCTACAGAGGTTGTTAAGAAGCTTTTCGACAAGAATAACGTAAAGTAATTTTTGACGTTTGCTTTACATCATGCGGACGCTGAGGCCTAAGCCTTCGGCGTTCTTCCGCTGGTGGCTCGTGCCTCTTGAAAATTAATTGAACCGTTTGCTCCGAATTTAATATGAATGGAGTTTTTATATATGAAAGATTTGCTTTTAGCTATCGTAAGCGGTCTTGTTGAAGACAAGGGCGCTGTTCAGATCGATGTTGACGAGCCTAACGAAGAGGGCGTTATCGTTTATCATCTCCACGTTGCGAAAGATGATATGGGACGCGTTATCGGCAAGCAGGGCAGAATTGCCAAGGCTATCCGAACCGTTATGCGCGCAGGCGCAGGCAGACAGAATCAGAAGATCATGGTTGAGATCGACTGATTATTGTACAACATAAGTATTGGCTGAAAGGATATTGTGATCTCTCACGGTATCCTTTTTTTACAGTTAGGAGTTGCTGTTATGAAACAATTTCTTGAAATAGGCAAAATAGTAGCCGTTCAGGGTCTTAAAGGCGAAGTCCGCGTTGAGGCTTGGTGCGATTCGAGAGAGTTCCTCTGCGAGTTTGACACCCTCTACTTTGACAAGGGAAAAACGCCCGTTGAGATCGAAAGAGCGCACCCTCACAAGAACATAGTCCTTATGAAAATAAAGGGTGTTGACACTGTCGAGCAGGCACAGGAGATGCGCAACAAGATACTTTATATGGACAGAAACGAAGTTGAGCTTGAAGAGGGCTGCTACTTCGTTCAGGATCTTATCGGACTTGAGGTTTTCGATAATGACGACGGCACTGACTATGGCAAAATTTGCGACGTTACCGAAACGGGCGCGAACGATGTTTATCATATCAAGGACGCTGACGGCAAGGTTCGCCTTATTCCCGCTATACCCGATGTTGTAATCGAAACGAATATTCCTGAGGGTAAAATGCTTATCCATAAGCTGGAGGGACTTTTCGATGAGGATTGACGTTGCAACGCTTTTTCCCGATATGTGCGAAACAGTTCTTTCCGAGAGCATCATCGGCAGGGCGAGAAAAGCGGGCAAAATAGAGGTCTGCTGCCACCAGATACGCGACTACACGCTCGATAAGCACCGCAGGGTGGACGATACTCCTTACGGCGGCGGAATGGGAATGGTGATGCAGGCTGACCCTATCTACCGCTGTTACAGCGCCGTTGCGGAAATGGCGGAGGAAAAGCCTTACGTTATCTATATGTCACCGAAAGGCACTGTTTTCACTCAGCAAAAGGCGGTCGAGCTTGCGAAAATGCCGCGGCTTTTCGTGCTTTGCGGTCACTACGAGGGCGTAGATCAGCGTGTGCTTGACAAGATAGTTGACGAAGATATCTCTATCGGCGACTATGTGCTCACGGGCGGCGAGCTCCCTGCAATGGTGATGATAGATGCCGTTGCGAGAATGTGCCCGGGAGTGCTTTCTTCCGAGGAGTGCTTCACCGAGGAGAGCCATTTTGCAGGTTTGCTCGAATATCCTCATTACACCAAGCCCGAGGTATGGGAGGGCGAGGCTGTTCCGCCCGTTCTTCTTACGGGACACCACAAAAATATTGCGGAATACCGTCATAAAATGTCTGTTGAAATAACCAAACAAAGACGGCCTGATATGTATGCAAAATATGAACAAAGTATAGATATGAACAAAAATAAATGATGCAGCATATATTTTATTAACAAGTCTTTGACGATTTAACTATAATTTTCGGTGGAAATTTGTTGATAGGTAATAAAATTAGTGATTATAAACAAACCGACGGCGGCGTTGAATGACGCGATTAACCAAAATAGCAGAATTTTCAATCAAACCTCATATTTATGACAAATTGCCGTTGACTATTGGCGATTTCGGGGTTATAATATAAACAATAAAAAGAAAAAGGGCGGTTTAACATAAACATAAGATCGCCTAAGCTTTTTGATTTTTTTAAATTTGAACAGCTTAAAGAAATGAGTTAGGAGAGAGAATTATGTACGTTAAAGATGTAATTGTTCAGAATCAGGTTGGTCTTCACGCTCGTCCCGCAACATTCTTCATTCAGAAGGCAAACGAATTCAAGTCCTCTATCTGGATCGAAAAGGAAGAAAGAAGAGTAAACGCTAAGTCACTTCTCGGCATTCTTTCCCTCGGCATCGTAGGCGGCACACAGATCAGAGTTATCGCTGACGGCGCTGACGAAGAAGCAGCTGTTGACGGACTTGTTGAACTTGTTGAAAGCGGTTTCGCTGAGGAAACAAGATAACCTTTTCTTGATACATTTTAAGGTCATCGAATATATTTCGGTGACCTTTTTTGTATTTGCACGAAATTGTGGGAAAAATTTAGCGGAAATCTCTAAATTTTTTATTAAAAGCTATAGGAATTAATAATTTGTTCACACAAATTTGCACAAAATATGATAGAATATACTTTGTAATAAATTTAATGGGAGAATTGTCATTAAATTTTGTTGACTTTTTATCAAAAGTTAGAAAGAACAAAGTAAAATAGAATCTATGCTTGATTTGAGCAGATGTGTTTTAATGTTGATTCGTTAAATCCGTGATTATTCGGTATGAAAGGAAGACAAGGCTATGTCAAACAGATTGTTCCAGGGGCTTATTCACCAGATGAGGGATACAATGGACTGCACTATCGGTGTTGTTGATTCCACAGCGGCTATTGTTGCCTGCAGCGACCTTTCCAAGATCGGCACAACAAATGAGTTCGTTTCTCTCGATTTGAGTGATTCTCACGACATTTTTGTGAGAGATGGCTATACATACAAGCCTTTCGGCTCTCACATCAAGCCCGACTATGCCGTTTTCGTTGAGGGAACTGACGATAATGCCTCTAAGTATGCAAGCATTATGGCTATCACCCTTTCTTCCATAAAGCAGTATTATGATGAAAAATATGACCGCAGCAACTTTATCAAGAACGTTGTTCTCGATAATATCCTCCCCGGAGATATCGTTGTAAAGGCGAGAGAGCTTCACTTCAACAGTGATGTCAGCCGTGTTGTTCTTCTTATCAGAATTATTTCTTCCAACGATGTTTCCGCATTCGATATCATTCAGAACCTCTTCCCCGACAAGACAAAGGATTTCGTTCTCAATATCACGGAATCGGATATCATTCTTGTAAAGGAAGTTAAGAACAACGTTGAATCCAAGGATCTTGAAAAGCTTGCGCGTTCAATTTCCGATACGCTTTCGAGCGAATTCTACACAAGGGTAAATGTCGGTATCGGCACGGTCGTTGTCGGCATCAAGGATCTTGCGCGTTCGTTCAAGGAAGCTCAGATCGCACTTGAAGTCGGCAAGGTTTTCGATACGGACAAGTCTATCGTTTCCTACGATAACCTCGGTATCGCAAGACTTATCTACCACCTCCCGACAACACTCTGCGAAACCTTCCTCCAGGAAGTTTTCAAGAAAGGCTCTATCGAGTCGCTCGACCACGAAACACTGTTCACTATCCAGCGTTTCTTCGAGAACAATCTGAACGTTTCCGAAACATCGAGAAAGCTGTTCGTTCACAGAAATACACTTGTTTACAGACTTGAAAAGATCAAAAAGCTCACAGGACTTGACCTCAGAGAATTCGACCACGCTATCGTATTCAAGATCGCTCTTATGGTAAAGAAGTATCTTTCGGCAAACCCTGTTAAATTCTAAAAAATCGGTCAGTAGACCGGCATTAATTAAACAAAAAATGGGGGCAGTTTTATTCTGCCCCTTTCTGTTCTTATGAAAAAAATTGATTGGCGGTGCAAAAATTTGGTTGAACTTCGTAATGTATCTGTTACATATTCAAACGGCGTTGATGCTCTGAATGATGTCAGCATTAAAATAAAGGACGGCGAATTCGTGTTCGTTGTCGGCAAATCGGGCGCAGGAAAAAGTACGTTTATAAGACTGCTACTCAAAGAGATTGAACCCACCAAGGGCAGACTGCAGGTAAACGGCTTTAACCTTACAAAAATGAAAAAGAGAAACGCGTACAGACTGAGAAGAACTATCGGCTGTGTTTTCCAGGATTTCAAGCTTATCGAGAGTATGAACGTTTATGACAACGTTGCATTCGTGCTTCGCTGCATCGACGCTTCAAATAAATATATACGAAACAGAGTTCCCTATGTTATCGACCTTGTCGGCTTAAAGGACAAGGCTTACTGCAAGCCGAGTGAGCTTTCGGGCGGCGAAAAGCAGAGAGCGGCTATCGCAAGGGCGCTTGTAAACGATCCCCAGCTTATCATTGCGGACGAGCCTACGGGAAACCTTGACCCTGCGCTCAAGCACGATATCGTTGAGCTTTTGCAGGCTATCAACGACTGCGGAACGACCGTTATAATGGTAACTCACGAGCATGAGATCGTGCAGGAATTCGGCGGCAGGATAATTTCCATGCAGGACGGACGTGTCGTATTCGATGATGTTATAAAGTCGAACTACGACCTTGAACACTGATACTCCAAAGGAGAAAGACAAATGAAGCTTAGTGGTGTAAATTACCTGTTCGGGCAGGGAATAAAAAATATCTGGACGAACCGCATAATGTCGGTGGCGAGCTTTTGCATACTTATGGTTTCGCTGCTGCTGGTCGGCTTTTCCGTCCTTTTTATCGTCAATGTAAACTCTATCATCGGCGGAATCGAGAACAAGAACGAGGTAATTATCTACCTCGATGATATAAGCGAAGACGAAATCACGGCTATGGGAAACAAGCTTCGTTCGCTCGACAATATCAGCGACGTTGTTTTCTTTTCCAAGGACGAAGCTTTCGCGCAGATGAAGTCGGAAATGGCTGATTCGGAGGAGCTTTTCCAGTATGTAGGCGAGGAAAGCCCTCTTCCCGACTCTTACCGCGTAAAGGTTGCCGATATCGAGAAAATGAGCAGTACGCTTATGGAAATAAACCGTCTGGACGGCATTATCTCCGTCAAAGCGCCGAACGATTTCGTAAATGTTCTCACCGAATTGAAGCGCTTTATCTCGATAATCTCGATAACAGTGCTTGCGGCACTCGTTATCGTGAGCCTTGTAATGATATCCAACGCTTCAAGAGCGAGTGTTGAGATGAGAAAGCGCGAGATCGAGATAATGAAGTATGTCGGCGCAACGAATTCTTTCGTAAAAACGCCGTTCTTCGTTGAGGGAATGGTCATCGGCATCGTTGCGGGCGCGGTTGCTTCCGTTATAACGCTCGCAGGCTATTCAAAGGTAATGGAAATGATAATGAGCCAGCAGACGCTCTGGTCGGTAGTAGGCGCAGGAAGCTTCACCCCGACGAGCGGCGTTGCGGTAAAGATAGTTATCGGCTACATTGCGGCAGGTGCGTTCATAAGCGCAGTCGGAACTGTAATGAGCACGAAGAAATACGTTAAAGTATAATAAAGTGAACATTTTTCGGGAAAGGAGAGCTTCCCTATGTACAAAAAGGAATTGGCAAAAAAAGTTGTTTCATTCGCGGCGGCTTTGTGTATGACCGTCGGAATTATGTCCGATACGGCGATAAACCTTTTCGCCGATACGCAGTCCGAGCTTGAAGCGCGTCAGGCTGAGCTTGCTCAGGAGCGCAAGGACGTTGAAAAGGACCTTGCGAAATACAAGGATGATGCACAGCAGACAGAGGAATACCTCGCCGAATACGATAAAAAAATGAAGCTCCAGGAGGAGCAGATAGCAAACATCGACGAGCAGATAGCGAATTATCAGGACAAGCTCGACGAGCTTTCCGTCAGCATTGAGGAACGTCAGGCGGAGGTCGATGACGGCGTTGAAAAATTCCGCAAAAGACTTCGCAGTATGTATATCTCGGGCACGGACAGCTATGCTTCGCTCCTTGTTGGTGCGACTGATTTTTACGGTATTCTTACAAGGCTTGAATTCGCAGAAAGAATTGCAAAGCACGACAATGATATGATCGAGGACTTAAAGTCGAAGATAACCGTTCTCGAAAACGACAAAGCCGACTATGAGGACAAGATAGCAAAACAGCAGGAACTCAAAACTCAGGAAGAGGAATATTACGCAGAGCTTTCCGAAACCTACAACAACCACGCCGAAACAAAGGCTATGCAGGACGCAATGGTTCAGGACTATATGGATCGTTTCGATGATATTGTTGCCGACCAGCAGAAGGTAGAGCAGGAGCTTCAGGAAGAGATACGCAGAAAGCAGGAAGAAGCCGAGCGCAGACGTAAGGAAGAAGAGGAACGCCGCCGCAAGGAAGAGGAAGAACGCAAAAAGCAGGCAGAAGCCAACGGCGAGGAATACACCGAGCAGGACGTAAGCTCGTTCACTTCCTATACTGACACAGGCTTTATCTGGCCTGTTCCGTCTGTAAGAAATATGACCGACGTTTACGGTGACAGATACATTCAGGAAGAGGGCAGGACTGCTTTCCACGGCGGTATCGACATCAACAAGCCCGGCTGTTACGGCGAACCGATCGTTGCATCTGCGGCAGGTGAAGTTATCACCGCCGGCGACACGGGCAACGGCTTCGGCTATCACGTTGTCATTGACCACGGCAACTCCATTGCAACGCTTTACGGACACTGCTCGAGCCTTGCCGTAAAGGTCGGCGATATCGTAGAGCAGGGTCAGGTCATTGCATACATAGGCTCGACGGGCTATGCTTATGGCAACCACTGCCACTTTGAAGTCCGCGTCAACGGTCAGCGAACAGACCCCCTCAACTATGTAAGCATCAACAATTAACACATCTAAGGTGAAGAAAATGAACAAAAAGATCTCTCTCGGCGCAGCGATAGGAATTATGGCTCTTATTGCCGCCGCAACGTTCATAATTACATACAATTACTCGATGAAGGTTTTCAACGCGACCGTTAAAAACGTTTCGGAAAAGGAAGAAAGCTACACAAAGCTTTCCGAAATGGATAAATACGTCAGAGGAAATTACCTCGGCGAAATTGATGAACAGCTCCTTGCCGACAGCATTATGAACGGCTATGTTCAGGGCATCGGCGACCAATACTCGGTTTACTGCACGGCTGAACAGTATGCCGATATCCTCCAGAGCGATGCAGGCGTTACGGTCGGACTTGGCTTCACTTGGGAGCGCGAGGAAAGCGGATATATAAAGGTTTCCTCCGTCAAGGACAGCTCTCCTGCTTCAAGCGCAGGAGTAAAGGCAGGGGATATCATCACCGCCGTTAACAACACGGACGTTATCGCTTATGAGAACGGCTACGAAGAAGCTTCGGGACTGCTTTCCTGCGCAGAGGGAACAAAGGTCAAGCTTCATATAAAAAGAGTTGCCGACGACGGACTTTCCAATTTCTTCTCGGTCGATCTTATATCGGCGAAAACGGAGATAGTTTCCGTCACAAGTTCACTTATCGAAAATGTCGGATATATAAAAATTACGACCTTTAACGAGAAAACAGCTTCACAGCTGCGCAATGCACTTACGAATGTTATCGAAAGCGGCGCGGAATCACTTGTTTTCGACCTGCGCAACAACAGCGGTGACCTTATGAGCGCACTCGGCGACAGCCTTGACTGCATCATAGGCGACTGCGATGTTGTAAAGGCGAAGTTCTCCGACCACGAGGAATATGTCGTTCGCACGACCGAAGCGGAGAAAATTTCGATGCCTATGGCTGTTATCGTGAACTCGGGAACGGCCTCCTGCGGAGAGCTTTTTGCGCTCGCACTCCGCGATGAATCGAACGCACAGCTTGTCGGAACTTCCACAGCAGGCAAGGGCGTTATGCAGTACACACACAAGCTTTCGGGCGGCTCGGCTGTAAAGCTCACGGTCGCAACGGTCGAAACGAAGAACAGCGGCAATTTCAACGGAACGGGCGTAAAGCCGAACTTTGAAGTCGCACTTCCGTCCGATGTTGACCTTGAAACGCTCACGGAAGAAAACAGACTCACCCTCGACACACAGCTCATAAAGGCTGTCGAGGTCGTTCAGACTATCCTTTAAAAAGGCAGGGACGAAATGGGACTTTTCAAAAAAAGCTCTCCCTTTAAAAATTCAGCCGCGGTTCTGGCGGATAACGGCTTCACCGATGTTTATATCGAAGCGCTTAAAAAGGACATTGAGCCGCTCAAAAAGCCAAAGGATATCGCAAAGGGTCAAAGCTACCTCATAAACGCACTCATCATTGCAGGCAGGCTCGAAGAGGGCTGTTCGCTTTACAAAAAATACAGCGAAGAGAACCTTTTCGACAAGCTGGACAAAACGCTTTACCCGAACTTGCTCCACAACGTTATTTTCGCGTATTTTATACGAAACAAATACAAAGAAGCCGAAACTATCTACAAGGAAAAGAACGAGTTCGTTCTCAAAGATACCTCTGATACGATGAAACGAAGCCTTGCGCTCCATGAGTGTATGAATGAACGCTATGAGAATGCCGTGACTGTGCTTGCGAAGCTTCTCGACAGTGATTGCAGGTTCGTTGATCTTTGCATAGTTAAAACGGTGCTGAAACTCGATATGTTCAGCCGCGCGAATGAGCTTTCGGCGAATTTCGGCGAATACAAGGGCAGGAACGAGCTTGAAGCCGAAGCGCAGAAGCTTAAAAAGAAAATTTTTGACGGCCTTTCGCCGAAAGAAAAGGTCAAAGCCGCAAAAAAGGGTAAATAAGGGAAATGACTACACCGATATATGATTTTGTCAAGGCTTATGCCGAAAGCGGCACTGTGAGAGGTCACATGCCGGGGCATAAGGGAAACAATTGTTATAAAAGTAAAGCCGCAGGGAGCGAAATTTCTGCGGTTTTTCCGTATGATATAACGGAAATAAAGGGTGCGGACGCGCTTTTTGAAGCTGACGGGATAATTGCGGAGAGCGAGCGGAACGCGGCGGAGCTTTTCGGGACTTATGCAACGTTCTATTCGGCAGGCGGCTCTACGCTCTGCATACAATCGATGCTTGCGGTATGCGCAAAGCAGGGGGACAAGATAATCGCCGCGCGGAATTCGCACAAGGCTCTGCACAGTGCCTGCATTTTGCTCGGACTTTCGCCCGTGTGGATATATCCCGAATTCGGGGACGGCTCGGCTGTGAGCGGAAAAATAACTGCGGAGAGCGTGAAAAGGCTGCTCGGGGAAAATCCCGATGCGGTCTGTGTTTATATCACCTCGCCCGACTATCTCGGCGCAGTCTCGGACGTAAAAGCTATCGCGGAAGCGGCGCACTCGTTCGGAAAGCCGCTCATCGTTGACAATGCTCACGGCGCGCATTTTGCTTTCCTCGAAGAAAACATACACCCTATCGCACTAGGCGCAGACCTTTGCTGTGATTCGGCGCATAAAACTCTTCCCGTGCTGACGGGAGGGGCGTATGTTCACGTTTCCTCGGAAAAATATGCGGCGAAAATTAAAGAAGCAATGGCGCTGTTCGGAAGTTCAAGTCCGTCCTATCTCATTTTGCAGTCGCTCGATCTTTGCAATAAATATCTTGCGGAAGATTTCCGAAATGAGCTTTCACAGACGGTGAAAAGGATAGAAAAGCTCAAAAAGTACGTAAGCGGTTTTGTGACCGTGACCGAGAGCGAACCGCTGAAGCTGACGATATATGCGCTCCCGTGCGGAATGACGGGACGGGAGCTTGCCGACAGGCTGAGGGAGAGCGGTATCGAACCCGAATATGCCGACGAAACTCACGTTATGCTGATGTTCTCGCCGCAGAACACGGAAAGCGACTTTGAATGCGTGAAAAACACGCTCTGCAATATGATAATGCCGAGGATAAGGCTTATGCCGCTGTCATTTTCGATATCTCCGCTCAAAAAAGCAATGGAGATGCGCGCAGCGTTCTTTTCCGAAACGGAAACCGTAAAGACCGAGGACGCGCTCGGAAGAATATGCGCACGGACGGAAACTATCTGTCCGCCGTGTGTGCCTGCGGCGGCTTGCGGAGAAGTTTTTGACGAAAACGCAATAAAAATTTTAAAAATGTATAGCATTTCGGAAGTAAATGTGGTAAAATAAAAAAAGGGAATACCCTTTGGAATACCCTCAATTACATATTACCGTGACTTTTCGCACGGAACGATTGGGCAGATACCGACCGCATAAAACCGAAAGGACAGATAAAAATGAAACTTATATATGCTATCGTAAACAACGATGACAGCCACGCTGTTTCATCTAATCTTACAAAAGCAGGCTTTTCCGCTACAAAGCTCGCTTCAACGGGCGGATTCCTTATGGCGGGAAACACAACGTTCCTCGTTTGCTCCGAGGACAGTCAGGTCGATGAGATAATCGACATCATAAAGCACTGCTCGAGAAGAAGAAAGCAGTATGTTCCTGCTTCGACAATGGGCGGCGTTGATATGCAGTCAACATCTTTTCCGCTCGAAGTTCCCGTCGGCGGCGCAACTATTTTCGTCACCGATATTGAACGCTTTGAAAAGGTATGAGTGCAAAAACTTTATACGGAAAAGCGAGCGTGACCGAGCCGATAAAGGCAATGGTAACGCACGGACGCACGGCTCACGGCTTTTTGCTGACGGGTGAAAAGGGCGTTGGAAAAAAGACCTGCGCACTTTATATCGCGAAGTCTGTCCTTTGCGAAAACAGGCAGGACGGCGTTCCCTGCGGAGTATGCCGCCAGTGCAAAAGGATAGACGAGGGAACTCACCCCGATGTGATAACTCCTGAGCGGAGCGGCAAAACGCTTGTATATAAAGCGGAAACCATACGCGAAATGTATGACGATGCTTACACGATGCCGAACGACTGCGACGCTAAGATATACATTCTCCCCGACTGCGAAAGCCTGCAGGAGAGAACGCAGAATATTCTCTTAAAGCTGATAGAAGAGCCGCCCGATTATGCGTATTTCATCTTCACGGCGCAGAGCAAGGGAACTTTTCTCCCGACAATACTTTCGCGAGTTATAACGCTCGGTATACCCGAGTGCAGTGATGAAGAATGTGCGGCGGCGCTTCGTGAAAAGGGTGTTTACACCGAGGAGCAGATACAGAGCGCGGTCGAAGCTTTTCACGGAAACATCGGACGGTGTGAAAGCTGTATTGACGGCGAAGGTCTTGAAGCCGCCGAGCTTTGCAGGAAGATAGTCGCCTGTATGGCTTCATCGGACGAATACGGACTTTGCAGAGTCCTTGCGGGGATAGGCGAGAACCGCGACAATGTCAAGGATATCCTTGTGATGCTCGACAAAGTGATGCGCGATGTCTGCGAGGTGCGGCTCTACGGCGAAAATGCTGTTTTCATCGGCTGCTGCAGGGACGGCGCAAAAAAGCTTGCGGAAAGAATGTCTTTCAAAAAAGCGCTTCATATTCACGAGATTATCGGAAAGAATATAAATTACTGCAATGCAAATATAAATGTACCGCTGGCGATGTCTGCGCTTTGCGGTGAGATCATATGACGCCGCACGAAGCGGCTATGGGAATGTCGGTCGGAATGTTTTGATCGGCTTTTCCAAAAATAAAAACGAAAGGACGAAAAATGGCGGAAATTATCGGAGTGCGCTTTAAGAGCGCAGGCAAAGTTTATTATTTTTCCCCGGGAAAGCAGAAGCTTTCTGTCGGCGAAAAAGTTATAGTAGAAACGGCGAGAGGCGTTGAATGCGGCGAGGTCGCACTTGCAAACAAGCAGGTCGATGACAGCAGGATCGTCAAGCCGTTAAAGGACATTATCCGCAAGGCGACCGAGGCTGACCTTAAAACGGTCGAGCAGAACAAGCAGAAAGAAAAGGACGCTTTCAAGATATGTCAGGAAAAGATCGCGGCGCATAAGCTGGATATGAAGCTTGTCGATGTTGAATGTACATTCGACAACAACAAGATACTTTTCTATTTCACGGCGGAAACGAGAGTTGACTTCCGTGAGCTTGTAAAAGACCTTGCGTCCGTGTTCAGAACGAGAATTGAACTTCGCCAGATAGGTGTTCGTGACGAGGCAAAGCTTCTCGGCGGACTTGGAATTTGCGGAAGAGAATTCTGCTGCAAGTCATTCCTCGGCGATTTTCAGCCTGTTTCTATCAAAATGGCAAAGGAGCAGGGACTTTCGCTCAACCCGACGAAAATTTCGGGAACGTGCGGACGCCTGATGTGCTGCCTGAAGCACGAGCAGGAGGCTTATGAAGACTTGCTCAAAACAACGCCGAAGGTCGGCGCTTATGTCAGCACGGAAAAATTCAAAGGCTATGTTGAGGAAGTGAATCTTCTCACGGGCAAGCTCAAAGTAAAGCCCGAAAAGTCGGACGATCCGTCGGTTGTATTCGACAAGTCCGAGGTAACGGTCATTCGTGACGGCAAGATAAAGGTCGACCGTGACGAAGTAAAGGCACTCAAATCACTTGAAGATAAGTAATAATTTGGAGGGACAGTTTTATGATCATCAAAAAAATTATTGAAACAAAAAGATTTATCGACGGAACTAAGGATCTGCTCGAAGACAAGTGGGACAGCACTAAGGCTGCGCTCAGCAATACAAAGGAAAAGCTTTACGACACAAAGGCAAAGCTCGCTCAGTACAATGTAAAAAAGGTAAGGGCTATCGCTATAACTCTCGGAGTTATCAGTATGGTCCTCTCCGCAGCGGCACTTGCGGTTTCTGTCGTTGCGCTCGTTAAGTCCTGCAAGACAAGGAAAAAAGAAAAGGTCGAGGATTACAGCTATTACATCGACGACCCCGATGATATCGAAAGCTACAGCCTTGGCGTTGATAACAAGAAGATAGATGAAAAGGATCTTCCCGAAGATAATGAAGACTAATTTCATTGAAGACTGACTTCATCAAATAATTTTTGACCCGAAAGGAATTTTTGACAAATGAGCAATAATGACGGAAATATCATCAATGTTAAGCCTGCGCGTTCGGCAGGAAAAATCGTTGCGACGGTCATAATTATCCTTGCGCTTGTGATAGTTATACTCAACTCGTTCACGGCGGTAACGGCAGGTCACTCGGGAGTTGTGACGACGTTCGGAAAGGTTTCGGACAGCGTTCTGACCGAGGGACTGCACTTCAAGATACCGTTCGTGCAGAAGATAGTTCTTGTCGATAACCGCGTACTCAAAGCCGAAGCTGATTGTTCGTCCGCTTCAAAGGACTTGCAGACGGTGCGCTCGACTATTGCAGTGAACTACAAGGTAATGAATTCTTATTCTGCATCGGTGTATAAAAACATCGGTATGGACTATGAATCAGTGATAATCATTCCTGCCGTTCAGGAGTGCGTAAAGGCTGTAACTGCGCGCTTCACAGCGGAGGAGCTTATCACGAACCGACAGAACGTCAGCGACCTTATGAGC
The DNA here is from genome assembly GCA_900541495.1 of uncultured Ruminococcus sp. GTDB lineage: Bacteria > Bacillota > Clostridia > Oscillospirales > Ruminococcaceae > UMGS363. Next base: position 12,876 of record UQKC01000011.1, on the reverse strand, counting down.
GAACAGCTCAAAGATAAGATAGGTTCTTACGGCATCGATGTTCAGATATTCAACATCATTTCGTTCGACTTCACCGATGAATATAACGCCGCAGTCGAAGCAAAGCAGACGGCTCAGCAGAACGCCCTCAAAGCCGAGCAGGACTTGCAGCGTGTAAAGGTCGAAGCCGAGCAGACGGTTGCCGAGGCTCAGGCAGAAGCCGAAGCTTACAGGCTCAAATCCGAGCAGATAACGCCCGAAGTGCTTCTTATGAGCTACATAGACAAATGGGACGGCAAGCTCCCGACAGTTGCAGGTGAGAACGGCTCAATGCTCATCGACATCACCGCTCTTCTCGAACAGATAGAGAAAGAGGATAAGCCGAGCAGCTCAGCGCCCGTTTACACCGCTCCCGAAACAACGGATACTGATACATCGAACTCAAACGATGAATAATAAACGACCCCTGCGAACAATGCGCAGGGGTTTCTTTTCGGAGAATATTATGGAGATAAAAATAAAGCTTCAGAACGACGAAATAGCCGAGAGAGCGTGTGCATTCGCCCGAAATATGAACGGCGTTGGCAGTGCGGAGTATGACGGGGAAGAAATTGTGATAACTCTTTCGCCGAACGGCTCGGAAAATGTCGTAAAAAGCGCTGTTGAGGGCTATATCGAAGCAATGGGCGGCAGAAATGACGAAGCAAAGCCGAAAAAAGCACATTCACGGCTGAAATTCGTGCTGAGGATAGCCGTGACAGTTCTGTTTGCCGCGGCGGGTGCGGTTACAGCGCATTTCGGTGCAGAAACGGCATCGCTTTTCCTTTATATCGCGGCGTACATAATTATAATTTGGGACGTGTTTTTATCCGCTGTCGAAAGCATAAAAGAAAAGCGCCGTCCGAAGATATTGGAAGTGCTGGTATGCATCATCACGCTTGCGATGTTCGTTATGGGGTGGTATTTGCCTGCGATCATTGCCGCAATAATTCAATGCGTAATTCGTAATGTGTAATTATTTATACTAAACACCAATTAAAAACTATACAAAAAATCAAGCAAAAACTCTGATATATGGGTTTTGTGCCGATTTTTTGTCTATAGTTTTATTGGTGTTTAGTATTATATTCTGTAAATTCGTATTGAATTCTGTAGGAAATGGGTTTCCCGTCCCAAATCGTGAAGCGATTTTTGGTGCATATATTTCTGTATTGTTTACTGCATAACAAAAACGACCTTGTTTTCATCGGCTAAAACCGTTGAAAGCAAGGTCGTTCGTTTATTTCACAAACGCCTCTTCGGCGTGGGTCGGGTGACCCGCCCTTATGGGGAAATTTGTCCAAAATATCGGGTTTGCAACGTAATTTTACGGTTCATAAATAATTACGCATTGAATTAAAGTTTCCAAAGCTCCTCAGCGTACTGAGTAACGGTTCTGTCGGAGGAGAACTTGCCGCTGTTTGCAATGTTCATCCAGCACTTCTTCGAGAATACTTCTCTGTTCTTGTAGTCGTAGAGAGCGCGAAGCTTTGTATCTACATAGCCTTCGAGGTCTGCAAGGAGGAAGTAGTTATCGGGCTTGTGCCAGCTTGTACCGTTGATGAGTGCATTGTAAAGCTCGCCGAACATACCGGTATCACCGTCGTTAAATGTGCCGTCAACGAGGGTATTTACTATACGCTTTACGCGCTCGTTCTTGTAGTAGATCTTCTCCTTTGGTCTGTATGTCGGCTTGATCTTTTCGATCTCCTCAACGCGGCAGCCGAAGATATACTCGTTCTCCCAGCCTGCTTCTTCAACGATCTCAACATTTGCGCCGTCGAATGTACCGAGGGTAACTGCACCGTTGAGCATGAACTTCATATTGCCCGTACCCGAAGCTTCAAGACCTGCTGTGGAGATCTGCTCGGAGATATCAGCGGCAGGGATAAGCTTTTCTGCGTAGGAAACGTTGTAGTTCTGGACGAAGATAACTTTGAGCTTATCTCTTGTTTCGGGGTCATTGTTAACAAGGTTTGCGACCTCGTTGATATACTTGATGATGCCCTTTGCTCTGCGGTATGCAGGAGCGGCCTTTGCGCCGAAGATGAACGCAGTCGGCTGGAGATCGGGAAGCTTATGCTCCTTGATCTGGAAATAGAGATCCATTATCGAGAATGCGTTAAGAAGCTGACGCTTATATTCGTGCAGACGCTTTACCTGAATATCGAACACGAAGTCAGGGCTGAGAAGAACGCCCTCGTGCTTTGCGATATAGTCGCAGAGCTGCTGCTTCTTTGTGCGCTTGATCTCCATAAAGCGGTTGATAGTATCTCTGTCATCGACGAATTTTTCAAGCTGCTTGAGCTCGGAAAGGTCTGTTATCCAGTCGTCGCCGATCTTTTCCGTGATAAGTGAAGAAAGCTCCTCGTTGCAAAGTCCGAGCCATCTTCTCGGTGTAATGCCGTTTGTCTTGTTCTGGAATCTTTCGGGGAAGATGTCGTACCAGTCCTTGAGAACGTCATTTTTAAGGATATCGGTATGAAGCTGTGCAACGCCGTTTGTGTGGGAAGAAGCGAAGATAGCCATTCTTGCCATATGGATACGGTCGCCGTCATAGATAAGCTTCTGATTGATCTGATTTTCGGTCTGACCGATAGAAGCGAGGTACTTTTTGAGGTGCTCGTTGATGAGCAGAACGATCTCGTAAACGGTAGGAAGAACGCTCTTAAAGAGGTCAGCGTTCCACTTTTCGAGTGCTTCTGCCATAACGGTGTGGTTGGTGTAGTTGCAGGTCTTCTGTGTGATGTCGAATGCCTCGCCGAAGCTCATACCCTCTTTGAACATAAATATTCTGATGAGCTCGGGGATAGCAACTGTCGGGTGAGTATCGTTGAGCTGGAGTGCAAAGCACTTTGCAAACTCGGAGAAGTCATTTCCGTGAGTTTTCTTGTACTTTCTGATAATATCCTGAATTGAAGCAGATACGAAGAAATACTGCTGCTTCAGACGGAGACGAAGTCCCTTTTCGTAGTTGTCGTTCGGGTAAAGAACATCGGAGATAGCTTCGGCAAGGACCGTGCTTTCGGAAGCCTTTTCATAGTCCTGTCTGTCGAATGCGCCGAAATCGAAGCCCTTTACGGGCTCAGCCTGCCAAAGACGAAGCGTATTTACAGCCTTTCTGCCGTAGCCGATGATAGGAACATCATAAGGAACAGCCATAACGGACTGATCGCCGAAGTCAACTCTTACAGTGTCCGATTCGCAGCGAACGCTCCAAGCATCACCGTAAGCGAGCCAGTTATCTGCGGTTTCCTGCTGGAAGCCGTTGCCGATAGACTGCTTGAAAAGGCCGTAGCGATAGCGGATACCATAGCCGTTGAGCGGGATATCGCAGGCAGCGGCGGAATCAAGGAAGCAGGCTGCAAGTCTGCCAAGGCCGCCGTTGCCGAGAGCAGCGTCCTCAACTTCTTCCATACAGTTGATGTCAATGCCGTTTTCAGCGAAAATTTCCTTTGCTTCGCCGAGAAGTCCTGCGCAGTAAAGGTTGTTGTAGACTGCACGTCCCATAAGGAACTCGGCGGAAAGATAATATGCTCTTCTGCCGCTTGCGTGGCGGTTCTCGGTTTCGTTCCAGAGTGGAATGATATCGCTCATTACAGCTCTTGAAACAGCGTTGTGGAGCTGCTTGACGGTAGCGTTCTTGATATCGGTCCTGCCGTCGGTCATAAGATTCTCATTGATCTTTGCAAGGAATTGTGCCTTATCCATTGTATAAATACCCTCATTTCAGTTGATTTATGGTTGAATGATTTTTTGCTAAACAGTAATTCGGAAAGCCGTTTTCGCCCAAAACGGAATCTCTTTCCAACAAAATTACACTTTATTTTACCATATTGCTTTAAAAAAGTCAATGTTGCGAGCCTATATTTGTGCAAAGTTACAAATTCGAACCTGATATGTTGTAACCGATAATATTACTGTAAAGAAAAATCGGTGGAAAAGTCATTTTTTTCGTATATTTCTAACGGTCAGAACGTCCTCACTTACCGAAAAATCAATATCTAAGCCGCCGTAGGACATCGAATAGACCCTCTCGGAGTCATTCTGATATTGCGGTCGAGGGTCTTGTACAAGAATTTCCGTCAGTTCTGCCGAAAGTTCTTCTCCCACAAGCTTTTTCAGATCATCGGGGAAAATAACCGACAAAACGGGAGCGGTAGTGTCCAATGCGAAGCCGTTCACGGCATCGGGGTGGCTGTCGGTGTAGGAAAGATACGGTTTCACGTCGATTATCGGCGTTCCGTTCATAAGGTCAGCACCGCGGACGTATATCACGGGCGAGTCCTTTTCATCGAAGCTGACCCTTTCAAGCTTCACCGAGGAAAGACCGATAGAGTTTGGTCGGAACGGCGAACGCGTTGCAAAAACGCCCATTCGCTTGTTCCCGCCGAGTCGCGGAGGGCGTACAGTCGGAGAGAATCCGTCCGTCTTTGCTTCGGAAAAGAGCCAGAGAAGCCACAAATACGAGTAGCCGTCGATTCCGCGGAAAGCGTCGGGAATGCGGTATTCGGGCTCAAAAACGATACGGGAAACGACATCGGCAAGACCGCTCTGCCGCGGAACGCCGAATTTTTGCGTAAAGCTGTTTTCAATATGTGCGATTATTTTGAGTTCGTTCATTTTCGTTTGTCCTTTTTGGATTTATATTTTTATTTTATCAGATACGGACAGGAAAAGCAACATTTAAAATTCGGAAAAATAAGCTGACGATCTTGTAGAAGTTGAAAACGAGGTTGTTCTTTAGCGCACTGTGCGAACGCCTTGCAGCACAGGACAGAAAATGTGCCGAAAATACAGGGTTGGCATCGGGCGGATATGGAATTCGCTTAAAGGAAATTGAGCGCTTTGTGACAAATTTGCGGAACAAAAAAATTCCGCATTACGAATTACGCATTATGCATTAAAAAAAGTCTTTTGCCTATTGAAAAAAGCCGCAGTGTTGTGCTATAATTATAATAATACTGCAATTTACAGAAAGGCGGAAACGGTTTTGGAGAATCTGTACACTCTGCGCTCGCTGATAACGAGTATCTTGCCGATAACATTCTGGGATATCCTTGATATTGCCGTACTTGCCGTTATTCTTTACAAGGGCATAAGCATTGTAAAGGAAACGCGCGCAGGCGGTCTGCTGAAAGGTATCGCTGTACTTGTCATCGCGTATCTTTTAATGGAGCTTTTTCAGATGAAAGCTATGGCTTACATTATGAAAAGCGTTTTCAACATCGGTCTGCTGGCGCTGATAATCCTTTTCCAGCCTGAGCTTCGCCGTGCGATAGAAAAAATGGGACGCTCAAAGCTTACGAAAATGCCGTTCATTTCGTCCATAGGCTCGGAAAACAGCGACACTGCCGCTTCAAAGTGGAATGACGCTATCGAGGCTATCTGCGATGCCTGCGAGGACCTTTCCGCTACGACGACGGGTGCGCTCATCGTCATTGAGCGTGAGTCAAAGCTCGGCGAACAGATCGACACGGGTACTATACTTAACGCAAAGCCCTCAAAGGAGCTTTTCGGAAATATTTTCTGGAAGAACACCCCTCTTCACGACGGCGCTGTCATAATGCGTGACGGCTACATTCTTGCCGCTGCCTGCTTCCTTCCGAAGCCGCAGAAAGAGGAAACGATAAACAAGGCTCTCGGCTCACGTCACCGTGCGGCTATCGGTATGAGCGAAAACTCGGACGCTATCGTTATTGTCGTTTCGGAGGAAACGGGCGTTATCTCCATTGCCGAGAACGGCAGCCTTGAACGAGGCTTTACGCGTGACAGCCTTAAAAAGTATCTCCGCGACAGACTTATCCCCGAAAAGCCGCAGAGAACGGCAAGAACGCTTCCGCCGTCCGATAAAAAGCCGCTTTTCATCGGCAGAAAGAGAAAAGAAAAAGCAGAGGAGGTAAGCTCCAATGAAAAAAATAATTGACATCATCTCGGACTTCTTCCGCAGAATATTTGAAAAAGACCTTTCGCTGAAAATTTTCTCTATCCTCTGCGCGATAGTGATATGGTTCGCCGTTTCGATAAGCGTTTACCCGACGATAGATCAGGTCGTTTACAACGTCCCCGTCACGGTCGAGCTTCAGGGAACTTACGCCGAGGCGCACAACTACAAGGTCATAGAGCAGAGCGTTCAGACCGTCGATGTCTACCTGCGCGGCGACCGTTCGCAGATAGGCAGCATCAAGGCTGATGACATAAAGGTATCGGCTTCGGCTGAAAACGTAATAAGCCCGAGAGAATACAGCCTTCCGCTTGACGTAAGCTCAAACAGCGGAAAGACTTTTACCGTAACGAAGATAACACCCTCGGACGATGTCGGTTCTTCGATAGAATATATCTACGCTTCCTTTGACGAGGTCGTAACAAAGGAGATAAAGCTTTCGCCCGTTCTTGACCGTCTGCACGTTGCGAGCGGTTATATCGTTGACGATGACGATGTTGCCGTTGCACCGAACACTATTGAGATAACAGGTCCGAAGGACGATGTTGAAAAGATCGACAGCGCATATTTCTATGTCGATACAGAGAGCGAGCTTTCTTCAAGCTATGAATACACTGCCGAAAGCCCGACTATCTACAGCAGTGACGGTGTTGCTCTGAGCGGTAATGACGGCATCACGTTCAGCAGAACGAGCTTCAGCGTAAGTATTCCCGTATACAAAAAGCAGGTTCTTCCGCTCGAAGTTGCGATAACGAACGCGCCGTCCAGCTTCAATGTTGACGCATTCCGCGAGAAGCTCCGGCTTTCCGTTTCCGAGCTTGAAATAGCCGCTCCTGCCGATGAGATAAAGGACGTTTCCGCGATAACGATAGGCACTATCGATATGCGCGAGGTTGACATCGGTTCGGTATTCACATTCAACACTGCCGACTTCCTCGGCGAGAATTATCAGAACCTCAGCGGCATCGACACCATTTCCGTTGTATGCCCGAGCGAGGGACTTTACAAGATAGCAATGACTATCCGCGGCAGCTCCGTTCAGATAATCAATGCCCCTGCGCAGTTCGATTATGACATCATAACCTCCGGCTTCACGCTGTTCTTCATCGGCTCGGAGGAAAGTATCAATCAGATATCCTACATTGATGTTGTTTCGCAGATAGACCTGCTCAATTATGAGCTTGAAGCGCGCGACTACAAGCTGCCCGTAACGTTCTCAACGCCTGCTTATGACGATGTTTGGTGCATAAGCTCGGACGGTCTGCTCTCGCCAAAGGCTATAGTAACATTTACATTAAAATCATAGTGGGGATGCCCCACGGCAGATTCGCGTCGCGCTTCACTTCGTTCCGCTCGTTTTTAGTAGAACGGAGCGAGGTGTTCGCGAATCGCATCTCCACAAAGCCGCATAGTATGTGCGGCTTCACTTTTATAAAGAAAAGGAACTTTTATGGCAATAATCATCTCTCAAATAAAAACTTCGATAAACGCAGGCACGGACGATATCACTGCCGCTGCGCTAAAAAAGCTCGGCATAAATCAAAACAGTGTGAAAGCCTGTCACCTGCACAAGACCTCGCTCGATGCGCGAAACAACAGCGATATAAAGCTTGTTTCGTCCGTATGGATAGAGCTTGACAGCGAAAAAGCCGAACAAGCGCTCTGCGAACGCGACAAAAGCTGTTCTTATGTCGATCAGAGCATCGAAATTATGCCCCCGAAAACGAATATCACCAAGAAAAAGGTCGTTATTGCAGGCTTTGGACCTGCAGGAATGTTCTGTGCGCTCACGCTTGCCGAATACGGCTTTGAACCGATAGTTCTCGAACGTGGAGCGGCTGTTGACGAGCGTGTGAAAGCCGTTGAAAGCTTCTGGCACGGCGGTGCTTTCTCCGAGCAGACGAATGTACAGTTCGGTGAGGGCGGCGCAGGAACTTTTTCGGACGGAAAACTCACAACGCGCATAAAAGACCCGATGTGCAGACGAATTTTACAGCGCCTTGTCGAATTCGGCGCGCCGCAGGAGATTCTCACGAAAGCCAAGCCTCATATCGGCACGGACAAGCTCCGCAGTATCGTAAAAAGTCTGCGAAACCGCGTTATCGAGCTTGGCGGCGAGGTTCGCTTCAACACAAAGCTTGACGATATCATAATAAAAAACGGCTCAGTTGCCGCCGCTGTCGCAAACGGTCAGGAGATCCCCTGCGATGCTGTCGTGCTTGCCCTCGGACACAGCGCAAGGGATACCTTTGAAATGCTACTCGGCAAAGGTGTTTTCATTGAGCCGAAGCCGTTCTCGGTCGGAGTTCGTATTGAGCATAAGCAGACCGATGTTGACCGCTCGCTTTACGGCAAAGCCGCAGGAACACCAAGTCTGCCAAAGGGAGAGTATCAGCTTTCCCATCGCCGTAACGGCAGAGGCGTTTATACATTCTGTATGTGTCCCGGAGGAATGGTCGTTCCGTCGCAGAGCGAGGAAAACACGGTCGTTACAAACGGTATGAGCGAGTTTGCCCGTGGCGGTGAAAACGCGAATGCGGCTGTTGCAGTCGGTGTTTCGCCCGATGATTTCGGAAAAGAGCCGCTTGATGGAGTTATCTTCGCACGGAGCCTTGAACAGAGGGCGTTCGAGCTTGGCGGCAGAAACTACAAAGCGCCTGCTTCGACCGTCGGAAAGCTTCTTACGGGAAAAGGTTCGCTCGCCGAGAGCAATATTGCCCCGACCTATGCAAGAGGACTTGCGGAATATGACCTTGCGGAGCTTTTCCCCAACTTCGTCACTGAAATGTTAAAAGAGGGACTTGTGGATTTTTCGCACAAAATGAAATGCTTCGGGGATAAGAATGCCGTTCTCACCGCACCCGAAACGAGAACGTCCTCGCCGGTGAGGATAACGAGGGGCGAAGACCTCTGCTCGCTGAATGTGAAAGGCTTATACCCCTGCGGCGAGGGTGCAGGCTACGCAGGCGGAATAATGTCCGCCGCCGCTGACGGAATGAACGTGGCAGTACAAATAATTCGGAATTAGGAATTCGGAATGCGTAATTATTTATGCTCCGTAAAATTACGTTGCAAACCCGATTTTTGAACAATTTCCCCATAAGGGCGGTCACCCGTCCCACGCCATAAAATAAACACCACTGATTTTATCTGATAAAAAGATAAAATCGGTGGTGTTTTGTTATGCGATAAAACTTACAAAAATATGCACCCAAAATCGCTTCGCGATTCGGGACGGGCGACCCCGTCCCCTACAGAGATTTTGATTAAAACGGGATTTGCAACGGGCGGATATAGAATCCGCCCCTACGAAATTGTTTTTTTACAACAAATAAACGGAGTAGAATAATTCCGAATTAGAATCAAATGCTGTAATCTCCGCCATTCACTGTGCTCTTGTCGAGGATATCCTGAAGCGTGATGCCGCTGAGATATTCGGTTATGACCTTATACAGACCCTCCCAGATGTCGATAGTCAGACACTCGGAATAACGTTCACAGTTCGCAGGGTCGCCGTCCAGACAGGCTACGGGGGCAAGGTTTCCCTCGGTCACGCGCAGTATCTCCGCAACGGTATAGTCCTTAGGCTTTCTTGCAAGCTTATATCCGCCCTGATAGCCGCGGTTCGTGGACAACATACCTGCGCCGTTGAGAAGCGGCACGATCTGTTCGAGATACTTTTTCGAGATGCCCTGACGCTCGGCTATATCTTTCAGCGCAACAAACTCATCGGAGCTATGCTGGCTGAGGTCTATCATCATTCGCAGTGCGTAACGTCCTTTTGTAGAAATCTTCATATATATTACTCCTTGTATAAAATACAGCGTTGTTTTCAAGTTTGTATCTATTATAACATATAATACATATAATTTCAATAGGTTTTCAGGAAAAATATTTCACAATTTACTGCCTGCAAATTTGGGTACTTGCTGTGTAAAAAGCTATCATTCGGCTGAAAGCGTCGGCAACGGTCGGTGCGTTTTTTTCATCCCCGTTCCGACCGTCCTGTTAGAGCTGCGGAAACATTATGGTGGCTTGAGTGTCATAAACGTAAATATAAATATAGTTTTTATCGAAAATATACCAGCTGTCTGACCTAGTGTAAAGATGCGGCGCACCGACGGGCGGCCGACCGATATAATGCGGGATAACTGTGTCGCCGCTGCTTAAGCTCACGGGGACATTGCTGTTGGCGGCGCTGAATTTTTTGCGGTCAAGACGAATAAAAATATGCTTGCTGTTCAGGTTTTGAAAAGTATACGCATCGCCTGTCAAGGTCACGTTCACTTTGTCGGAGGAAATGTTTTTCCCGTCATAGCTGCTGTCCGTCCGATAAACGAAGTCGGAGCTTTTGGGCGGGTCTTCCGATGTGATATCCGCCATTGAAACATACTCGTCAAGGCTGCACCATTCGGTGTAAAAAAGCTCGTTTTCGCCGTCAGTTCCGCGTGTTCCTCTTGCGATGAGCGTTCCGTACTCCGCAGGCATACGGTAGTATGAATTGATGCCCGAAAAATCGGTCGGTATCTCAAAGCTGCTTTCGGTATTTTTTATATTTATGCTGAAGCTGCCGTCGGGAAATTCTGCGTATAACTCATCAAGCTTATCCGAAATAAGCTTGCGGCAGGCTCTGTCCGTTTCCGATTTTCCGCTGTAATAAATATCGGCGGAAAGGCTGTAATAATAAGAGATATAGCTGTCATCGCAGGGCAGGCTTCGGATGAATTTATCGATATCCCCGTCAAAGTATACATTCGTGCATTTTGCTTCTTCGTGATCGCCGTGATCCCAGTATCTTGAAAAGCACATATCGATGTCGGCTGAAACCTCCGTGCCGAGCTTTTCATCGGTGAAATATTTTTCGGTGAGTGCGGAGCAGATATCATCATACTGCTTGGAGTCATAAAAGCTGTTCGTTTCCGAATAATAGTATATCGTGCAGTTTTTCTCTTTAAGGGTGACATATCCCGTGAAATAGCGTTCGGTCGGGATAATATATCCGCTGCGCTTCCATTGGGGTTCGATGGCGGTTATTTCGGGATATTCGCCGTATTTTTCGTGAAAATAGCTTTCAACGCCGCTTCGGGCGGCTTTGACGGCTTGGGCTTTTCTCAGGTGTTCAGACGGCGAGCCGAATAACATACCGAAAAGACCGCATAATGCAGAAAGAAACACGAGCGCCCCGATCGCAGACGGAATGATCACAATAAGCTTTGATCTTGATAATTTCATGCAGATACCCCTTGCTCTGACAAAATATGTAAAGCTGTTGGTATAATTTTAGCATATTCATATCAAAAAATCAATATAAAACCTTGACAAATCCGATTTTTTAGGCTATACTCAATTTGTGCTTTACAAAATCACGATAAATTTTAAGGAGGCGGACAAAATGCTCATCAGAATATCTGTAAAAATCGATCTTATGGGGAAGTCCGTCTGCCGCTTTGTCTGCCAATAACATTCGGGTCAAGGTATAATGCAGTTGCTTCCTTTTCGGGGAAGCTTTTTTTATGCTCAGACAACGGCATACGACAAATTGTTGTTCATACAGAAAGGAGCAGCTATGGAAATTACGGAATATATTGAAAAAAAGCCGAGAGCCGTGCTTGTCAGCGCCGATACGGGCGAATTTGATGCAGAGCTTTCGATGAAAGAGCTTGAAGAGCTTTCCGACACCGCAGGAGTTGAGGTCGCTGCGACCGTTACGCAGAAGCGTCCGAGCTATGATACTGCGACCTGCATAGGTTCGGGCAGGCTTGAAGAGCTTGCAGAGGAAATAAAGGGTCTTGATATCGACATCGTTATCTTTGACCATGAGCTTACCGCAAATCAGACCAAGAGTATTGAAAAAATACTCGATGTGCGTGTTATCGACCGAACAACGCTTATCCTTGATATTTTCGCGCAGAGAGCGCTCACCGCAGAGGGACGAATCCAAGTCGAGCTTGCACAGCAAAAATACCGCCTTGCACACCTTGCAGGAAAGGGCATAGAAATGTCCCGACTCGGCGGCGGTATCGGCACAAGAGGTCCGGGCGAATCGAAGCTTGAAACCGATAAACGTCATATCCGCCGCAGGATAGAGCTTCTTTCGGCTGATTTAAAGGAGCTTGAACGCCGCCGTGAGCAGCACCGCGCGCGCCGCAAAAAGGACAATGTTCTTGTCGGGGCGATAGTAGGCTACACGAACGTCGGCAAATCAACGCTTATGAATGCGCTCACGCAGGCAGGCGTTCTCGCCGAGGACAAGCTTTTCGCAACACTTGACATCACCTCCCGTGCGCTCGAGCTTCCCGACGGAAGAACGCTTATGCTCGTTGACACGGTAGGACTTGTCCGCCGACTTCCGCACAATCTTGTCGAAGCGTTCAAAAGCACGTTGGAAGAAGCTGCAAATGCCGATATCATCATCAATCTTATCGATATAAGCGCAAGCGACGGCTACGAGCAGTCGGAAGTCACCGCGAAGCTGCTTTCGGAGCTTGGCTGCGACGGTATTCCCCGTGTCAATGTCCTCAACAAAGCGGACAAGCTGCCCGAGGGTACGAACATCACCTGCGATGACAGCACGGTTCTTATTTCGGCAAAGCAGGGGCAGGGCTTGGATAAGCTTCTCGAATGTATAGCTCGGAATCTCCCTGAAACGGCAATAAGAGGAAGGTTCGTTATCCCCTACGACAAAGCTTCGCTCCTCAACACGATACGCATTGAGGGCAAAATTTTCTCCGAGGAATACACCCCCGAGGGAACGCTCATCGACGCGCTCGTTGACAAAAAGGTCTACTACCTTGCAGAACCTTTTAAAATTTAATTCGGAATTAGAGCCTGTTGACACTATTTTAGCCACGTGAAGATACACGCGATTTGAACGAATGACAGAAAGATAACATCGAGTTTATCATATCTTGTAC
>UQKC01000010.1 GCA_900541495.1 uncultured Ruminococcus sp. | reverse complement strand
AGCTGCGCAAAGTCCCAACGAAAATTTGCTCGTGTTCCGGTTTTTAGAGAACCCCTTTCAAATTTCCGAGCCAAATATTCGGCTTTTCCAAAAAATCGCCGCACATAAGCAGTTTTAAGTGCGGCGATGCATTTTTATATTTTGAAGCAGATTACTTCTTTCTTACGATGATGACCTGATTGGATTCTGTGTAAGGATCGGAGAAGAGAACGTTCTTCATTCTGTCCTCGGTAACGGTCATACCTGCGCAGCCAACGTCTGCCTTGCCGGACTGAACTGCTGCGATGATGGAATCGAATGCCATATCATCGATCTGAAGCTCGTAGCCGAGCTTGTCGCAGATAGCTGTCATGATATCAACGTCAAAGCCAACGATCTGGTCGCCTTCCTTGTACTCATATGGAGGGAACTCAGCGTTTGTTGCCATAACAAGAGTGCCGTTGCTGCGGTCTGTACCCTCGGGGGAAACGTAAGGGAGTGTGCCCTTTGTATCACCGCTGTAGTTGCTGCGGATATTTGCGAGTGTGCCGTCAGCTTCAAGCTCTGCGAGTGCGCCGTTGATCTTTTCCTGAAGATCGGTGTTGTCGAGCTTGATAGCAATAGCGTATTCTTCCTTTGCGAAAGGTTCGTTAAGGATCTCGATATCATCATTCTTGGAAACGAAAACTTCAGCAGGCTCGCTGTCGATGATAACCGCATCCACCTTGCCCTGCTTGAGAGCCTGAACAGCGTCAGCGCCCTTTGCGAACTTTTCAACTGTTGCGCCCTCGATGCCGTCAGCATATGTATCGCCTGTTGTACCGAGCTGTGTGCCAATGGTCTTACCGTTAAGATCGTCGATAGAGTGAACGGTATTTGCGGGAACGCCGCAGCCTGTGAGCATTACGGCAGCCATAGAAACAGCTGCTACCATAGATAATAACTTTTTCATAAAGCATATCCTTCCTTTTTCATAAAAATCTAACTTATATTATAGCACATAGATACGCAGAATTCAACCGTTTCTATAAATTTTAATATTTATAGCAAATTTATGCCGCAAAATCCTGCGAAATACAGTATTTTTGTTGACTTTTCGCATAAAATGTGCTAAAATATCCGTAAAATAAAGACTTTTATGCCAATAAAAAAGGTGAACTTACACTATGGATATGAAGAAAATTTCGCAAGTAATGGATAATGCAATAAATTCGGGCGAGGAAGTCGGTGCGGCGGCCGTTATCGTCAAGGACGGAGCGCCTGTCGGCAGTTACGCCTGCGGTTATGCTGATGCCGAAATCAAAAAACCGATGCAGACCGATACTATCTGCCGAATGTTCTCCTGTTCGAAGATAGCTACCGCGACCGCTGCGATGATATGCCTTGAACGTGGACTTATCGCAATGGAAGACGATCTGTGCCGCTTTATCCCCGAGTTTGAACACTCGGAATATTATGCCGACGGCAGGCTTTACCCATGCAGCCGCAGAATAAAGGTTTCCGACCTGCTGAATATGACCTCGGGCATCGCGTACCCCTGCGACGAAAAGGGTGCAGAAGCGATAAATACTGTATGGTACGAGCTTGACCAAAGCTACCGCAATGGCGATATGATGACGACGGCAGAATTCGCAAAAAGAGCCGCGCAGTCCCCTCTCCTTTTCGATGTCGGAGCAAAGTGGATGTACGGTTCAAGTGCGGATATCATGGGCGCGGTCATCGAAGCGGCATCGGGCATGGAATACCGTGATTTTCTGAAAAAGAACATCTTTGAACCGCTCGGAATGGACGATACGGACTTCTTCGTACCGGCCAAAAAGCGTGACCGTCTTGGCAGAATATACGAATGTGCGGGAAAAGAGCCGAAAGAGTTCACGGGCACTAACCTTGCCATATTTGATTTTGAGGAAAAGCCTAACTTCCAGTCGGGCGGCGCAGGACTTTTCTCCACAGCCGAGGACTATGCAAAGCTCGGAGCGGCTCTTTCAACGGACGGCAAGGGTATCATAAGCCGCAAAACAGCGGATTTTCTTTCTGTGAATTCTCTTTCTGAAAAGCAGAGGGAATCATTCACATGGGATTCGTGCAAAGGCTGCGGCTATGCAAACTTTATGCGAATTGTTGAAAACAGAAACAACGCAGGTCTGATAACCTCGAACGGCTCGTTCTGCTGGGACGGCTGGACGGGAACATACCTTATGAACGACCCTGCCGAAAAGCTTTCGATCTCTATCACGATGCAGCGCGCAGGTGCAGGAACTACAAGGCTTGCCAAGGCTATTATCAATGTGGCGGAAAGCTCTTTTTAATGTGTAATGCGTAGTTATGCTTTATTCAAACAAAAATTTTAAACGGCATATACCAAATCAGAATTTTTGGTATATGCCGTTTTTTTGCTTTGTAATAATTTATGTGATATCAGTTCAGCAGATCCAGAAATCTTTTCAATGCTTCAGTGATCTTTTTCTTATCTGTATCAGAAAGCTCACTCGTAAGTTTGAGCAATTCCTGCTGTTCTGCTGTAAGGTCGCTCGATGTCAAGCCTTTTTTATTGTTTGTCAGACCTGCAATATAGTCCAGGCTCACCCCATAATACTTGGCAATAAGTATGGCTCGTTCAAAAGAAATTTCATTTGCTCCTTTTTCATACAAACCATAATACTGCGCAGTTGTTCCCAAATAATCCGCCAGTTCATTTTGGGTTTTGTCGCTGTCCTCCCGCAAATCCCGTATTCTTGGATAATAAGCCATATTCAACACCTTCCATAAGTAAAATATATCATATTTAGTTATTTTGCTGTTGACAAATAACTATATTTAGTTATATAATATGTATAAGATAACTGTATATGATTATTTAATGATATATAGTAATTTGATATAGTTAAATATTGACAAAAGGGAATTAAAATATGATTTGGCTTGCATTAATTTTGGGATTCGGTCTTTCAGGTATTTTAGTAAACACAGCATATCAGTTATTTATGAAAGTGGTCGGTGCTGAAACAATGTTTTTCAACGCCTAAAGAAAATTTGGAATAATTATTATTTTGGGCATTTATAATTACATCTAAGATTATGGGTGCTATTTCAGGCGGATATTGATCGAAAGGAGGTGTTCTTATGGCAGAAAAATTGGAAACGTTGATAAAGCGTTATGATTCCACCGCCAAGACTTATCGTGAAAAAGGCGATCGCGAATGGGCTTATGCAAAAAACGGACTCGGCGGAGAGCATTTTCAATATGCACGGCAAGCTTATGATAAAGCAAAAGATTTTCAGAGCCGCGCAGATAATTTAAAAAAAGGAAAATAATTTTTAGGAGGAACAACTATGGGCTTTTTAAGCGAATGGGCAGAAAATTTATACAGTCCGAATAATATCGCAAAAATGGAAGACAGAGTGCGTTCGGCAGACCGCAATCTCGAACGCCAGATGAGCAATGTCGATGCAAAGTACAGAGATATGTCACCCGAACAGCAGAAACGATGCAGCGCGAAGTATAATGAATGCAGAAATGAATACGAAAGAAGACGTGAAGCAATAGACAAAGCATACGACACGCTTTATAAGGCTAAAAACAGATAACCAATTTTTATGCAAAAAAGGGACTGCCCAAACGGACAGTCCCTTAAATTATATCTTGTTTCGATCTAAGCCAGATCAAGCCTTGCCAACAGAACCGAAGAGTTCCATCTTTTCCTTAACAGTAGCCTTGATAGCTTCTGCGCCTGGAGCGAGGAGCTTACGTGGGTCAAAGCCCTTGCCCTGCTGATCCTTGCCTTCTTCGATATACTTTCTTGTAGCTTCCTGGAATGCAAGCTGGCACTCTGTATTAACGTTGATCTTTGCAACGCCGAGAGAAATTGCCTTCTTGATCATATCAGCAGGAATACCTGTGCCGCCATGGAGAACGAGAGGCATATCGCCAACCTTAGCCTTTACAGCTTCGAGTGTTTCAAAGGAAAGACCCGGCCAGTTTGCAGGATACTTACCGTGAATGTTGCCGATACCAGCTGCGAGCATTGTTACGCCGAGGTCAGCGATCTGCTTGCACTCGTTAGGATCTGCACATTCGCCCATACCAACAACGCCGTCTTCTTCGCCGCCGATAGAACCAACTTCAGCTTCGAGGGAGATACCGAGAACGTCGCAGGCATTTACAAGAGCAGTTGTCTTTGCAATGTTTTCAGCGATAGGATAGTGTGAACCGTCGAACATAATGGAGGAGAAACCTGCGTTGATGCAAGCCTTTGCGCCTTCAAAAGTACCGTGGTCGAGGTGAAGAGCAACAGGAACAGTGATGTTGAGTTCTTCCATCATACCGTTTACCATGCCTACAACAGTCTTATAGCCGCACATATACTTGCCGGCACCTTCGGAAACACCGAGGATAACAGGAGAATTGAGTTCCTGTGCTGTGAGGAGGATAGACTTTGTCCATTCAAGGTTATTGATGTTGAACTGACCAACAGCGTACTTGCCGTCGCGAGCCTTGTTCAGCATTTCTTTTGCGGAAACGAGTCTTGACATAATAATATACATCCTTTCACGGGATAACACTATCCCATATTTAATATACGTTCATATTATACCACACACGTTCCCGAATTGCAAGTATTTTTTGTTAATTTCTTATCATACACCGATAATAAAAAAGCAGGCATACGACAGCGTACACCTGCGATTTATATTTAAAACTTAAAGATCGAGCGACTTAATGGTATCTGCTACCTTATCGCAAAGAGCCATACAAGTTTTCTTGGGGTTGCCGAGCTGGCTGAACATTGTTGCAGCGCCGTCTGTAACAGCGTTGAGAACGTCCGAAGCGAGCTGATTCTTGATTGATTCGCCAAGACCTGCGATGATAGTGCTTCTCATTACTGTAAACTTGCCCTTATCGCCAGTGATCCAGATCTGGTTCTCTCTGTCGATCTTCGGGAAGCAGATAACGGTATTGAAGCCGTGCTTTACGATAGACGGAACGCCTGCTTCAAAAGTAACGTCCTTGATCTTGTCAAAAAATTCCTCTAACGACATTGGAGTTTTTGTTTCAATCTTGATATTCTTAACTCCGAGCATTTCACCTAAACCCATAATAATTTCCTCCAAAAATATTTAAATCAAATTTCAGCCGCCGAAGAAGCTTGAAAGACTGAAACCTGTCGGCATTGGCAGTGTAAACATATAGATAGTTGCAAAAAGGAAGCCTGCGATTGAGAATGCGAGAACGATATATCTGTTTGGAAGATTCTTGAATGTTCCAACAATACCGAGCATAAACAATACTACCGAATAGATAACTGTAACAAGTCCGAACGCATCGCCGTTGGAGTTGTCCTTTTTACCCTGCTCAAGGGTTTCATCGGACTGTTCGATGAGGTCATAGTATGTATCGAAATAGCTTTCAACGTATCCTTCCATTTCAAACGGAGAAGCTGCTTCTTCCTGCTCCAACGCCCAGTTGATAGCATCGAGGAAAGAATCTGTAACATTGTCATTGAGAAGTTGGTCAAGACGCCATTGAGCCTTTTCGGCTGTAAGATCATCGCCGCTTTCCTCAGCGAACTGCTGATCGAGCAGAACTTCGTTGATCTGATTCCATATCATCATATCCTGCATATAATTCTGCATTGCAGTGTTATATTCGGAATTTGCCTCTGCGGAAAGGTTATTGCTGACTGTGTAATTGGTGGACTGATTTCCGCCGTGGAGAGAGCCTACCCATGATGCCCATGATGTTAAAAGAGCTGTCACGCCGAGAAATATCGCAACGATTATTTCAAGCGTTTTTTCCTTCTGCTCTGCGGTTTTTGCCGGTTTCTCCGAAGTTTTGACTTTGTTTTCTTCTGACATAAAAAATATCCTCCTAAAATTCTGCTGTTTTGATATGAAATGGCACAAGCCTTATTTCTTGGTTTCAATAAGCCTTTCTATCTTTGCGATATGTTCTTTCAGTGCATCGAGCTCGGCTGAAAGGTCGCCGCTTTCATCTTCGGGCTTCTTTGCATCTGCTTTCTCAGCCGTAACTTCACTGATCGAATTTACGACGATACCGACAACAACATTCATTACGATGAATGATGAAACAAGCACAAACGGCACGAAATATATCCAAGCCATTGGATAAACTTCCATAACGGGACGACTGATGCCCATTGACCAGCTTTCGAGCGTCATCACCTGAAACAGTGTGTACATCGCCTTGTCAAGGCTGCCGAACCACTCGGGAAAAGCCTCGCCGAATGTTGAAACTCCGATGATAGCGAATATATAATATATCAGCATCATAAGAAGACCTGTCCAGATTATGCTCGGAACGGCTCTGCATATCGCAAGGATTATCACCTGCAAATGCTTCACAGAGCTGACAAGCTTCATGCCGCGCAGCGCTTTCAGCGAACGGAACACACGCAGTACACGAAATGCTCTGAACGCCGACAAAAACGACATTCCCGACACTACCGAAACAAGAATTATCACCATATCGAACCAGTTCCAGCCGTTGCGGAAATAATCAAGGCGGTAAGCTGCCATTTTCAGCAGCATTTCGGCAATAAAAATGCCAAGACATACTGTATCGAGCGTGGATAGGACATTAACCGCTTCGGGCGAAAGTCCTGAGATCGTTTGCAGTCCCATAAGACCTGCATTAAAAATAATTATGCCAAGAATTATATTCTGAAATATCATGCTGTCGGTTATTTTTCGCAGAAATTTCAATTATATCACCTTACATCAGTTTTCAGAAGCACTTTATTAAAACTTTAATCTGACTTTATTAATTATTATATCACAATTTTTAGTAATGTCAATATATATTCATATTATTTATATAATATTTTCTCGTTTTTAGACATTATTCTACATTAAACGGCAAAAAACACAGCATAAATTGTTCACAATAACAATTTATGCTGCATTTATACTAAACAACATTTTAAATTTTAGAAAAAATCAAGCCGATGATCTTGCAGCTGTTTAAAACAGTTTGAAACTGAAAACAGGTTTACATTGGATCTCGGCACAGATTTTTCCCGTATTTTATTGGTGTTTAGTATTCATAGCTTTTTAAAGTGATCTTAATTTCGGACAATTAAGAATTGACCCAAGGTGTACCGTCTTTTTTGGTAAACTTGCCCGTTGCGACCTGGATAATGTCAACTATATAACCGATTCCGAAGCAGCCGGCAGTGAGAAGCCAGATGATACCCGTGCCGATCTTGCCTGCCATAAATCTGTGAACACCGAATTCACCAAGAAAAATTGTAATAAGAAGTGCAGGTACTTTTTCCATAAAAATTTCCTCCATTTTTGCGTATAACGCATTATTTTTCATTTAAATTATGTAAAACACCTTTTCGGTGAGTTGCACATACTTTTTAATATGTTTGATTGATGTATAATTTATATTCATCTCTATTTTGAAATATACTGTCAATTTATTTGTTTTACTTTATTCATCATTATATCACAAATTTATTAAATGTCAATATTAATTCGTAATGTTTTTATATATTTAGTGATTTTTAGGTAATATTCTACATTAAATATAAAAAAATCGGCATAAATTGTTCATAATTACAATTTATGCCGACCATATAACTACTATCAAATAAAACTTTTACCCGTCCGCTTCATTTTCTTCAAGCTGAGCTTTCAGAACACGGTTGTTTTTCATCGCGCAGAGCGACATTGAAATACAGCTGATAATGATTATCTGCCATTGAATAACAAGGGCAATATCACTCAATTCATGCTCCGAATGAAAAATTCCGGTAATTGCTGCGACTTCCAGTATTATATAAGCAGGTATTATCCACTTTGCTGACCAGCCTTTTGCAAATTTAGGGTTCATTATTCCCTTTTTAGCAGTCATATAGGCATATATGATATAAAATACAAAAACAACGGCAAGTAATGCAAGCGAAACTGCCATGCCCCAAAAATCGTTGGCATTTCCGCAAACCACTGTCAATATAAACGCCGCAGCCAGCACAACAAAAAACATCGCTTTGAATAGCCTGTAACCTATCTCGTGATTTTCGGACTTCTGCATTTCGTCATAGCCGGCTTCGTCAAAGATAGTTCCCGATAATGCGCTTTTATTGTTAGCCATTATTCTTCCTCCTTATTCTGTTCATCAAGCACTTTGTTGTTTTTCAATCCGCAGAAGTACAGCACGAAATTTTCTGCGGAAAGCATTGCGCACAGCACGGCAAGAACAATGCAATCCGTCATTTTATCCGAAGCGGAGATAAGATGACCTGCGCCCAAACCGAAAACAATAGCAAACAAAGTCGTTAAAATCGCTTTTGCAAGACTTACCGTTGAGAATGAAAAAGCCGTGATTCCGTTGATAACGCCTGCTTTCGCTGCACGGAGAGCGTAGATGCAGTAGCAGACTATCGCCGCCGCAAAATAGCTGCCTGCGACTATCACGATAGGAATAGTTGTATCAACAACACAGCCTATAACGTACCACACGACCGTCATTATGAGCGAAGTGATATAGAGTTCACGAAAGCATCGGAAGCCGATATTCTCGCTTTTGCTCCGCTGACGTTCGTCCAGTCCGTAGTCGCTGAAAACAGTTACATAATTTCTTTCCTTTTTCGTTTCTTTCATATCAGTCACCCTCCCAGAAGATCTCGTCAAGTGTTTTCCCCAATGCTTTGCAGATATCGATACACAGATTAAGCGTAGGGTTGTAGTCGCCTTTTTCGATCGCGTTTATGGTCTGCCTTGAAACGCCCGCTTTCTCGGCAAGCGTCTGCTGCGACATATCGAGAGCCGCTCTTGCGGCTTTGAGTTTAAGATTCTTTGCCACCCTATCACCTCCGACACATTTATAATAGCATATATTTTACCTTTTGTCAAGTATATTTTACATATTGTAAAATTCATTTTTATTTGGACAACAAAAAATTCCCGAGAAAGAATATTTTCCCGGGGTCGGTTTACATAAGATTTTCAAAAACAAAATTCGTATGCGATATAGTCTGCAACTTGGGACGGAAACCCGTCTCCTACAGAAAATTTGTGTAATTTCATAGATTGCTGACGGGCGGATATGGAATCCGCCCCTATGGGATTCGAAAAAATAACGGAGCAAAACAATTACGAATTACGCATTAATTTCCCGTTGCCGTAACGCTCTCCGTTTCCGTTTTCGGCGGAGCGGTCGTCACCGCCGTCTGTTCCTTTTTCTGAGTGGTGTTTTTCTGCTCTTTTGCAGTCTGTTCGGTTGTTTTCTTGTCGTTTTTCTTTTTGCCGCCCGAAGCTATAGTTTCGCTCGGAGCTGTTTCGGTTTCCGTAACGGTCGTGACTACCGAACCTGTCGGTGAGCTGTAGAGATCTTCGATATGCTTTATCAGCGAAGAAGTATTTGCGGCGAAGCAGTTATCGATGAAGAGAACATCAGTCGCGCCTATCTTCTTGATATAATCAACAGCGTTCGTTCCGAAATAGCGGATATCGATAACGTAAATTTCCTCAAAATTATTGACGAGGAACGGCACAAATGCATTGCCGTAGGATTCCTTGAAAACGACTATCTTTCTGCCGTTTTTTGTGCTTGTTGTTATTTTTGTATGGATAGCGTCCGCGCCGAGGAACATTCCGTAGCAGTTTGCGCCCTCGACATATTCATGGAAAAGTGCGCCTCCGTTTTTCGGTGCGAGCGTATCATAATAGTAGGTCTGAACGGAATATGTAACATCGGGCGGCAGGAAGTAATGGAACTGCTCGGGGGCATTCGCGAGGGTTATATCGTTCGTATAGCCATAGAGCGAGCCGACAAAGCCGTCCTTGACCTTTTCAGTGTAGTCAGTGATAAGGTGATACTCCATTCCGAGCGCTTCGCAGAAAGCCGTATAAGCATAGTACGCGCCGAGCGGCGACCAGTGGTGGTCGGTTCGCAGGTAGATATACTCATCGGTATGCTCTGCAAGCTTGGAATAAGCGTCTATCGGGGTAACATCTGGCGAAAGGCAGCTATAGATATAGTCTATCGATTCCTTTTCCGAGGAAGAATATTTGCTGTATTTTTTCGGGAGATAGAATTCGACCGAGGTCGGAACTACCATATTATAAACGTTGACATTGCCGAGCGAAGCCTTATACTTGTTGATTATCTCGGCATAACGAGCGCCCTGCTTTTTGTTTCCGCCGAAAAGCATAACACCTGCGTCCTCGCCGTACATTTTTACGCCGTCAACGACGATGCCATTATTGGAGAAATCGGCAATTCCCGTTGTTTCGGACTCGGTCGTTTCGGAAATGGCAGAGGTTTCCGTTACCGCACTGTCGTTTTCCTCCGTTTTTTCGCTGACGGCAACATCGGTCTGCTGAGGAACGGGTTCTGTCTGCGCCGGTTCGGTCTGAACAGGAGTTTCTTCGAGCGAATTGCCCTCATCATCGGCAACGATATCCACCGTGCCGTAGAAAGTCGGAGAGCTTATTCCCATTGCTTTTTTCATACGCGAATTCAGCACAACGAGCTGCTCACGGAACGGAACAGTATCCGAAAAATGCTCCGCGATGCCGCTGAAATATTCGCCGCTGAACAGCGCTTTTGCCGAAAACTCGGGCATCGGTGCAAGCTCACGCTTTTCCAGTTCGGAAGTTTTCGGGCGCGGCAGGACGGCGAGCAATACTGCTGTCAGCGCAATTACGCCGAGTATCACTGCGATGCTTATTTTATTGTAAAGCTTAACGTTCTTCTTGTAAGCCTTTGCGGCTTCTATTCTCTTTTCGAGCGAAGAACCTTTATCTTTTGAACTCATTATTTTATCCTTTTAAAATCTGAAATAGAGGAACGGGTTGTAGGTCTGACCGACGAGCATTACCGATGAAACAGCAAGCAGCGCGATACAAAGCACTGTTCGGATAACGCTTGAAACTGCAAACACTCCGCCCGACTTGCGCTCGATATGCTGAACTTCCTCATTGAGCAGGCGTGAAATTGGCATTGAAAGCACTACCGCCGCTATGATAAGGTAGAGGTTGCTCAGAAACGCCGACTTCGTGACTTCGTCATAAAGAGGTATTCCGCCTGCGCCGAACATTGCGCCGAGACACGAACCAAGCTGACCGAGGTCGGTGAAATAGAACACTGCCCAGCCGATAAGTATGAAGAAAAGCGCATAGATATGTGAGAAGAATTTCGGCAGCTTGTCAAGCACTTTCAGCATAAAAAGCTTTTCGAGGATTATCAGCACACCGAAACCCATACCCCATATAATGAAGTTCCAGCTTGCGCCGTGCCAAAGACCCGTGAGAAACCATACTATCACGAGGTTAAGTATCAGGTGCTTTCGGTTTCCACCGAGAGGTATGTAAACATAGTCGCGGAAGAACGAGCCGAGCGAGATATGCCACCTGCGCCAGAACTCTGTTGCCGAGCGTGAGATATACGGATAGTTGAAGTTTTCGGGGAAATGGAATCCGAACATTTTTCCAAGACCTATCGCCATATCGGAATAGCCCGAAAAGTCGAAGTAAATTTGCAGTGTGAACATTGCAACCCCGAACCAAGCGGCTGCGACCGAGGTCGGAGCTTTCTCAAATGTGAGTGAATTTGCTGCAAGCTGACCGACCGTGTTCGCGATGATAACTTTCTTTCCAAGTCCGCATATAAAGCGAATAAGTCCCGAGTTGAAGTCCTCGGCGGTCGTTCTGCGCTCGTCTATTTCTGCGGCAACGCTTTCATATCGGACGATAGGACCTGCGACGAGCTGGAAGAACATTGAAACATAGAGCAGAAAGCTTAGGAACGAATGTTGAGCTTTGACTTTTCCGCGGTAAACATCGACCGTATAGGAGATAGTCTGGAACGTATAGAATGAAATTCCTATCGGGAGTGAGAATGTCGGCTCGCGGAGCGAAAGGCCCGTCAGAAGATTTATCTGATGGATGAAAAATGCGCTGTATTTGAACACGAAAAGTATGCCGAGGTTCACAACGAGCGAGCAAACAACGCCAAGCACGGGGTTTCCCTTTTTTCGTATGCGGCATTTTTCGATAAAAAGTCCGTTAAAATAGTCAACGGCGGCGCTGAAAATAAGCAGCAGCACCCACACGGGCTCGCCCCATGCATAAAACGCGAGTGAAAACAGCGCAAGCACGAGGTTTCGCAGCTTTGCCGACCTTGCCGAATAGTAAAAAACAAGGCAGAGCGGCAAAAATACATATATAAATATAAGATTTGAAAAGACCATTCCTATCCAATGCTCCCAAATTATTTTTTAAGCTTTGTTTCCTCGGCATCGATGATGCTCATAAGCTCTTCGAGTGTTTTGCTGCTCTTTTTCTTTCTTACGGGAGCGATATTTTCTTTCGGAACGACTGCATTTTCGGGGATAGTGGAAACAGATTCGACAGCAGGCTTTTCCTCTGTGGGAATGGTCGGTTTGTCGTTTTTCTCGAAGTAATTTTTCACGCTTTCGTCAAATCCCGACTTTGCGGCAGCTTCTTCCTGAATATTTGCAAGGCTGTCGGGGATAACGTTGCTGACATGAGGAGTGAAAACAACACGTTCGCCCTCGGAACTTCGAACTGCATCTGCGGTTATCCTTGTGGGAGCGGCGGCATAAGCAGGCTCGCTGCCCGATGAAGCTTTCGCCGATGCACTGACGGGAGATGTATGCTTTGCAATGCCGCTGATGCGTTCAAGACGCTCGTTCGGCGTTTCATTTTCGGGGATACGGACGGGTTCTTTGTCTTCGGCAACGAAATCAGCTCTGCCGTTGCTGTCAACGGTAAGGCGTGACTTTGGGCGCAGATCGTCCTCGTCAAAATCGAAATTGCGGCTTCTCGGGCGCTTTACAACGAGCGGAGATTCCTCGTTTCTTTCGGGACGGCGAGGTTCGGGTGCTTCATCGCTGAACTTAGGCTTTGAAAATGTTACGGCAGGAGTTTCTTCCTTTCTGCGTGAATTGATAACATCATCGAGGTCATCGAGCGAAGAAGCTTCACGTTCAAGCGCTTTGAGCCTGTTTATACGAACGACCTGAACAGCTATTATAATAGTAAGCGGAATTATAAGCACGATGATTATTCCGACCGTGCTTGTGGCAAAGTCGATGAACTTTCCGAAAGCTTCGAGCTGCCATACCGCCTTTGCGATAACGGCGGATTTTTCCACGCGGAAGGTTTCATTATCGGGCGCAACGTCAAATTTTACTATGTAAGCATCGTCCTGCACATCGGTAACTCGCGTGAGGACGGTATATTCGCCGATTTTGCAGAGGATAACGCTGCCTGCTTCGATCGAATCGTTCTCCGACTCCTTGGCGACGATTATCGTACCCTGCGGTATGCTCGTTTCCATATTTACGGCTTTCGTTCGGTAAAAACAGTAGCCGAAAATGCTTGTGGCGGTGTTGTCCTTATGAAAAACAACGCCTATGAATATCATTGCTGCGATAACGGCAACAAGAAGTATTATCAATATTATCTCCGCAACGGAAAAAGCGGAAAATTTCTTATCGGTTCGTGACATCTGCGGTTCGTCCTTTCAAAAATTCGCATTCCTTTATAACTTTATAAATAGATAAAGTTATTATAGCATACTTTTTTACAAAATAAAACCCCCAAAGCACTAAAAATTCTTAAAAATCTTAAATTTTGCTTAATTCGTTCTGTATTTTATTGACAAAGCCGCAAAACGGTGCTATACTCTTAACGTAAAAATTGAATATTGCTGCACAAAAGCATATCATATGCTTGATACAGTCGGGGAAGTATTATACACGGTCCTGCCGCCGTAATGATGATGCGAACGCAATTATGTCACTGCAAATTTTGTGGGAAGGCTGCGTTCTGTTCTTTTTTAAAGATAAGTCAAAGTCGGAATACCCGTCTGTCCGATAAATGAAAAGTTCATCGGGTTTGCCAAAAAGCAGATATCCGCAGGTGAGCGTCGCGCCGCAGTGAACGGTTGAAAAGTTACGCTTGTGCATTGTTCGGGAATTTCGGTTCGCTTTTGGAATGTCGGAAATGCCCTTGCTTTGCTGCGGTCATTTTGCATTTTGAGCAATATCGGCTGCGGCAATTTTTTATGCGAAAATGAATTATTTCGCAGAAAGGAAGTTTTCAAATGAAAAAGTCAAAGCTCTTATCCCTCGCAATTGCAGGTATTCTTGCCGTTTCGATGACAGCCTGCGGAAATGCAAACTCCACCCCTGACGGCGGAGAGATCACTACCTCCGAGATCACCGAGGTTGAAACCGTTGTAAACGAAACAGAAGTTGAAACAGAAGGAACAACAGCCGAAAGCGAAGCTGCTGACGCTGACAGCGTTATCGATCGTGAGGGCAACCTCGTTGAAGTTCCCACCGAGATCAACACTATCATCTCCGCAGCTCCGTCCGTAACGGAAATTCTCGCAGGACTTGGACTTGCTGACAAGATCATCGCAGCTGACAAGTATTCCGCTGACGTTGAGGGCATCGATCCTGCTGTATGCACACTCGATTTCTACAACCTCAACACAGAAGAGCTCGTTGCTCTTGCTCCCGATGTTATCATCATCAACGGCATTTCCGACAACGGCGACAGCGACCCTTACGCTGAACTCAAGGCAGCAGGCACGAACGTTGTATACATTCCGTCCGCAGTTTCCCTCGACGGCATCAAGGACGACATTGCATTCCTCGCAGCTTACACACGCACTTCCGACAAGGGTGATGAACTCATCGCCACTATCGACAGCTGCATCAGCGATATTTCCGCAAAGGCTGCAAACATCACCGAAAAGAAGTCCGTTTACTTTGAAATAAGCGCAGCTCCTTACCTTTACACAACAGGCAGCGGCACATTCCTCAATGAGATCATCGAGCTTGTCGGCGCTGAAAATATCTACGGCGGCGAAGAGGGCTGGATATCCAACTCCGATGAAACTGTTATCGCAGCAAATCCCGATGTTATCCTCACAAGCGTTGCTTATGACGGCTATGACTTCAACGAGATCACAGCAAGAGAGGGCTGGGACGTTCTCACTGCTGTAAAGAACGGCGAAGTTTATCAGGTAGGTGCAAACGAAACAAGCCGTGCATCTCAGCACGTTGTTGACGGCATCAACGAGATCGCATCTGCAATTTACCCCGACGTTTACGGCGAAAATGCAAACGTTACAGCCTGCAATACCGCGGCTGACCTTGCAGCTTAACGCAGGGTGAAGCGCCTTAACTTAACAGCAAAAATAACGGCGGTGATACTCTGTGCATTCGCTTCCCTCGTCATTGGAATATGCGTGGGAAGCGTCACGGTATCACCGCTTCATATTTTTGCGGCGATAAAAAATGCATTTTTCGGTGTACCTCTCCCGAGCGATGTCACCGAGGGCGAAGTGAGCATAATCGCAGGGATAAGACTTCCGAGAGTTGTTCTCAGCTTTATTGTCGGAGCGGCTTTTTCCGTCAGCGGTGCAGCTGTTCAATCGGTACTTCGCAATCCGCTTGCCTCCCCTTTCACGCTCGGAACTTCGAGCGGCGCATCACTCGGCGCAAGCCTTGTTATTGTAACCGGCTTTGCGATTTTCGGCAGCTACTCGACCGCAGTGGGCGGCGCGGTATTTGCCGTTGCAACGATGTTTATAATGGTAGCTTTCGCAAGGCGGCTCGACCGAAGTCTGCAAAGCAGCACGGTAGTCCTCACAGGAATGGTGCTTTCGCTTTTTATAAGCGCTTGGGTAAGCCTTATGGCGACATTTTCGGACGAAAGATACCGCCAGCTCATAAAGTGGCAGAACGGCAGCTTCGCAGGAAGAGGGTTTGGATATTCGGCAGTTCTGCTTGCAGTTTTCGCTGTATGCTTCACCGTATTTATGATAAAGTCAAAGCAGCTCGACCTGCTGACTTTCGGCGATGAGCAGGCGATGTCGATAGGCGTGAACACTTCAGCCGCAAAGACGATACTGCTCGTGCTCGCGTCCGTGCTTTCGGGAACGGCTGTCGCTTTCGCAGGAGTTATCGGCTTTGTTGACCTTATCGCTCCGCATATCACGCGAAAGATCTTCGGTCCGAAGCATAAGCTTCTCCTGCCGATGACAGCGCTTGTCGGCGGTGCATTTATGACGATATGCGACGTTGCGGCGAGAACGCTTGCAGTCCCGAATGAACTCCCCGTCGGAGTTATAACCTCGCTTATCGGCGCACCGTTTTTCGCAGTGGTTTTCTTTAAAAGAAGAAGGTGAATCTATGCTCGAAGTAAAAGAACTTTCCTGCGGCTATGGGAATGAAACTATTGTAAAAAATGTAAGCTTTTCCGTCAATGACGGTGAGATACTCGCGATAACAGGCCCGAACGGCTGCGGAAAAACAACACTCCTGCGCGCTTTGTGCGGAATTATTCCATATAAGGAAGGTAGCGCGCTCATCGACGGAAAAGAGATACGCTCAATGTCCCGAGAGGAACTTTCGATGAATGCAGCGCTCCTTTCACAAACGGGCGCAGGCGGCGAGTATAGCGATTTCACCGTCCGCGAAACGGTCGCACTCGGAAGATACGCCAAAAGCAAAGGCTTTGGCTCGGATAAAGCCGATGAAGCCGCCGCAGAGGAGTATATGAAAAAAACAGACACCCTCCGCATCGCAGACAGCGTCATAACCGAGCTTTCGGGCGGTCAGCTCCAAAGAGCTCTGCTTGCAAGAGCGTTCGCACAAGAACCAAAAATAATCTTCCTCGACGAGCCTGCGAACCACCTCGACCTGAAACGTCAGATAGAGCTTATCGAAATGCTCAAAGAGTGGTCAAAAAGCGGAAAAAGCGTCGTCGGAGTTTTCCACGACCTCAACCTTGCCGCCGAGCTTTCGGACAGGATAATGGTAATGAACGAGGGCAGAACGGAGATCCTCGATTCGTCAGAGAATGTCTGCCGCTCGGAAAAACTGAATGAAATTTACGGGTTTGATATAAGGGCTTATATGCAAAAGACATTGAAAAAATGGGGATAATATTAAACACCAATAAAATACAGGAAAAAATCTGCGCCGAGATCCAATATAAACCTGTTAAAAACAGCTGCGGGATCATCGGCTTGATTTTTTCCAAATTTTAAATGGTGTTTAGTATAAAATTTTGACCTCGTTCATTTTTGAGCGAGGTCAAAATTTTATTCAACGGTCATTTGTGTTGCTGTACCGTTTTCATCGAGCCAGCCGTTTGCCTTAAAATATTCTTCAAGGCAGAGTCCGCTTTCCTGAACCTTATGCGCATAGTAAACGCCGACAAAGCGGTAATGCCACGGTTCATAGATTATGCCGGTTTCGTCTTCCTTTCCCTCGGGATAACGGAGGATAAAGCCATAATCTGCGGCGTTTTCCATAAGCCATGCATAAGCTTTCGTATTCTTGAAGCCGTCATCGTCAAAGCTTACATACTCATCGGAGAAAATATCTGCGGAAAGTCCTGCGTTATGCTCGCTTTTTCCCGGATATGCGACCTCTTTTTCGGTATCGAGAACTGCTTCGTCGTAACTCATTCCGTTATTGACGCGCTGCTGTACGCTTCTGTCGAAGTTGAACTGCTGGTACTCGATAGTGCGGTAGGACGAATTTACGGTGAGGTTTATGCCGTCCTTTTTCGCTGCGGCGAACATATTTATAAGGTAGTCTGCGGCACGTTCGTCAAAATCAAAGTCACGCTCGCCGTTGGAATAAACTTTTTTGACGGTTATACGCTTATCATAATCATCGGGAAGCGGATTTTGGTTGTTCACGAGGAACATTGCCCATGCGTTATCGATGTTTTCCTGCTCTGCTGTTGTTTCTGTCATATCATCACCTGCACCTATAACTATTCCGTCTGAATTATCTGCAATGCTGTCCGTAGTTCCGTCTGTCTCGCCGTTTGTCTGCGAAGCGCTTTCCGCAGAAGACGAAGAAGTCACCGATGCGGAATCATCGACTTTTTTGAAAGCCGAAGCTATCTTTTTCACTGCGAACCAGACGAGAAGAACGAGTATTATTATCATTATCCACCGCAGGATAAGAGCCTGTTTGCTGATTTTTTTCTTCCTGCGTTTTTTCTGCTGTGCCATTTTCTATGTTCCTTTCATTGTTTTCTATCGGAATTATAGCACAACGCTTCACCTTTTTCAAGAGTTTTCACATTTTGTAAGAATTCTGTAATCGGTTAATACTAAATTTATAAAAATTCAACAGTATATTTACATCCGCGCATTAACAAAGTATTCACTTTTTTGGAATTTTACGTTATAATAAATGTATATGACATTATACGCGGAAATATGCGAAAAAGGGGGCGTTTGGATTGAATAAAAGATTGGCAAAGATAAAAGCTGCTGCCGCAGTTACGGTTTGCACCGCTCTGCTTGCTGTCTGCGCCGTTACGCTCGGCATAAAGCTTACTGAGCGCACTGATGAGGCTTCGTCCGTTCGCGCTTCGGCGGAAAGTGCCGCCCTTTACATATCCGAAAAAGCTGACCTTATGAAAGCCGCCGCCAACGAAACCTCCGAACTCGCGTCTATACGATATGCGCCCGATGAGTTCAAGAACTACGCGCTCCGTGACCGAAACAGCGCACTTTCCGGACTTGGAATAAGCCTTGACTTTATCAAAAGCGGTGAGAGCGTCGGCTTTGCAAGCGAAAAAAATTACAGCTCAACGGGAGTTCTCTCCGTTTCGGACGGATTCGTTTTCGATGAAAATTCGAGCAAACTTTACTATGCCGTGACAAACTCCGCAAACGGAAATATTACCGTCTGCGGCTGTGATGCCGACTATTTCGGCGGATATTTCGCTTCGCTCGAAAAAGATATGGGAGCAAGGCTTTTCATCGGCGATAAGACTATCATATCAACTGAACTCAGCTCCCCTGTTTATGATAAAGCAAGCGAGCAGTGCGGTGAACTTTCGCTTGAAATGTTCGACTACAGCTTCCCCCAAAAGACCGACAGCCGACCTTTTATAGCTGCAACGGCAGTGATCGCAGCTGTTCTTGCCGCCGCTGCTTCAATGATATGCTGTGTACTCATTGGCAAGACAGACGAAGAAAAAGCTGCCGAAGCTGCTGAGATCACCGAGCCGAAAGCTCAAGATCTCCCCGTTCTCCCCTCGCCCGTGCAGGAAGAACACACTCCCGTGCAGGAGATATCAGCACCCGAACCCGAACGCTCCGAACCCGCTTTTGTTTCCGAAGAAACGGAAAAACAGCTTGCCGCACTCGGTGCAGAGCTTGAACGCACAAATAATGAAAAAGCCGAGCTTGAAGAGCGCATAAAAGCGCTTGAAGAAAAGCTTACAGCTGCCGAAGCTTCGGGAAAAAATACAGCTTATGCCGCAGCCGAAGCTGAAAAATTGATAAAGGAAAACCGCGAAAGGTCGTCCGAACTTGCCGAAGCCGTAAACATCATCGGCGAGAAAAATCAGCGCATAAAGTCTATCATCGGCGCAATCGAGGACATAGCTTTCCAGACGAATATGCTCGCGCTCAACGCCGCGATAGAAGCTGCCCGTGCAGGCGAAAACGGCAAGGGTTTTGCTGTTGTTGCCGATGAGGTACGAAGCCTTGCCGCCGAAAGCGCAGAATCGGCGCGAAAGTCCGCCGATATCCTCAACGAATCGGAAGAAGCCGTTAAAAAAGGCAGCTTCGCCGCCGAGCAGGCTGTTCTTGCTGCAGATAAGGCTCTCGAAAGCGCTGAAAATGCGGTAAAAGCAGCGAAATAAGGCAAACGCTCCAAATAAAATCAAAAAAAGGTTGACCGCAGAGATTTTTTGTGCTATAATATAGCTTGTGAAAAATTTTGCGGATGTGGCGGAATTGGCAGACGCGCCAGACTTAGGATCTGGTGTCCCCGACGTGCAGGTTCAAGTCCTGTTATCCGCACCACCAAAAAACCCCGTAACTGCGTTAGTTACGGGGTTTTTATTTATTTAGGGTACACACTAAAGTACACACTTTTAATTTATTGGTAATAAATTATTTTTCGCCCGAAAGAATATTGCTGAAAATACTCTGCACAAGTGATGCAACATTCTCCATATCACTCGTCATCTTACCTTGTGAATATAAACCCTCGAGGCAGTCCCATTATCCTCGATGATGTGGTAAAATTCCCAGCCGTAACGCTCATAGAACGCCGTGTGGTCGGTCAGAAGATAGAGCGTGTCCATCCCATTTTCTTCCATATTGGCGCAAGGTCTTTTCTCGGGTGAAAGTCATTTTCGATAACTCTCATTCCGCCGATGATGCGGTCGCTTTCAAGCGCAAGATACCACTGCGGAACGGCTTTTCGCTGTGTATGGCTTCGTCCATACTTTCGAGATACGCTTCGGTCGGGATATGCCATTTTTCACTGAATCACTCCGCCGCCTGCTGTTTTAAGCTTGGACGGTCGGTTATTTATAGAACCTGTCTTCATAAGCATATGCACACGTCATTTCGGCAAATTTTGCTGCATACTGCGTTAAAAATCCTTGCCGTGCGGCAGCACGCCTGCGGATTTTTTCATTGAAATACCTTAAAAATCTTACTTTGAAGCTCTCTTTGTGAAATAAACCGTGTAAGGCTCATCTGTAACATCATAGAGCGGAACGAGGTCGAAGTTTTCGGGCTGATTTACAGTGCGGTAAACGCTCTGCTGCCATGGGAAAGTGCTGTAGGTATGCTCGATAGTGTAAGCAAGTGCACTTTCGGGGTTATCGTTTTCCATTGTGATGCCCTTGTCGGAAGAGCAAAGTCCTGCGAGGACGATAGGGCCTTCGGAGAACGCTGTGAGCTGTGGCATATCGGGGAGTGAGGACATTGTGAGCGCTGCGGGGAAGTGAAGATTTATTGTATCATTTTTCCAAGTGCGTTCGATGTTGAGATAGCCGTTTTCAGCCTTGCCGTCAAACTTTTCGCCGTTGATGTAAACCTCGGGCTCGCCGACCGTCCAGTTCGGAACACGGAGCGAAAGCGTGAACTTCTCGGGTGTTTTAGCGTTTACATTAAGCTTCAGATACCATCTTGACATTCTGCTGTCATCGTGTTCATCGAACGAAGCGCCGTCGTTGTAATACTTCATATCGACGCTCTGTGTAACGGTGACATTTTCGCTGCGCTTGTATTCGGAGTTGATGTACTGACCGACAACAAGGCGGTCGTTTTCGGTGTCTTCATACCAGCAGAGCATCGGGTAAACAGTGTGCGCCTGGACCGTTGTGCCGTGGCAGCACCAGAAATCGTGGGTCTTGCTTCCCCATTTCTTAACGCTGCCCGACTTCATCGGGAGGAAGTAAGCAGGCATACCCGTGAACTTGTTCTGCTGTGCGAGGAAGCCGTTGTAGAGGTTCTTCTCGATATAGTCGAGGTACTCGCTTTCGCCCGTGAAGCGATAGAGGTAATCGGCAAGGCGAACCATATTGTAGACCGTGCAGAACTCCTGCGTTCTTTCGCCGATGAACATTCCAAGCTTGTGCGGAGGGATCCAGAATTCGCCCGAATTCTGACCGCCCGTGCAGAATGATTCTCTGTCGTAAACTGCGCACTTCCAGAACTTCTTCACTATCTCGAGCCACTTTGAATCTTCGGTGATCTCGTACATTTTAGCTGCGCCCTGCGCCCACGGAACACTTGCGTTTGCGTGGCAGTTTGAAAGCGGGTCGCCGCCGTCTGTGAGCTTTTTGAATATAGACGGGTGCGAATAGCGCTGTGCAAGGGTGAAATATCTTTCATCGTGGGTATATTCATACAGACCTGCCCAAACTTCGAGCATACCACCCTCTTCGCCGCTGTAAACTGCGTGAGGATTGACCTTTTCCATTTTCTCCGTCCATTCGATATACCAGTCGGCAGCATTGCTGAGAATTTCAAGTGCCTTTTCGTTCTTCGCATACATTGCGCTGTGGTAAAGTCCGAGGAGAGTTTTGTGCATTGTATACTGTGGTGACCAGACGTAAACGTTCTTTTCGAGCAGTTCAAAATATCTCTCGGGGATAGAGCCTACCCACCTGCCGCCGTTGAGCTTCTGACAGCGTTCAAGTTCATCGATGATATTGTCAAGCTTTGCTTTAAGCTCACGGTCGCCGTTCTGTGCGATGAGCATAGAAGCTGCAGAGAGCCAGTGTCCGAGGAAATGTCCGCGGAGCTGGCAGGTCGGTGATTCCCAGCCGAGGTGCATTTCGGTCACATCTTTGTCCGTGCGTATGCAGGCTTCGAGGTAGAAGTTCTGCAAAAGGTCTTCATTTTTGAGTTCCATAAGGTACGCTCTGTTGACATCAGAACGCTCCTTGAAAAGTCCGGGAAGAAGATGTGCTTCGGTAACGTCTATATTCTTAAATTTAAGCATTGTTTTGGCTCCTTATTTTTCAAAGCGGAAATATTCAAAGTCGAAGTTGCTGCCGGGGAGGAATGCAAACGATACGGTCTGCTTTCCGTTTATGCCGCTGACATCGAATGA
Organism: uncultured Ruminococcus sp.; assembly: GCA_900541495.1. Lineage (GTDB taxonomy): Bacteria > Bacillota > Clostridia > Oscillospirales > Ruminococcaceae > UMGS363. Next base: position 30,688 of record UQKC01000010.1, on the reverse strand, counting down.
TCTTTCGGAATAATTTTCGCTGTCGTCTGCTTTAAATTCGCAGAGGATACGGTTCTCGCCGTTTTCACCGTTCGTGATAAGGTGAATACTGTTGAGCGGCAGCGGTGATCTTCCGCTTATAACAAGTTTTGTCGGCTTTTCATCGGTGAAATCGAACTCGCCGAAGTCGAGCAGAACGTTGTTTCCGATATTCGTAACAGCTTTTTCCTCAGCTGTGAAGCGGTCGCCGTAGATGTGTTCGGAATCTGCCGCATAATTCACGCCGAATTCACGGTTCGGCTTTTCAAATCTGAAGCCGCTCATCTGATAGCCGCCGTCCGTTTCAACGCAGAAAGTATGTATGCCTTTGAGCCGTTCGGGGAGCTTGTAGGTTTCGTCCTTGAATATCATCCACTCGGGCTGCTTGTGATATGTGAAGCTGCCGAGGAGCTTTCCTCCCTCGTTCGGTATGCCGTCGTAGAAGCGTACATTGACGGGGTCGAGCGTATTTGCCCATATCGAAACGGTCACTTCATCCGAGCCTGCCGAGCCGAAGTCAACATTGTCGAACGCTGCCCATGAGGAAACACCGCCCAATGCGAAGCCTACTCCCTTGTTTACGCCGCTGCAAATATTTTCGCTCGCTCTTGTGTAAAGTCCGCCGTGAACAAAGCTGTACGGTGAAGTGAGAGCGTCGCCAAGGCCGTCCGCTGTGAATTTCAGCACGGAAAGAATGTGTATGCGCTCTGTTCCGTTTTTGCACATCGCGCGGAGATAGAAGCAGCCGTCACCCTTTGCTTTGAGCGTTACAGTGCCGTCCCCGTTGTCGATACAGTCGGCAATATTTGTCGGTATTCCCGTTTCGTTTGTCACTTTGAACTCAATATCGTTCGCATAATTTGAATTTTCGGGATAAGCCTTGACCTTAACGGTAATTTCTCGCTTATCCTCGGAAAATTCACGGCTCTCGGCACAAAGTTCAAGCTTTCTTACGGGAATTTCGTCAGTTTTTCCGCACTCTGTTTCGGCGAACGAAACATTCTCTGTCGAAGAAACGCCGTTTTCATATTCAGCCTCGACCGACTTCAGTTCGATAACGCTTTCGGGAAGTTCGGGTGAAGTCAACGTTACCTTTATGTCACCCGTCTTATCGGTCGAGCCGATAACTGCAAGCATTTTACCCGAGAAAAGTCGGCGTGAAGTGCCTTTGTATTGGTCATAGTCTGTGCTGTCGCCGTTATCAAGACCCATAAGTCTTGCTGCGCCCTCGACACGGACATTCACGCGGTTATTCGCATTTGCGCAGAAGTTTCCGTCCTTATCGAAAGCGGAAATTTCAAGATAGATAAGGTCGCAGCCGTCTGCATTGAGCTCGGTCTTATCTGCGGAAATTTCAAGCTTTGCGGCATCACCGAACGAACGCTGAACGTCCTCGGCGATGATATTTTCGTTCTCATCATAAGCTACCGCTTTAAGCTCGCCATTTGCATAAGGAATGATGAAATCGGCGGTGAGCTTTTGTCCGTGCAAATGGTCTATCTCGGTCACGCCGAGCGAAGCGCCGTTGTAGAAAAGCTCAACTTTCGGCGCATTTGAGCAAACTCTCACATCTATCGGCATACCGTCATTGAAGTCCCAATACGGGAAGATATGCACGAACGGCGACTTTTTATAGTCCGTCCATTCGGCACGGAAAACATAGGCGCTGTCCTTGGGGAAACCTGCCGTATCATACTGACCGAAGTAGGAATTTTTCGTGCTGTAAGGCGTTGGCTCGCCGATGTAGTCAAAGCCTGTCCATATGAACTGACCTGCGCAGTATTCAGCGTCACGGTCTTTTATGATACACTCCTCGGTGTTCTTTGCGCCCCAGCCCGTGCAGCTGTTTCCAAGCGAAGAGCACTGCTCATCATCATCGGCAAGAACTGTCTGCGAAAGCGGGAAATGGTAAATTCCGCGGCTCTGCACGACCGATGCCGTTTCACTGCCGTATATTGCCCAGTCGGGGTGAGCCTTGTGGTGGTCGGCATAAAGTCTTTCACCGTAATTATAGCCGACAAGCTTTAAAATATCACCGCACTTCTGACCGTTTTCCCACTGCATAAAGTTTGAACCGAACGTTACATAGCCGTTTCCGTTCGGGTCGTGGAGAGTAACGAGCCTTTTGAGCCAAGCAGTTACTTCCTGACCTCTCTCGTCAGCGTGGGTGTCAAAAATTTCGTTTCCAATGCTCCAGCCTATGATCGAAGGTCTGTTTCTGTCGCGGCGAACCCACGAAGCTACGTCCTTTTCTACCCATTCATCAAAAAATCGCGCATAGTCATAGTCGGTCTTGGAACGCTCCCACATATCGAAGCCTTCCGAGAGAATGAGCATACCCGTTTCATCGGCAAGCTCCATAAATTCTTCCGCAGGCATATTGTGCGAAGTTCTTATCGCATTCACGCCCATTTCGCGGAGCTTTGCAAAACGTCTGCGGAGTGCGGCTTTGTTGAACACCGCACCAAGACAGCCGTTGTCGTGATGCTCGCACGAACCGTGGAGCTTTATATGCTTTCCGTTGAGGAAAAAGCCTTTATCGGTCGTGAATTCTATCGTTCTGAAGCCGAAGCGCTGGCTTACGCTTTGAACGATGTCGCCGTTCACAATAATTTCCGAAACCATTGTGTAAAGGTAAGGTTCGTCAATGTCCCATAACGTTGGCGCTTCGACCGTCATTCTCTGAGTTGTGAGCGAATAAGCCGAGCCGTCAGCCCTCACCGCTTCGGGTATGCAGGAAATATCAACTGCGCAGGCATCGCTTTCATAGACTGCAATGCTGTTTCCGATGTCGTCAAGGATAGTGCTCCTAACCCTTACACCTGCTATCGGAACGCTCTTTTCACGGACGATCTCGGAAGTTACTTCGACCTCCCAAGCGTTGTCTTTCGGCTTTGCGGAGATGTAAATACCGTCATTTCCGAAGCGTATCTCGGAGCTTTCGCAGAGCCAAACCTTGCGGAAAATACCTGCTCCCGAATACCACCTTGAATTCGGCGAACGGTGGTCAACACGGACTGTCACAACGTTTTCGCCGTTCTTCACAAGGTCGGTTATGTCGAATTGAAACGCGGAATAACCATATTTCCACTCGCCTGCAAGCGCACCGTTGACATATACCCTGCTGTCTGTATAAACACCGTCAAAGCGTATATATGTGCGAACGCCGTCTTTTTTTGTGTAAGAAAAATTCTTTCTGTACCAACCCGTTGAGGTTTCATACAAATTATTTGTATCATAGATGAGCCAATCGTGCGGAACATCTACGCGTTTGAAATCGAAGCTTTCGGAATAGTCCGAGCCGAACGGAGCTTTGAAAAACTCCCAGTTATCGCAGAAAAGCGTTCTGTTTGAATATGTATCGCAAAAATTCATATCGTTTTCCTCATTGTCAGTTCTGACCATAGTAGGCATTTGCACCGTGCTTGCGGAGATAGTGCTTGTCGAGAAGCTCCTGCGGCATACGTCCTGCCTGCGCATTTATCGACATTGCGTGGTAATTCATAAATGCGACTTCTTCAAGCACGACTGCGTTATGAACAGCTTCCTTTGCGTCCCTGCCCCAAGCGAACGGGCCATGGTTCTTTACAAGAACGGCAGGTATCGTCATAGGGTCAATGCCCTTGAAAGCTTCGATTATGACCGTTCCCGTTTCCTTTTCGTACTCGCCGCCGATCTCCTCGGGGGTCATTGCTCTTGTGCAGGGGATTTCGCCGTAGAAATAGTCGCCCTGCGTTGTTCCCATCGGGATAATGCCCGTTCCTGCCTGTGCGAACGAAGTTGCCCAACGGCTGTGAGTGTGAACGATGCCGCCGATATTTTCATAAGCACGGTAAAGTTCAAGATGCGTCGGAGTGTCGCTCGACGGCTTGTATTTTCCCTCTGCGACCTTTCCCGTTGCAAGCTCCACAACGACCATATCATCAGCCGTCATAGTGTCATATTCAACACCCGATGGCTTTATAACTATCATTCCGCTTTCTCTGTCAACTGCCGAAACATTGCCCCAAGTAAATGTTACAAGTCCGTATTTCGGGAGCATAAGATTTGCTTCAAGCACTTCCTGCTTTAATTTTTCAAGCATTTTTATCTATCCTTTCAAATTTTTCCGAGAATATCTTCCGCGCCGAGCGCCGCTTTGTATCTCTTTATAAATTCGTTGAAACCGTTCGTGCCGTCCTTATTCGGCGTGAGCGTGAGCTTTTCCATTCCTGCGAAAACCTCGCTGTCAAGCCAGTCAGGGAGAGTTTTTCCGCTGCCGTTCAACATATACGAAGCGAGCAGAGCCATACCCCATGCGCCGCCCTCGCCCGCCGTTGTCATTACGGAAACGGGGGTGTTCAGTGCGTCAGCAAGTATCTGCTGTGCCGCGCCCTTTACCTTGAAAATGCCGCCGTGACCCGTGAACTGCTGTGCTTCTGCATTTTCCTTTTCAAATAGGATATCCATACCTATTTTAAGCGAAGCAAACGCCGAATAAAGCTGCGCTCTGAAAAAGTTCGCAAGGTTCATACTGCCGTTCGGCTGACGGAAATACATCGGTCTGCCGTCCTCTGCGCCCGTTACGGGCTCACCCGAAAGATAGTTGAACGCCGTAACTCCGCCGCAGTCGGCATCGCCCGTCATTGCATTTTTATAAAGTGTTTCATAAAGTGCCGACTTGTCAAGCTTGTTTCCCGTAAGCTCGGCGAATTCACCGAAAAGCTTCACCCAAGCGTCAAGTTCGGAGCAGCAGTTGTTGCAGTGCACCATTGCGGCAGGTGCGCCGTCGGGAGTTGTTACCATATCAATTTCGGGATAAGCCTTTTTGAGGTCTTTTTCCAGAACGAGCATCGAAAATACCGAAGTTCCTGCGGAAACATTGCCCGTTCCCGAACGTACAGCGTTGGCTGCGACCATTCCCGTTCCTGCGTCACCCTCGGGCGGACAAACGGGAACGCCCAATTTGAATGTACCCGTCGGGTCGAGGAATTTTACGCCGCTTTCGGTGAGAAATGCACCCTTTTCGCCTGCGATTTTTACGGGAGGAAGAACTTCCGCAAGCTTTTTGTCAAAACCGTGCGAGGAAAGCTTTTCTTCGGCAGTTTTGAGCATTTCAGCATTGTAAACCGTCCTGCTGACGGGAAAAATTCCCGAAGCTTCGCCGATGCCGACAGCTCTTTCGCCCGTGAGAAGATAATTTATGTAACCTGCGAGCGTTGTTATATGTGCTATCTGCGGAACGTGCGGTTCGCCGTTCAGTACAGCCTGATAAAGATGCGCGATGCTCCAGCGCTGAGGAATGTTAAAACCGAGCGCATCGCTCAATTCCTCTGCCGCCTGCTTTGTGGTGGTGTTTCGCCAAGTTCTGAACGGAACAAGCAGCTTGTCGTTTTCATCGAAAACCATATAGCCGTGCATCATCGCGGAAATTCCCATTGCTCCGACGTGCGTGAGCGTGATGCCGTGCTTGTTTTTCACGTCCTCGGCGAGTGAAGCGAAACAGCTTCTTACGCCGTTGTGGATATCGTCGAGTGAATATGTCCAGTAGCCGTTTTCAAGCTTGTTTTCCCAATCATAGCTGCCCGATGCAACTGGAGCGTGGTTTTCGTCTATGAGAACAGCCTTTATTCGGGTCGAGCCAAGCTCAATGCCAAGGCTTGTTTTATCAAGTGAAAGCATATCAAAGTATCTCCTTTATCCATCTTATGCAGTGTCCTATCCATTCCGAGCAGTATTTCACATCGTCCGAAAGGTCAGCCTTTTTGCTCACGGTATCATCGCAGAGCGACAAGCCGTGACCGCCCTTTGGGTAGATATGCATTTCAACATTTTTGCCCTGCTTATGGAGCGCTTCGGCAAGGAAAAGCGAGTTTTCGAGAGGCACTGTTCCGTCCTCGCTCGTGTGCCATATAAACGCCTGCGGAGCATTTTCGGTGACCTGATTTTCGAGTGACATTTTCGCAAGAAGTTCGGGATCGGGATCATCACCGAGCAGGCATTTCATACTGCCATCGTGAGTGTATTTTCCCGATGTTATAACGGGGTAGCAAAGTATCATTCCGTTCGGCTTGTCCTCGCCGTGCTCAATGCCGAGCGCATCTTCCGCAAGCTTTTCCTGCCAGAAAAGTCCTGCCGTGCAAGCGGCATGACCGCCTGCGGAGAATCCCATTACTGCGATCTTTTCGGGATCGATGTGAAACTCCCTGCTGTTGCGGCGCATAAAGGTTATCGCCGCTAAAATCTCAAGCAGCTGGAGAGGATAATGCTGATATTCGCAGGCATAGTTCACGACTGCGGCGGCAATTCCGTTTCCGACCATTCGGAGTGCAACGGGTTCAGCCTCGCGCTCCGAGCACCACCAGTAGCTTCCTCCGGGACATATAACCGTGCATGGGAAAGTCTGCTCGGTATCAACCTCTTTCCATACTTCGGGAATATAAAGTGTGACCTGCGTTTTCTCTTTTGCTTTCGGCAGGTTCGGGAAATGGTCTTCAAGGTAAATTTTTTCGTATCTCATAATTTCACCCTTATCTCTTCAAAGAAGCTATCGCATCGAGCATTTCAAGCTGCTGTTCAAATGCGTTCAGTTCTGTTTTTTCATCAATAACAACAAGTTCCGTGTCGGTCATCTTTGCGAAAAGACGAATGTCGTCAGCTGTGAGTGCGGTCGAAACGACAGCGTGATGTGCGCCGCCTGCGTATATCCAAGCCGCCGAGCCTGTCGCAAAGTCGGGTTTGAGCTTCCACATAACTCTTGCAACGGGGAGCTTAGGCATTGGTTCAGGCTGTTTTACGAGGGTTATCTCTGCGCAGACGAGTCTGAATCTGTCGCCCATATCTATCATCGAAACTGCGATGCCCTCGCCCGTTGTTCCCTCAAAAACAAGACGTGCGGGGTCAGCCTTTCCGCCGATACCGAGGGGGTGAACTTCTATCTTCGGCTTTTCAGCGGCGAACACGGGTGAAACTTCGAGCATATGCGAAGCAAGCTCGGTTTCCTCACCCTCGGGAAGATCGTATGTATAATCCTCTAGGAAGCCCGTTGCACCGTTCCTTCTCTCTGCCATTTTGCAGAGGACTGCTGCAAGAGCGGCTGTTTTGTAGTCGCCCTCAGGACCGAAGCCAACTCCCTTTGCCATAATATTCTGAGCGGCGATTCCGGGGAGCTGTTCAAGTCCGTTGAGGTCTTGGAATGTATCGGTGAATGCGGAGATGTTTTCTTTTGCAAGGATCTTATCAAGAGCGGCTTCGTACTTCGCCTGAACTCTTACTGCGGAGATATTGTCGGTGTTCATTTCGTACTTCTCGGTATATTCAGCCATTTTTGCATCGATTTCTTCATCGGTAATTTCGGAGATGATGCTGCAAAGGTCGCCGATGCCGTAGTAGTTGACGTTCCAGCCGTACTTTATCTCGCTTTCCACTCTGTCGCCGTCCGTTACGGCAACGTCGCGCATATTGTTGCCGAACATTGCAACTCTCATTCCCCTGCCGAAATCGACAGCGGCGGCAGCCTGAGCAAAGCGGCGAATCTTTTCAACGACATCGCTGTGCTTGTAATACCCCGAAACGACCTCGCGCTTTATGCCAAGACGTGTGCAGATAAATCCGAATTCTCTGTCGCCGTGTGCGGACTGGTTGAGGTTCATAAAATCCATATCGATGCTGTCGTAAGGCAGTCTTTCGTTATGCTGTGTGTGGAGGTGGAGCATCGGCTTGCGGAGCGCTTTAAGCGCGGTGATCCACATTTTCGCAGGGGAAAACGTGTGCATCCACATTATAACGCCGATACATTCGCTGTCGGACGAAGCTTTCGTACAAACGCTTACAGCTTCGCTGCTGTTCCGTACAACGGGCTGAAAAACGACCTCTGCGATATTTTCAAGCTTTTCGTTCAAAAAAGCCGCCATTTCCTGCGAATCCTTAGCCGCCTGCGCAAGCGTTTCCTCGCCATAAAGATCCTGACTTCCCGTGATAAAATATAACTTCTTCATTTTTGTTTTCCTCCGCTCAAAATTTTGCCGAAGCACGGCTCACAAATATTATTTTTATTATAGCTTATAGAAGAAAATTTTTCAAGAAGCTTATTCGCCGATTATGGACATTTATTAACCTTTGTGCTATAATATAGCTTGGGTGATGCAAAAATGATAGCAAAATATGAACAAAGCGTTCTCTCGGGACGTTCGCAGGTGTCCGTCCAGCGCTACGAGGGCTTGCAGAATCTTCCGCACTGGCACATCGAAAGCGAGCTTATCTTCGCCGAAAAAGGCTCTGCCGAGGTTATGACGGACAACAATTTATACGGCTTATCCGAGGGATACTGCGTTTTTATACGAAGCGGAGCTGTGCATTACATCAAAGCCGAATCGGACAGCGTTATCTCCGTTATGAAGATAGATTCCCAACTGATCTCAGCCGAATTCGGAACGCTTGCGCCCGTCTGCCCTTTGCTTGAAAATAAATATGACGTTTCCGATACTTTTGAGAAAATAAGACAGGAGATATCCGGCGGCGAAAAATATTACGAGGTAATATGCTCGGGACTTGTGCTCGCTCTGACCGCCGAAATTTTCCGATGCGAAAAGACATCTTCGGCGGAAAACCCTTCGGGCAGCGGAGCATATAAAAAGCTTCTGCGGCTCATCTCCGAGCGATTTGCCGACATAACCTTTGACGAAGCGGCGGAGATAATGTGTTTCAGCAAGCCGTATTTCTCGAAATATTTCCGCCGAATGTCGGGAATGACCTTTTCTGAGTATCTCAACATCGTCCGAGTGAGCGAAGCCGTGAAAATGCTCTCAAAAGGCGGTATGTCCGCAGGTGAAACTGCTGTTGCGGCAGGTTTCGGCACGATACGGAGCTTTAACCGCGTTTTCAAGCAGTACACGGGCTACACTCCCCGAGATCTGCCCGATGATTTCGTTTTTATCGGCGAAAATCAAGGCACAAGCAGCGACAGCTTTGACCCCACGCTTCCCGTATCAAAAATATTGTAAAAAACGAGCATTCCGCAGTCTTTTCGATGCGGAATGCTCGTTTTTCTTAGCCTATATCCCGTTGTGATTACGGATCAGTCGGAAATTCTGTCGGATAGTCAGTCGGATAGTCTGTCGGATAGTCCGTCGGAAATTCCTTCGATGTCGTTACCGTGTAGGAAACGTCCGTAAACCTTATCGGCGTATTGTCAGGATTGGTAGGAGGAGTTGTATCCACTGTTGTCACTGTTGTTTTTTCTGTAGCTTTTTCAGTGACTTCTTCAGCCTTTTCCGTTGTGGTTTCGGCAGATGTTTTGGTCGTCGTTGTCACTGTTGTCGTTATTGTTTCTTCGGTCGCCTTTTGGGTTTTCTTTGTATTTTTAGTTGTTTCTTCCTTTGTCGAAACGGTAGTCTTTTCTGTAGACGCAGGCTTCGTTGTTGGCTTTACCTGCGGTACATACGCGGACGTATCGGGAGCCGTTGTTACAGTTGTAACGGGCGCTGCGGTGATAGTGGTTTCCTCCTCGGGCTCCGTAGTTTCGGGAACTGTTGTTACCGCTGTTGTCGTTGTCTGCGTTGTTGTAACGGTGGTCGTAACTGTGCTTTCGGGCTGCGGTTCATAACCTCTCAAATTTTCGAGGACTTCATTATTCAGCGGCATGATCTCTTCATCATTTGAGCGGAGAGCAGTATTTTTTATTGCCGAGGAAATACTGTCATAATCTATATCAAAAGTCGGGTCTTCTCCGTCCTTTACGATATAGAAGCCGCCGCCCTTCTTATCGGGAATGATGAATCTTGATGTTCCGTCGATCTCGGCAGGATTACCGCTGTTTTCATCAGGCTCGGTGCAGATCATAACGCCTCCGCCTGCGGTCGTGAGAGCTTTTTTGTCCGTTCTGTTGCCTTTACTGTCGATAAGTTCTATCTCGACCTTGCCTTGGAGAGTATTTTCGTTTATCATATAAACGCCGTCATCGTCCTCTTCGACAGATACGATGAAGCTTGTTCCTCGGACTGCCATTGTAGCTTTCGGCGTTGCGACTTCGTATGAAGATTTTTCCGAGAGCGGATTGGTTATCTCGTTAAGTATAGAACCTTGTTTGAGGTCAATGGACGTTCTGCTGTCGGCGGCTGTTCCCGACGCATTCAGTTCAAGTACCGTTCCGCTGTCAAGCAGGATATATTTATCATCATCGAGCGAAATTCTGATAGTGCTTTCATCGCCGACGGTGAGCGTATCTCCGCTTTCAAGGTTCATTCCCGTATATGCGTCCAGCTCGCCCGAGCCGTCCCTTTCAACTATCGCGCTTCCCGTCAGTTCAAAAACCTTTAAAACGCGGTATGCTTCTTCACGCGTCATTGCAATTCCTACGCCTGCGGCAGTTCCCGTCACCGCGACCGCGGCGCATACAATGACTGCCTTTGCTTTAAATGTCATTGCTGCCAAAGTGCTTTTTACACCCATTTTATATCGCCTCCAAAAATAAAAAGGAAGTATGCAGCCGAAACTGCATCATCGGGTCACCCCTGCAAATGCAGCCCGACCGCCATACTTCCGGAATATCTGAAAAGTTTAGGCTCGTGCTTTGCGCCGCCGATTTTCATCGGTTTTGCCTTTTATTTGTTGTTTGTATTATATCATATATATCTATTTATTGCAATAGCTAAATAACATTTTTGTAACAAAGTTAAAAATATATCTAATATTTGCAATTATTGATGATAAAACCTACAATAGCAACACACAATGCTAACACGCTAAATCGTTACAACACTCCGAGCTTCGTCAAAAATTCCGCCGAGCGGCGCTGATTTTCTATAGAAGAAGTTTCGATAAGCACAGTTTTCGCCGCTGAAAGCTTCTCTTCAAAGCAAACCTTGAAATGCTCCCAATCTATCTTGCCGTCACCGACTGCAAGGTGAAGATCGTTTTCAAGGTCATTATCATTAATATGTATATGCTTTGCATAAGGTGCGACCGCTTCTGCCCAGCCGTCAATATCCGAACCGTAAACTGCGGCGTGAGCGTAGTCGAAGCAGATACCGAAATTCGGAATATCCGCAAGCCGCCTTGCAATTCCGCAAAGCATATCGGGCGTTCTGTCGAACATATTCTCCATATAAATTTCAAGGTCGGGATATTTCGGCAGGACTTTCCGCCAAAAGCTTTCGTTGATATCGAGCCAACTTTTGATATAGCTCTCGGAAGTGAGGTCGGGGTTATGGTTCGTATGGAAAACAACACCCTTTGCACCTATTTTCCGCGCGATATCAAGGCTCGTAACAACACGCTCTTCGGAAATTTTGCGGATCTTTTTATCGCTGCTGAAAACAAGCACGTCGAAAAATGCGCCGTGCATCGTGCAGTATTCGGGGAGCTTCTGCGATTTGTACCTGCACACTATCTCATCGGTGAGCTTTTCATCGTCCATAACATCGGGAATAAAAAAGTCGTTGTATTCAAAGCCGAAGCCGTACTCTTCCGCAAGTGCAAGGCTTTTCGGCAGTTCATCAAGCTTTGGGATTATAAGAAATTTACACTGTTTCTGCATTTTTCAGCTCCTCCGTTTTCGTTTCGGCACTTTCGTTCAGACCCGTGAGGGAATAGACAAAAACGCCCTTGGATTTGCCTTTCAGCGGTATTTCGCCGATAGGTTCGACAGTCACTCTGTCCTTCACCTGCAAATAGACATTCTCGCTGATAAGCACCTGACCGCGCTTTGCGTTCGATTCAAGGCGCGCGGCGGTGTTGACGGTATCGCCTATCGCCGTATAGTCCATACGGAAGTCACAGCCGATATTTCCGACAACGGCAGGACCGCAGTTCACGCCTACGCCGAATGCTACCGATTTTCCGTATTTTTCTTGGAATTTGCTCTCGATGGCGTTCCCGCCACAGACGATGTCCCAAGCGGTCTTGACGGCTTTGTAAACATAATCGTCAAGATCGAACGGAGCGTTAAAAACAGCCATTGTTGCATCGCCGATGAACTTGTCGAGCGTTCCGCCGTTGCTGAATATCGCGTTCGTTGTGAGGTTCAGATAGCTGTTGAGGATATCTACGACCTGCTCAGGTTCAAGGCTTTCCGACATTGGAGTGAATCCTCGGATATCAACGAAAAGCACAGCGATATCACGATTTTCTCCGCCGAGCTTGATGTGATAATTGCCCGTTTTCGCGATTCCCTCAACGACCTGCGGAGCAACATATTTCTTGAATGCGGCCGTTATCTTGCGCTTTTCGGCGGCTTCTTCGACATATTTTCTTACTATATTTATAAGGTAGCCAAGCACTGCAAAAAGCGGCGCATAAAGTATTGGGAATATAGTTCCTGCGCTGTTGAACGCGATTCCGCCGCCGACACAGCCTGCCGCCGCGATAATGACGACAGGGGTCGAAAATTTCATTTTGAGCTTTCGGGAAAGGATATACACACAGCAGGCAACAACTGCTGCAGCGAGCGCCGAAATCACTCTCCCGACCGGAACTGGATATTTTCCGTCAAGCAGACCTTGAACGATATTTGCGTGAATTTCCGCACCGAACATCTGGTCAGCGCAGGCAGGCACGGAAAACTGATCCTGCAATCCCGAAGCATAAGCACCCACTATTACTATACAGTCGGTGAATATCTTCGTGTCAACTGTCCCGTCAAGCAGACTGCAAAGCGGAATATGCTCATAATCGGACGGCTTGCCTGCGTAGCTTATCCACATTCTGCCGCTGTTGTCGAGCGCAGGGGTATTCTCATTTATGCCGAGATATTCACAGTACGCCGAATAGGTCTGCGCGGCGAAGCTTCTGTATACAGTACCGTCCTTTTCCGCCGAAAGCAGAGCCGAACGAACTATGCCGTCATCATCGGGAGCGGCGTTGACGAAGCCCGTTTTCACAACATCTGCAATGATAGGCTGTTCAACTTTCTCAATATTGAAATGGTCGATGTAAGGCTTGCCGTTTTCGTCCGTTTTATAGGCGGTATTGTAGTTTATGTACGAGCCTGCAACGACGCGTCCGCTCTTTTCGCAAGCTTCTTTCAGAGCATTGTCGTCCTGCCCGTCCATATCGCCGAACACCATTATATCGAGTGCGATAACGGCAGGATATTCGCCGAGCTTGTCGATAACATCGGCATAAACGCTCCTTGACCAAGTGCCGAACGGCCCTATCTCCTGCAAGGTCTTATCGTCGATTGCAAGAATTTTTATCTTGTTGTTTATCCCACGGTGCGGCTGATAGAGCCTGTCACGCAAAAGGCTGTCAAAGGAATAGAAAACATCATAAAATGCCACTAAAAAAGTCAACGCAAACATTACCGCCGCTTCTATCGCCGTAATAGTCTTTGATCTTCGTTTCACATTACCCTCCGTTACAAAAAATTAACACTTTATCATAATCTTACTGCGTTATTATAGCATATTTCAAATAATTTGTCACTATATTTTTATAAAATTTTATAGTTTTTTGAAATAACTATTTACAAAGCCAATAAACTATGCTATAATAATATCGAATTTTAACGAAAATATAATATTTCGCGTTACTTTATATAATAAACAGAATAAACAGAAAGGAACACTTCACCAATGGAAAACGATATCAAAAAGGTTTCCTCGGACGCATTGCTTGAACAGATATTCAGCATCACACAGAACCTTTACAAAGAAATGTCGCGAACGGACGATGATGCGGAAAACGACCACAACACTATCTACCGCCTGCTCACCGACCTTGGAAGAACGCTCGTCAACGCCGACCGTGCAAGCTTCTGGAAATGGGACAAGCGCAGTCACTCGCTCTGGACAACGGCAGCTGTCGGCGAGGGCAGGATAACCATTCCCGAGGGAACGGGACTTGTCGGAAAAGCTCTTGCGGAAAAGCGCGCTATTGTGACGAACGACCCATACAATGACCCCGACTTCAACTCGGACGTTGACAAAAAGACGGGTTATGTCACAAAGTCTATCCTTGTAATGCCTATCTCCGACTGCAAGGGTGAATTCATCGGCGCATATCAGGCAATAAACAAGCTTGACGGAAACGGATTTGACCTTGTTGAAGACGTAAAAAGGCTTTCGCTCGCCGCTTTCATCTGCGGAATAACGCTCGAATCGGACAGCTTCCTTGACGATTCCCGTCATGATAAGCTCACCGAGCTGAAAAACCGAATGGGCTTTTACAGCGATTATGGCAAGATATACGAGAAAATGCTCACCGACAACCGAAACCGCAGAGATGTTTCGCTTTTTATATGCGATATCGACTTTTTCAAAAAGGTCAACGATACATACGGACATAACGCAGGCGATGCTGTTTTAAGGCACGTTGCCGAGCATTTCAGAATAAATTCACGAATCTGCGACGGCGTTTACAGATGGGGCGGTGAGGAATTCATCGTTGTTCTCCCCGATACGGACGCTCCGAAAGCGGCAGAAGCGGCAGAAAGACTTAGGGTATGCATAGAGAATTCGGTCTGCTGTTTCGAGGACTTGAAGATCAAGGTAACGATGAGCTTTGGCGTTACACAGCTTGACCCTTCAATTTCTATCGAAGACAATATTAAAGCCGCCGATGCAAAGCTTTACACGGCAAAGGAAAGCGGCAGAAACAGAGTAATTTTATAAAAACGGAGGAAACGATCAAATGTCAAAAACAATTCTTGTAACGGGCGGTGCGGCAAGCGGAAAATCACGCTGGGCAGTTTCTTATCTTGCAGCCTGCGATTATGTGCTTTATCTCCGCACGGCAGACGAAGTGGACAAAGACACTCTCGGACGAATCGAATACAGCAACAAGCATAACTTCGTTGAATGGGACATAAAAACGGGCATCACAAGCGCTCCCGTTGAAACAATTACAGACCACAAGTTCGTTATCTTCGACAACCTTGCGGCTTACTCTTCACACATCATCGAGCAGATGTGTCCCGACCTTTCGGAAATGACAGAAGAACTCAAAAAAGACATCGAAAAGAAGATAATCTCCGACATCACTGATATGTACGATCAGATAATGGTAATTGACGGAACGATGATAACGATCACTCTCGAAACGGGCTTCTCCGTTACACCGAATAACAGAGAGCAGGCACTTTTCAGAGAAATCCTCGGAAACGTAAACCAGCGTCTTGCCAATATGTCCAACGAAGTTTATTTGTCGGCAAGCGGAATCCAGTTCAAGATAAAGTAAAGGAGCGGCAGAATCATGACATTTGAAGAATTTGTAATGGAAGCCAGAACAATGGGCGCTTCCGATATCCACCTCACAGTCGGCAAACCCACCGTTGTAAGAGTAAACGGCGAACTCAGACCATTTAAAGACCTTTCCGATGTTGTCGTGAACCGCACTATCCTCTCTATCCTCACTGCAGAGCAGGAACAGCTTCTCACAACGGGCAACGACATCGATTTCAGTTTTGAGCTTTCCAACGGCACAAGACAGAGAGTCAACGTTTTCCGTCAGAGCGGCAGACTTGCCTGCTGTATAAGACTTCTCAACGACAATATCCCAACGCTTGAAGCGCTCAAAATGCCTAACGTTTTAAGCGAGCTTTCCGAGAAAAAGCGCGGTCTTATCCTCGTAACAGGTCCTACGGGTTCGGGTAAATCCACTACCCTCTCCGCAATGGTAGACCATATCAATAAGAACAGAGCGTGTCATATCATCACTATCGAAGACCCGATCGAATATAAGTACACTCAGGATAAAGCAACTATCCACCAGCGTGAGATCGGCAAGGACGTTCCCTCGTTCAGCGCCGCACTCCGAAGCGCACTCCGCGAAGACCCCGATGTTATCCTTGTCGGCGAAATGAGAGATTATGAAACTATCTCCCTCGCAATGACAGCCGCAGAAACGGGACACCTCGTCCTCGGTACGCTCCATACTTCGAGCGCCGCACAGACTATCGACAGAATCATCGATGCCTGCCCTCCACACGCGCAGGATCAGGTAAGAGCGCAGCTTGCGAATATGTTCCAGGGTGTTATCTGTCAGACCCTCGTTCCGACAGCAGACGGAAACGGCAGAGTTGCCGCGCTCGAAATACTTATCGGCACAGATGCAGTAAAGAGCCAGATCAGAGCGAACAAGATACCGCAGATGGAAACCGTAATGCAGTCGGGCGTCCGTCAGGGAATGTGTACACTCAAAGACAGCCTTGCGAAGCTTTATCAGCGCGGAATTATCTCATACGAAACAGCAATGGAATTTGCTCCGGACAAGACAGAAATGGAAAAAGCACTCCGACTGGGAGCTGGATTTTGATTAAATTCGGAATTCGGAATGCGGAATGCGGAATTATTTAGAACCTGTCTTCATAAGAAATGTATGCGGATTTTCGAGCATAATTTTGTTGCAGACAAGGCAAAAATCCGCAGGCGTGCTGCCGCACGGCAAGGATTTTTAACGCAGTATGCAGCAAAATTTGCCGAAAAGACGTGTGCATATGCTTATGAAGACAGGTTCTTAAGCTCCGCATATTTGTCACGAATTCCGTAGGGACGGATTCCATATCCGCCCATTGCAAATCCAACATTTATGCGAATTCTCCGTAGGGGACGGGTCGCCCGTCCCGAATCGCGCAGTAATTTTCGATATACAAATATTCTTCTTAAGCAACAAAACCCTGCTTTCAAAGGACGAGAAAAATCCTCTGAAAACAGGGTTTTATTTAATGTACGGGAAACCATTCTCTGCATTTTTACGGTAATTCGCGAAACATAAATAATTCCGAATTCCGAATTCTTAATTCCGAATTATCTTATAAAATCCTGCACTGCACGGCGGAACGACTACCTTTGTTCCGTTCTGTACCGACTTGCCGCCGAATGTGTAGATGCTTTCGCCGAGCTTTTCACCGAAATCAAATGTTACCTCTCTTGCGGCAGGATTGATAATAACGAGTATCTTCTCGCTGCCTGCGCTTCTTATATATGCAAGCGGATATTCATTCTTTTCGGCATAAACGAACTCTATCTCGCCCTTGCTCAGAAGCGCTTCGTGCGACTGACGTATTGCGATAAGATGCTGAATTTCGTGCCAAAGTGAATTCTCGTCTGCCATTGAAGCGGCTGCTGTCGGGCGGTCGGAAGCCTCGTCCTGCTTGATATAGAGTTTTTCGGTCGGCGCACTGCTGAAACCTGCATTTGTGGAGCTGTCCCACTGCATAGGCGAACGTGAGCCCGTTCTGCCGTAGCCGCCCTCTACCGAGGTGAGGTTTTCGACATATCTCATACCGATCTCATCGCCGTAATAGATGAACGGTGCACCGGGCATTGAGAGCAGGAATGCGAACGCTACTTTAAGGCTGTCGCCGTGGATAGTGCGCGCCAGTCTGTCCATATCGTGGTTGCCCGAGGGGATACAGATAAGTCCCTTGCGTTCAGATTTTTCGTAATTTTCCTTATATTTTGCAATGAATTCGGAGATGTCGCCCTTTCCCCTGTCGGAGAAAAACGGCTCTTCACAGCGAAAAAGATCGTTATAGTGCGACGGACCGAAATGAAGCAGGAAATCCATGTGGAAGCCGCCCTGAATGGACTTGTCGGGTTCGCCCCACTCGGAAACCATAGCAGCCTCGGGGAATTCTTTATCGAGGAATTCACGGACATTCTGCCAGAGCTTTATTGTGCCCTTGCTGTCCTCGTCATTTTTTACAAGCGAGCCTGCCATATCTACACGGAAACCGTCACAGCCCATTCCAAGCCAGAAGCGCATAACATTTTTCATTGCTTCGAGGGTCGCCTTAGGGCCGTCTGCGTCCATTGGCTGCTGCCAAGGACGGTCACAGCGGTAGAAACCATAGTTGAGCGCAGGCTGATGCGAGAAGAAGTTCACTGCACACGAACCGTCACGATCAGAAATGCCTCTTATACAGCCCATTCCTTGCGGTTCTTCCCAAATGCAGTCCGTCCAGACATAACGGTCGGTGAACTCATTCTTTTCGGCTTTCATCGACTCCTTGAACCACTTATGCTCAACGCTTGTGTGTCCCGGAACGAGGTCGAGAAGAACATGCATATTGCGCTTGTGTGCTTCTTCAAAAACGTGTTTAAGGTCTTCGTTCGTGCCATAGCGCGAAGCGACCTTGCAGTAATCGGAAACGTCATAGCCTGCATCTCCGAACGGGGATTCAAAGCAGGGGTTTATCCATATCGCGTTGCAGCCAAGCTCCTTGATGTAATCGAGCTTTTCGATGATGCCGTTGAAGTCACCGATGCCGTCACCGTTCGTATCGTTGAAAGACTGGGGGTATATTTCGTAAAAAACTGCGTTATCAAGCCATTTTGACATAGTGTTTTTCTCCTTTCACGCATAAAGCCTACCGAAATGTTTTATTTGGGAGCGTATTTGCTTTTCTATTGATATGATATCACTGTTTGCAGTATAATTCAAGTATAATTGCATTTAATTATGATACTATCCTATTATTTTCAAAAAGTTTCGTCAGATAAAATTTTTCATCATTTTATTAAATAAATATAGACATTATATAACATATTTATAGAAGAATATGGCAATTATTACGATTTACATAAAAAAATGGGTGTTTCCCTCGAAAAAACTTTTATTTTTGTATTTTATGTGTATAATTTAAGACATTAATATTCAAAAAATGCATAGCAGTTTTCACAGCCGTCGTGCAGCATCTAAAAAGGGGAAATATGACTATGAGTTACAATTATCAATGTGTGAAACAGGTACTTTGCGATGATGTTATCGGAAAATACACTGCTTATGGGGTAAAAAACACTGCGAACAACACCGTGATAAGCGATGTGGGCTCAAATATCGACATTGTGTCTGCGATCGTGAAGAAACTCAACAAATATCAGATTTTTCCCGTGCATCTTCATGAAGTGATCGAAGATCTTATTTCAGACTGAATCAATATAAATCAAACCGACCGAATCATTTCGCCTTTGCGGTGAAACGATTCGGTCTTTTTTTATAAAAACTATTGACAAGTCCGTTAGCTTGTGCTAATATATAAATGACCCAAACGGAATTCGGTCATTTAGTAAGAAAGGAGCAGCTCAATGCCTGTAATTTTTACGGAAGAAAAGCGAAAAAAGCTTGAACAGGACATAAAAACCACCGCTTTGGATATGTTTGAGAAAAAAGGCATAAAAAACACCACTGTTGCAGAGATCGCGCAAAGCGTCGGGATAGCAAAAGGTACATTTTATAACTTTTTCAGCTCAAAAGGTTCGCTTGTATGCTCGATAGCTGATGACTTCGACCAAAGAGCTTATGCTAAAATTTATGAACGGCTCGGCACAGAAAAGAAAATGCCTGCCGAAGAATTCTACAAAATTTACAGCAGTCTTTTTACCCCCGAGAATTCGTTCATCTGCCATATCGGTGCAAATGATATCGACTGGATGAAAAATGACGCGGATGCGAAAAAGATATTTGAAAGTGAACGTGCTATCGAAACTGCACGATTCGTTCTCGGATTTATCGGGGACGTTCGTGACGATATCGACCTTAGCTATGTTGCCAACACGGTCAAGACTGTCAATCTTATCATAGAGAACCGCAGTCTGTTCTGCGAAGCTTCGGTCGAAAAAAACATCTCTTTCCTGCTTGAACATCTTCTCCGATATATAACGGGCGAAGAAAATATTGATAGGTAAAAAACGGTCAGAACAATTTTGTCTGACCTAAAAATAAAATAAAGTTAGCTTATTCTAACCAAAAGGAGAAATTATTATGTCTGCATTAACAATTATTATTGAGTGTCTTATCCTCGCAATACCGTTCTCAATAATGGTTACGGTGCTTCTGAACAAAGATCCCGTGAATATGATCACAGACTATCCACCCGAAATTCAAGCTGAATATTACAGAAGTCATGGACTTGAAGCGAAAAAAGAAAAGCTGACCGCAAAGAACTACATAGCTAAAGCGATCTTTATGGTCGTTGCGCTTGCAGTGGTCGTAGGCTTTGCGTATCTTGCAGGGGCGAGAACTTTCCTCGACGGCTTTATTGCAGCGATATGCTACTGCCTTGCGCTCTTCGCATTCGATACATTCATTATCGACTGGATATTCTTTCCGAGAGTAAAACGCTGGAGATTGCCCGGCACAGAACACATGGACAAGGAATATGCGCAGAAGTGGTTCCATGTAAAAGCCTGCTTACCAATGATCCCTGTTTTTCTCGCTCTTGCGGTCATCGCAGGACTTATCGTTATGTGGATAAGCTGAAATGCACTTTTATAAAAAACTCCGACCGAATTGTAAAAAGTTCGGTCGGAGTTTTTCAGTTCTCTTTCACAAGGTCATACAAACAAGCACCCTCGTCAAATTTTCTTGTCTGAACATTTTTCATTCCGAGGTGTACATACTTGTCGCACTTCAGTGCCGCGTCCGTATCGAGAAGAACGGGACATTGCCTTTTTCTGCCCTCTTCAAATGCGATATCGAGTGCTTTTCTCATATATCCCTGACCCTGATACTGCTTGCAGACAACGAGCATTCCCACGAAAATATACGGCTTTTTTGTCTTCTTGAATTTATCTTCATAGGATTCTCCTCCGCGTTTCATTGCCTTGAGCATCTTTATTCCGCCGCCAAGTCCTATCGTTTTGAAGATAGCTTTCAAAAGCTCCATTCCTGCCGAAGCGGGGATCTTATCCTTTGAATATCTGTATGCGACATAAGCTTCATGGTTCTCGCTCGTGCTGTAGAGGAAGCCTGCTTTTATCATCGCACGGGCAAAACCACAGATATATTCCTTTACGTTTTCCCTGCCGCCGAAAAGGTACGCCATTCCCCTTTCGCCGTTTTCATACTCATAATCGGCAAAGGCTTCGCCGATCTGCTCAATTTCTTTTTCCGACAATGATGTTACTTTTACCATAATTCCCTCCGGTTTATTTGTTTCTTCTGTAACCTTCCGAATCGATATATTCTTCGTGCAAAGCCGCGTATTCGTCCTTGTCGCCGCAAATAGCATAGTCGCAGACGATTCCGTTTCCGCAGGTCGTTTTTCTTACGAGCCGAGCGTGGATAAGCTCCATTGCCGCAAAATCGGCATTGCATATCGCAGGCAGGAATATCGCATTGTTCATTTCCTCTATCTCGCTGAGCGAGGTCTTGTCTTTGCAGACCTTATAATAGCTAAACAGCGCTATACAGTCGTATGTACCTGCCGTTCCGTTGTGGAAATTTTTCTTTCCGCCAAGGTCGGTACGGTAGTTTTTCAGGAAATCCGAATACTGCTTTTGTACGGCTTCAAAAACCTTTTCCGTTTCGTTCGGATAATGCTCCGCTATCTTTTCGAGGATAAACTTTTTGCAAGCCTTTGAATAAATGACGTGGCAGCTTCGGTCGAATTCAACTTCGTTATCTTTCATTTTGCAGCTTCTTACTTTGCCTGCGGACTGTTATACTAAACACCACTTAATATTCGGAAAAAATCAAGCCGATAATCTCGCAGCTGTTTTTAACAGGTTTATATAGGATTTCGGCGCAGATTTTTTACTGTATTTTATTGGTGTTTAGTATTATCTCCAACGAACCAGTAATCGCAAACCTCTCCGCCCGATGCAAGAGTATGCTCACGGATAAGCTTTGCATGCATAAGTCCTGCCGTCAGATAATCGACATCGCACATCACGGGCAGAACATCGAGATAACCCTCTCTGCGCGCAAAATCATTGAGCGGACACTTTGTGAAATGGTAGTAAAAGCCTTCCGAATGTTTGGTTTCATCAAAGTTGAAATCCCACGAAAATTCCTTGTATTTTGGGTGTTCTTCAAGCCATTGTGCGTTCTTTTTCATCATATTCCCAATGCGCTTCATTCCGCTCGGCTTGTTGGCATTTATTATCAGACCCATTGCCTTAAATGCGGGAGCAGACAGCATTTCGTGCGTGATCTCACGCAGTTCGTCAACGGAAATTTTACCGTCGGCGGCTTTCCAGAGTGCAAGAAAAATAAGGCACTCATACATATTCGATGCCATAGGATTGTCTTTTCCAATATCGTTTGCACGGTTGAGCATATCACGGTAAATTTCGTCCGTTTTTTCGAGAAGCTTTGCGGTTTCGTCCTTTCCGAAGCGCTTCACAAGGCTTTTCTTTATCATCGGCACAAACATTTTCCAGTATTTATTCGTATATTCGAGCATTGCTTTCTCTCCCCGTTTATTGTTAAGTTAGTATATACTAACTATATCGTTTTATAAACGCCGCTTCACGATAAAAAAAGCGGCATTTAACATTTTTTATTATAACATAAACACCTAAGATTTGCAACAGCTTTTCCTATAAAAATCAAAGTCTGCCGAAACTTGCCAACAGACTTTGACTTGAAAATTATTCTCTGTTTTTAAGCACCTCGGCAGGTGTTATCTTACCGAGCTTTCTTACGAGAATAGCTGTAATAACATAGTAAACAGCCATTGTTCCGACAAAAATTATCGGGTAAACATAGAATGGGAAAACAAGGTTTATTCCGCTTGTGATATTCGGGATAAACAGTGGGAACACCTTATCGATGATAAGCTTTGAAAGCGGTATTTCGATAAGCGCGCCGACTGCGATGAGAAGTGCATTTCCGTTGAGATAAAGCTTTTTCACGTCCTTTGTCTTATAGCCGAATATCTTCACGAGCGAGATACCAAACGAAGCACGTTCAACCATAACATTCAGCATAAGGAACATTACCGCAAAGAAAATTATTATCGCGATAACGATAAGCATAACTATCATCGACATCATAAGCTCTGTGAAAACAGCCGCCGAGCGTTCGATATCGGTCTTTGTTGTTGTGCCGTAAAGTCTGCCCTCATCGATATCGAGCGGCTTGTCAGAGAGGAGACAGTTGTAGTAATCATCATCTTCACCGAAAAGCTCACGCATGCTGTCGATATCCATAAATACCGTAAGTCCTGCGCTTTCATCGCAGACATCTGCGACAGTGAAAGCATAGTCCATCGAGTTTGCGCTGTCGGTGAGGATAAACTTATCCCCCGTTGTTACGCCGTAACGCTCAACGACTGATTTGCTTGCAGTGATAAGGCTCTTGCCCTCGTGAGTTTTAACATTGTAATACTTGTTGTCGCTGTCGATACCCATTATCGTTACGTCAAGATTATATCCGAGCTGTTCCTTTGAAAGCGACTTCGCAAAGCAAGCTTCGCCGCCCTCGGGGACTTCCGTTTCGGGATATTTCAGCGTGTACATATATTCATATTTCGTATCGCGGATTGTATCTTTTCGTACATTTTCGCAAAGGTAATAGCAGTCAACGCCGAGCATAAGAACGAGCAGTGAGAACATCATACTCAAAAGAACGGTTATGCCTGTGCGCATTTCGCGGAGCATCTGTCTTATCTGGAATCTGCGGATAAAATTCTTGTTTTTGAGTTTAACACTGCTGTAGCGCGCGGTCTTCTGCTCGTTTCGGATAAGCGAAAGCGCGGTCTGCGAAAGACGCTTGTTGATAACGAGCGTGTTCACGATGATAGAAATTACGGGAGGTATCACAACGCTGTAAACAACAAGGTAAATCGGATAAACGGGTGCAAATTTCGGAAGTGAGAAATATGCGTAGCTGTCAAGCAGCTGATAGTCAAGTCCTATCGGTGAAAAGCCTATGAACATACCGATGATACCGCCGATGAATGCAACAATGGTCGGCAGGGTTATGTAATGCGCAATGAGGTCTTTTTTCTTCGCGCCGAGTGCATAAAGCGCACCGATAACACTGCTTTCACGCTGTATCTGGTGGATCACGAAAACGGAGATGACATAAGCGAAAAGCATCATAAGGATAACTCCGACGCCAAGCCCTGCAAGCCTGTTCATGATAACATCGCCCTTTGCGCCTGCGATACGGACATTTTCCGCTCTTTTGACAAACATTGTAAGGTTGTCAAGATCAACATCAAAAACTTCGTCAAGAAGCTTGTCGGTTTCAGTCTTGAGTTCCGCAATTCCGTCTGCAAGCTCGGAAGCGCCGTCATAAGCGTCCTTTGCACCGTCCGATAATTCCTTTGAACCATCAAGTGCGTCCTTAGCACCGTCCGAAAGCTCCTTTGAGCCGTCCAAAGCCTCTTTTGCACCGTCCGAAAGAGCATTTGCTCCGTCAGCCGCAGTGTGAACGCCGTCTGCGTACTCCTTTGTGCCGTCCGCATAAGCTTTTACGCCGTCAAGCGATTCTTTGAGCTGTGCAAGCTCCGCACTCTGCGTCATTTGGATAAGCTTATCGAGAGTTTCGCTGTAATTATCGGCTGTGAGCGTGATATTCTGTCCCATTGCGGCAAGACTCTGCGATGCCTGAGCAAGAAGCGCGTCAAAAATTTCGGAAGAACCGTCCGATATCTTTTTCCCCGAATCATCGAGAGTTTTCATACCGTCCGATAATTCGTCAGCACCGTCGGAGAGCTCTCCGATACCGTCCGAAAGCTCCTTTGAGCCGTCGTAAAGATCACCAAGTCCGTCATAAAGCTCATCTGCGCCGTCCGAAAGGTCTTTCATACCGTCTTTGAGTTCCTGAGAGCCGTCATAAAGTTCATTGATTCCGTCACGGAGATCGTCACGCTGCTGCAAAGCTTCGCCGACCGTTTCAAGATAGTATTTGTCGGTAACGTCCTTGTAGTTGAATTCAAAGTCCTTTATCATATCTTTGAGATCTTCATCGTCTGCTTTTCCGTTCAGTCTGTAAGCATAGCAAAGGTCTTCCGCCTGCTGTGAAGTATCGTTTTTGATATAGTCATACTGTTCATCGGATACAAAAAGAAGTCCGAAGCCAACGCTTGAAACCGCCGTGTCCGAGAACTTGTCGAACGGAGTGTCATAGTCGGGCGTTGTGCCGATGCCGACTATCTCAAACTCAATGCCGCCTGCGGTGAGCTTGTCGCCGACCGTGAGGGAATGATCTTCGCAGTAGCGCTTTTCCGCAACCGCTTCATTCATATTCTCGGCATATCTGCCGCTGTCAAGCTCCACAAGGTCGATATCGTTTCTGTTGCGGAAAACACGAAGCTTTGAGCCGTCCTCGGCCAAAATATCAATGCTGAAATGCTTTTCGAGGGTGATGCCCATATCGGCTATCCGTTTTTCCTGTTCATCGGTGAGCGGAATAAAAACGCCGAACTGTCCGTCTTCGACCTTGTTCATTTCGCAGTGTTCGTCCGTTCTTCTTATAACAGTATCTGCGCTCGAAACGACCGAAACGATAACATACATTCCAAACACGATAAGCAAAACAAGTGCGGCATATCGTGCAAAATTCGATTTAAGCTCACGCAGGAGCCTTTTTCTAAGCACCTTATTCATTACAGATCCTCCAGCTCGGCAGCAGGTATGCGGGTTTCGTTAAGATAATCCTTTTTGATAAGTCCGTCCTTGACGATTATTACTTTATGTACCATATTTTTAATGGCGTTGTTGTGCGTTACGATGAGCATTGTCGTGCCGTATTTTTCGTTCACCTTTTCAAGAAGAACGAGGATATCACGGGAGGTCTTTGAGTCGAGCGCACCCGTTGGTTCATCGCACAGAAGCAGCTTCGGATTTTTTATAAGCGCTCTTGCGATAGCACATCTCTGCTGCTGACCGCCCGAAAGCTGTGACGGGAATTTGTTCCTGTGTTCGGAAAGTCCAAGCGTTGTGAGAAGCTCTTCCATATCGAGCGGCGAATCGGAAAGATATTCGCAGACCTGAATGTTTTCCTCGACTGTGAGATTCGGAACGAGGTTGTAGAACTGGAAAATGAATCCGAGGTTTTCCTTGCGGTAATCGGCAAGCTTATCGGGTTTCAAGCCGAAAATTTCCTTTCCGTCAACCTTTACCGAACCGCTGTCCATAGTGTCCAGACCGCCTATGCAGTTGAGGAGCGTCGATTTGCCCGAGCCGCTCGTGCCTTGGATAACGCACATCTGACCCTTTTCAACGCCCGTGCTTACGCCCTTCAAGACTTGAATATAGCTTGCATCGCTGCCGTAGCTTTTCTTTACATCTTTGATCTCCAGATACATATTCTTTCCTCCGACTTTATAAAAGTTAGTTTAACATAACATTGTTATGTTGTGTCCGTAATTTTTGCCGCTCAAAAGCGGCTTGTTTTTATCACTTTGACATAACAATGTTATGCCAAAGCCTTGATTATTGCCGCCCGAAGGCGGCTTTGCAATTAGTCCTCAACTATCATAGCGAACCATATCTTTATCAGGAATTCCATTACTCTCCTCATGTGGAGCTTGGCTTTTTCCACATCTTTTTCATGCGTCAGAAGATGAGTGTACGCATCAACGCAGATGTGAGTTATCCAGTGGAGCATATATTCGTCAACGTGACAGCCCGGCTTTTTCTGCGCAGCCTTTTCAGCCGAGATACGGAAACCCTGCTCGGTCATATCTACGACCATATCGACAGCATTTTCGTAATCCGAGCCCTGTGCCTTTGTCAGCAGGAGAATAAACACATCATAATACTGATACATATATTCAACGAGGACTTCCAGACTTCCGTGCGTTTCAATATGGTATTCCGCGGTCATCACCGCAGGATCGTCGCTCGCCATTTCTTCAGCATCCTGCGTATAATGCTCATTCAGCAGCCTGCAAAGCTCTTTGAGCGGCGGTTCAACTATTGCGGCAAAGAGTTCATTTTTATTTTTGAAAAAGAAATACAGCGCTCCCGTTGTAACGCCCGCATCGGCACATATCTTTCGAAGAGAGGCTTTCATATATCCCTTTTCGGAGAATTCGGAAAGCGCACTTTTCAGCAGCTTTTCTCTTGTTTCAAGTTCGTCACTCATATTGTCACCGTCCTTTTTGCTTACATAACATCGTTATCTTAGCATAGATGCGCGATTCTGTCAATAACTCTCTGCCAATTTCAGCATTATGTAGAATAATCTTGCATAACAGTGTTATGTGGATTGTATATTCTGACAAATCGTATAATTTTTACCTATAACATTATTGACAGCCGAGTAATGGCAGTGCTATAATCCTAATTAGCAAATGCTAACTATAATTTGGAGGGATATATAAATGAACAACAGAAAGAAAACGCTCATCGTTTCATTCATCTTCGGAATGTTGGGCTGCCTTTGCTTCGGCTCAGGCGACTGGCTGATGATCTACGGCGATACAGCTCACAGCGGCAGCCTGTTCTGGCTCACGGTCGGAGCTGTAAATATCGCACCTTGGCGAAATTCGCTCGCAATGTTCCTTGCATTTCCCGGAATAATTTTCTACGGCATCGGACTTTTCGCAGCAGGAAAATTCATCACCGACAAAAAGAGCGCAGGCATCTATAAAACGCTCAATATCTACGGACTTACACCGTGGATCTGCCTGCACCTTTTCTATGTAATGATAATTTATCTCTATTCGTGGATGATGAACAACGGCTATGCCGAAGCCGCACTTCCGTCCTGCGAAGCGCTTTACTCTCACTTGTCATGGATAAGAACACTCAGCGAAGTATTTATGCTGCCGCCGTTCATCTATTGGTTCATACTCCAGATAAGAGGAAAAACAGAGTTTCCTAAAGCTATGGCGTTCACGAATGTGCTTGTCATTTACGGAGTGCTTTATGCAGTGAAAAGCATTATGCCCGACAGCCCGTTCCGAATCGGATTTACGAACGGACTTATGAGCGAAAGTATGATAATATGGTTTGCGATACTGCTTGTACACAGCATACGTTCAACGCGTAATTCGTAATTTTTGCAAAGCTGACATTTAAAACTAAAACCCAAAAGGCGCAATTCACATGAAAAAGGCAAACGAAATATTGGATATCAAGTTTCGTAAAACCCCAAAATGTGAATTGTGCCTTTTTTATAAGTATCAAACAGTTAGCTTGTTCAAACTTTAGTTATATAAAATCAATAAATATTCCAAATCAAAACCGGCACAACTCACAAATCGCAGGAAAATCCATTGACTTTTCGGTTAGCATATAGTAACATAGAGCTGTGACCAAAATATATGATTTCAGTCACAGAAATGAGGTGCTTTGATGCCGACCGCTTTTACTGAGGAAGAATCGGCGCGAATAAGGACGGCGCTTATACTTGCGTGTATGCGTCTTAGCAAGGAACTTGGCTTGCAGAAGATGTCTGTTGAAAAGCTGACCGAGGCTGTCGGGATAGCAAAGGGCAGCTTCTACCTTTTTTTCCGCTCAAAAGAGGAATTTATCATCGAAACGGCAGAATATGCGAACAGAGAAACGCAGAAAATGCTCCTTGCAAAGCTGAACGGACGCAGGCAGATGTCGGCGCATGAATTTATTGAATTCTTTGATGAATATCTTCACTCGGACCTTGACCTTATGAACGGACTTACATTCAACGACTTTTTATGGATAAGAAAACACTTAGGGCAGGATTATTTTGACCCGAATTTGCAGATGAAAACGGCAGAACTGTGGCTTTCACTCATTGATGATGTCCGTAACGGCGTCGATATCGGAACATTCATAAATCTCATCAAATCGATATATGCGATAAGGCAGCACAGCGACACAATGGTAAAAACTTCGCTCGAGAACAGTATTCAAGTACTGCTTCACACGATCGAAATTTATATAAGCGGAAAGGGAGCTATTTTATGAGAAATTTCACAGATGAATACAACGAATTTCTGAAAACGCACAGCTACAAGCCTGTTACCGTTTCGGGATATGATTTTCAGGTCATCGACAGCGGAAGCGGCAGTCAGACTATCGTTTTTCTCAATGGCATCGACACACAGCAGGAGTGGATAAACTATGTATCAGCACTTGAAAAAAATTACCGTGTTGTGATGATGAAATATCCTGTTGAGGTCTACAAAAACAAAGAGATGATCGTGCTTCTTCACGAGCTTTTCGGCAAGCTTGATATTGCACTGCCAATATTGTGCGCACTGAGCGACGGCGGCGTTCTCGCACAGCTTTATGCAAAGAATTACAAGGTCGGCGGTCTTATTATGATGACCACGCTTACCGTTGATTCCGCCTATGTTGAGGGAATGAAAAAGAAGCAGTTCATTCTTCCGTTTATGAAGCTTTACATCAAGACAGTAAAGTTCGACAAGCTGCGTCCTATGCTTATCAATGCGGTAAAAAAGCATTTCCGAAACGAGAGCGACGAAGAAAAAGCTTATGCGGTATCGTTCTTTGAATGTATCGGCACAGATGAAAGCTACAGATATTCCTATCTCCGTGCCATACTTGCGACTGGTGATATATACAAGCTGGAGAAATTCAAGAAGAGTGACTTTTCATATCTCGACGGAAAGGTGCTTGTGCTTATTCCCGAAAACGATATGTTTGAAAAATCCGATTCGCAGAAGCTTGTCGATATTTTCACCAACCCCGTTGTAAAAGAAACCTACGGCGGACATCTCGGAATGCTTATGCGTCCTGACTTATACATAAAAGAGATCGAAGAATTCCTCAGCGAAAAATTCTGATAGAAGGCGATGTTTATGGAAAAGTATGATATTACAAAACCGATAAAAATCCCCGTTGGTATGCACAAGCTCAATGACGACCCGAGCATAAGCTTTCAGCTGAACCGTCTTGTGAATATGGACGGCTGTGATTTTTCCGTTGCAAAAGAGATAGGTCCGACTATAAAAAGCGCTGCTGATTTTTACGATGTGCTGAAAAAGCGGGCTGACCTTGAACTTGAAAACGAACACATAAAAAATGCTGCCGCACTCTACAGAATGTCCGAATTTTTCACTGACTGGGAAGACCCGAACGGTCTTGCCGCGTGGAAAAAGGCAAGGGAGCTTTTCTTCCAATATTACGCTGACTTTTTCAGCGGAGAAAAGCCGCTCGTCGAGCTTGTTAATGTACCTTATGAAAGCTACGCTCTGCCGACGCTGAAATTCAACGCCGAGAACCCCAAGGGTGATATAGTTATGCACGGCGGCTTTGATTCAAGCTATGAGGAATTCTTCGCCGAGTGCGAATATCTCCGCGAGAACGGCTTCAACGTTTATCTTTTCGAGGGTCCCGGTCAGGGCGAATGTATCCGTGTCCACGGTGCGCCACTCATCATCGACTGGGAACGTCCCGTTAAAGCTGTGACGAACTATTTTGATCTGCACGATGCAATACTTGTTGGACAATCGCTCGGCGGATTTTTTGCTCCGAGAGCATCGGCGTTCGATGAGCGCGTTACAAAGTGCGTGAGCATTGCGCAGTTCGGTGCGCTGAAAATGAACTTCCACGACAATGCGTTTGTGAACGGACTTGTCATCACGCTTCTGAACATTATCCTTTACGGCTTCGGCTGGCTGATAAACATTATCTATGCCGCCAAAAAGGGCAAGGGAATGGCTTTCTTCCGCACATATTTTCACAGAATGGGAACAACGAACGTTTACAGGCTTGTGAAATTTCTCTGGAGCATTGATCTTCGCCCTATCGCTGACAAGCTCACAAAGGATTATCTTGTCATCGGCGGAAGCAGGGACACAATGGCTTGCCGTGCAGGTATCGGCAGGCAGCTTTTGCTTCTCAAAAATGCACGTTCGGTTTCTTCGCGCGAAATAACGACACACGAAAAGGGCGCAGACCATTGCTGCTGCGGAAATCAGATTGCCGCAATGGACACTGTAATTTCATGGGCAGAGCTTATGAAAAAAAGAGATGCTTCGCTTAAAGGAGTGGACTAAGAATTATAGTCACATCTAAAAACCATAGTGCCTCAGATGCGCAGTCAGATTTTTCGTCAGATT
>UQKC01000009.1 GCA_900541495.1 uncultured Ruminococcus sp. | reverse complement strand
TAAGTGAATTCGTGTCCGAACCTAAAACACCGTTCGTAAAAAAATCGTTGAAAAACGCGCTGAAATCATCAGCCGAGTATCGTCTGTCGTGGTCCTTTGACGCGAAAAATCCGTATTCGTTTGACATTATTATTCTCCCCCCTGATCTCTGTCCAGATAGACCGACATCGTGAAACCACCGTTTTCGTAATGCTCGGCTATCTTCGTTATCCGCCTTGCGGAATCCTTTCCTTTTTCATCGGGATAAAGCGTTACTTTGTCGCCGACCCCGAACGCCCCCGAATGTATCGCTTCTAACAAGCCTTTCCCGAGTGAAGCCGAGATGACCTCACTCGGCGGTGAATATCTCGAAGCGAACATATCCGCCGCCGAAGCTCTGGTTTCGGAATGATCAAGCTCCGCCCGATAAATGATCTCACCGTCAATGACCGAATTGCTGTAATATATCACAGGCTCGATCTGATAAGACTCCTCACAGCGTTCAAAACCCGAAGCTTCGCCGAAATATCCCGACCATGGTTCAATGCTCACAGTGCCCTTGCTGCTGTACCTCGCATCGGAATAAATGTATGCTCCGCTGACCGTTCTCGTTTCACTGTAGGAATAGCTACGCTGACCAAGAGTGTCATATTCGGACGAAAGAATTATAGGAAGCTCCGCATCCGAACCAACACTCCTGTCAACAGTATAACGCCCATATAAACGTATCTTTGCCCCATTTTCATCGTGAACTATCTCCGAGCATATCCGAAAATTCTTTTCGATAACAGCCGTCACCGAACGCGAAAGACTTCGCTTTTGATATGCACTCGACGGCACGAATAAACAATCTGCCGACTTGTCAATAAAAGTGTTCGGGAATGCCCTCTTTTCACCTGCCAAAGCTCCGCAGTTCTTCTCAATGATAGTCATAAAACTGTCACCCCTTGCGTATTCCGAAAGAACACGCCGTGAAAGCAGTCCTGCGAATGAAATTGCACTCACCTCTGCCTTTCCGCCTCCTGCAGATTTTTTTATCCCCGTGATAAGTCCCGAAAAAACCTCCGGTATCTCAATTATCCTCTCGGGTCTTATCAGCCTTTCACAGCTTCCACCCGAAACGAATACCGCTTCGAGCCTGTCACCGCCGCATAAAAGCCTTTCAATGCCGAACTTCGCCAACCTGTCCGTCACCCCGAGCAAACGAAGATATTCCCCCTCGCTGACTTCATAAATATAAACGTCCAATCAGAACCCCTCCGAATATTCCTTTAAGTTGATGTGCGCCGTGAGATTCATTCCAACAGCATCGGTCGAAATATATACCCTCGTACCGTTCGGCGCTATCTTGAAAAAGTTTGAACCCCATATAATTCGGTGAGTGATATCCTCTGTCTTTGCATTGTCCCGAACGTCCGAAAGAAAAATACCCTTTTCACCGTCAATGCATCGGAAGATCACAACATCTCCTGCCGCAAAGTTTCCTTTAACACCGATGAATTCCTTTGTCCCTGCATTGACAGCACGAATTTCCGTAACAGCACTGAGTACCTCCGCCGTGATGATGCATCCTGCCTCAAAACCGCCGTCATTCGGTACGAAAGCCGAGTTTCCCGAAAGTATCACCGAAAGCTCCGTTTCATTTTCTTCGCTGAGTTCCCAATCATCGAACTCCCATACCCCCGATGAACCGCAAAGCTGAACATAGACCTCCGAACCGCCGCTTTTTTCAAAGAACGGGTTCGGGCATAAAAAGCTTATCTCCGCATAGTTCGTCCCGTCCGTGCTTTCCACCGAAATACCCTCAGCATAACAGCCGATGCCAACACTTTTTTCTCCGTCCGAAAAAGTCAGCTTTCCCATTCCCGAAAAGCCAAATATTTCCGATATGACCGTATGCGAATTCCCAATATCACCGCATATCACAGCGCGAAGCTTTATCTTCCTTACCCCTCGCCTCTCGGAAATGACACTTCCGCCGACCGTGCCGTTTTCCTCAACTTCAATGCTCCTCTCGGGGAAGATACCGCTCACCGACACCGCACGGATAAGCCCCCTCGAAAGATCAAGGCTCTCCCCCGAAGCTGCCGTGTAAACTATCCTCATTCCGCCGCCCCCTTTTCAAGTATGTATTCCGCCGTCAGCAAGAATGAAACAATGCTCATTCCGTTCTCCGCACAGCTTTCCATTGAGGGACGCTCAGACGGCGCAAGCCTTACAACATGATAGTCCTCCCCAACTATGTCCCCAATGCCGCAAATGTCGCCGCAAAACTTCTCCGCCGCCGAAAAAAGCATACTCGGAACTTCACCTTTCAGCTTCACCCTCAATTCCATTTCACGAAGCTCACCACCGTCAAGAAAAGCCGCTTTAAGCTTGTCCGAAACGGGATAAAACGCAGTTCCGCCCGATGCCGAAAGCCGCACCGACGGCTCTTTTCCACACTTTTCGCCTATCCTGCAAACGATCTCCTCAGCAATGCTCCTCATATACCTATCTCCTCCAGTGTAACCTCAATGTGATGAGGAGAATTTCTCCCATAAAGCACACTCACACCGCTCACCGAAAAACTTTTTCCCGAAAAAACCACCCTCTGCCCGATGCGGAATTCCACACCCAACGGCAAGCTGTTTCCGCAGTCGTATATCAGCAAAGCGTCCCCCGATGCCTTGTCGTTGAACCCCTTTACACCGTCTCGGTTTATCTTAGCCGCATAGTCGATGCGGATAAAGCTTAGCTCGGTCGGCCCGACCTGCTCCGCCGCAAAAAATCCTCCGCTTTTCCCCTCATAAAGCTTCGCCCTGTGGATAAGCAGGTATCTCGGAATCCTCCTCATTTTTATTTCACCCCAATTCTTCTCGATAAAAATCCTGCCGCTTCAAGATATCCCAAAGCCGCCTTTGAAAAGCCGCTCTGCGATGAAGCCTTAGCCGCCGAAGCCGTCCCGTAGCTGTATGAAAAGCTTCCGATAGTCACCGAAACGGGCTCACCCGAACTGTCATCAACACTTCCCCCGTTTTCAAGAATGTAGTCAGCCTGCGCAAAGACCGCCTTTTCAAGCATATCCTTTTCAAATGCTGAAAAGCTCTCCAAACCGCACTTCTCCACAGCAAACCCCGTCATAAGACCGACCGCTTCCTCCGCTTTTTCTATAAGCTTCACAGCTTCATATTCACCTATCTCCGACTGCCGCTCCATGTATTTGTTTACATCAGAATAAGCCGTAAATATCACCTCCTTTCGCGCAAAATTCTGCCTTTATCACGCCTCTGTTCTCTTCACATAAACCGTTTCGGGCTTTGAAATATGAACAGCATAGACCTTTCTGCCCTGAACAGCCGCCGCGCCGATGTGAACACCGTCCGCAATAGGATTTACCGTAACGGGAACTGCCCATTCGCATACACGATGACACCAGTTCGGGTGACCGCAGATAAATTCGGTAGTCGTCTTTTTGCCCGAAACAGCCTTCACGTCCTCAAACATAAGATTGTTCGATTCAAATACGTTGAAGCCTGCAATTCTGCCCACACAGCCTGCCTTTACAAGCTCCTGCGAAAGATTTCCGCCGCGAATGAACTTCTCGTCCTGCATGATAACTTCCATAAATTCGGGCGAAGCGATGAGCCAGCGGTTGGAAGCAGGAACACCCTTTCTCGAAAGATATGTTCTCGCCTTTGCCACCGTGCTGTAAGCGTTCGAGCTTGTGCAGGCAGTCTTGACATCGCAGACCTTTACGCCCTCGGTAGTTTCAAGCGCCTTGATAGACTTCTTGTCCATCGAAAGTCCAAGCGTGTAACCTGCCGAAGCAAGTCGCTCCGCAACAACATCATCGGGAAGAGCCGCCGCATCGTAACCGTCAATAAGCTCGTTCACAGCCTCATCATTTGACATAATGAGCGTGTGATAGCTTGTCGCACCCGAAGAAAGCGCCGCACCGTTCGCCTTGTCGTAAGCCTTTACCTCGACCTCTGTGTCACGAACGGGAATTATCACCGCACCGCCAACGCCATTGCCCTCATGAACCGTGCTGAAAATGTAGTTGTCCTGCGTAACGAGCGTAGCGCGAAGCTTCGCATCAACAAGCTGTGAATAACGATTTGTAATAAGTTCTGCCATAATTTTTTCCTCCATAAATTTAATAGTATAATGTTGTTTATCTGCAATCGGGATTAGCTGCAAAAAATGCCTCTTCCACTCCCGAAAGCACCGAACCCTGAACACCCTCAATGTGTACACCCGTGGTAATGCCGCCGCGCTCCTCACGCGCAGGCTTGAAGAACGGGAACTTCTCCAGAACCTCCGCAATTGCCGCCTTTCTGTCCGATTTTCCCATAGCCGAAGCCGCCGCAATGACTACATCGCAGTTCTCCTCGGGAACGCCGCTCTGTATGCAGAAAAGCTTGTCCTCCAATGCCTGCTCGCGTTCGCTCGGAACGGTTTCATTCGGAACATTTTCCCCACTCAAAACCGTTTCGGGCGAAGCGCTTTCCTCCGCATTTTCGGGAATGATCTCCCCCGATTTTTCAAGATCTTTTTCTTCCATTTTTAATTGCCCCTTTCCTCTTTCATAATGCGCTCGTACTCTTTCACAGCGTCCTCGTAACTGCATCTCTGCAGTTCCATTATCGCCGTTACCCTCGACTTTAAGCCGCTCTGTACAAGCTTGACACTGTTCTCGATGAGCGTGTTCTCGTCCGTGATGATCCCGTCCTGCCAAAGCACTTCTACCGTTGTGTCTGACTTTTCGATCTCGCCAAGATATTCCCCGAGCAGCGCAATTTCGCGCACAAGCTCCGCTATCGCACCGCCGAGCGCACTCTGCTGAACGCGTATGGTTTCCGCCGTCCTGCTGTCGCGCGAGATTATCTCCGTCGCAGTCTTGACCCCCTCATTCACATCAAAGGAGAACGTCCCCGACGATAACCCCGTCTGAAAACAGAGTATGTTCAACAGCGCATTTATCGCCTTGATATGCTCGTCCACACGAAGCTCCACCGTGTTGTCGGTAATTTTCAGTTCACTCTCCTCATCACATTTGAGCGCAACATAAGCTTCATCATCAGCATCAAAATACTGCCGCTGTTCGCCCGTCGCAATGTCAACTACCGTCTGAACACAGCTGCTCGGTACGATTATCCTCTTCTTGCCGAGAATGAATTCGCGCGCAAAGCTGTCAAACGCCACATCAAGCGCCCGAAGCGTGTCAGCCGCATTTGCAAATACAGAAATGCCGAGCGGAATCTCGGGATAAAGATTGTTCGCCCCGAATACCCTGAACACCGAGAACAGCTTACTGTCAACTCCGTCATATTCCACCCTCGTTTTAAGCTCGGGATAAACCTCCGAAAGCGAACATTCCGCCGAAGCTTCGTATGCCGCCCCGTCCTTTGCACAGAAAAGCCTGTGCTCCGAAACAGCCATACCATTTTCATTCCCACGCTTTTCAAGCAAGGTGTAGCGTGAACCGTTCCTCACCAGCGAACTGCGGAAGCAAGCCGCCGTCACTCCATTATCGTCCCATTCGAGCGGAACGAAACTGTTCCCGATAACAATGTCAATGCCTATCTTCCCCGAGTTTATGTACGGGCGAAATACACAGCCTCCCATTGCAAATGCATAAGGCAAACGCTCCGCCAGCTTCGCCCGGAAGCCGCTCTCCTCAAGCACTTTTCCAACATATTCGCCGACTTTTTCGTCAGCGAAAACAAGGCTCGGCTTCTCAGCCATTACCCCCGATGCAAAACGGTCGCAAAGCACCTTTGCCGTCCCGAGCATATTCATTCTCCGTGTGCCGCCTCGGTATAAGCCGGACTTTTTCACTGTTTTCCATTCAGGCTCACCACTGTAAATCCGCCGCCAATTCTCTGCCGAAGCATAGTATCGCCGAAGCTCCGCATTTCCGCCCTTGTGAAAAACCCTGCTCACATCTTCCGATCCATTCATCAAATCCCCCCATTGTCAATAATACTTTTCATAAGCGCCTCCGTCGAGTATTCCTGCGCGTCAAGACTGTCAATGTTGACACTTCCATTATCAAGACGGATACCGCTCCCCTCCTCCGACCATACCGCCTCGGAGAAAGCCTCGATCGTGTGAACGCAGGAGCGCATCACAGCGTATCGCTCCGTCCCCATTAATCCGCAGTAAAAACGGATACGGTCGGTTATCCTGCCCTTTTTCGCATTCCGCACCGCTATCGGCAAATGCCTGCGCGCACATTCCCTCGCTATCCCTCGGATAAGCACCTGCTCCGCACTGTCGCAGAAAAGCTCCGTTATCCGATACTTCTGCAAAGCCTTTTCAAGAAAATCACATACGCACTTTTCCAGCTCGTTCGGCGTAAGCTCCGACTTCGAGTACCATTCACCGAGCGTCACGACCTTCCCCAGACCTTTCGTCATCCCAGTCAGATTGAGCGCATGTGCCGAACCGTTTCCGCCGAAATCAAGCCCAGCCACGCAGTACATAATGTCGCTCGGCTCTTCATCGATGATGAACCTCTCGGGCGAATCCGCAAAACTGCGGTATATAACTCCCTGCGAAGCGCGCCATAACCCAAGGATAAACCGGTCATAGTAAACCGTCCCCGAGTATTCGCGCTTTAGGTTTTCCACAAAGCTTTCCGTCAGAAATTTGTTGTCGTCAATGGTGAAGCGCATACTGAAAATGTCAGCGTCACTCTCCAGAAATTTGTGAAACCAGTGCGACGGCGAGTCAGGATTGCACGTCCCGTCAAAACAGGCGTTAGGCTTGTCCAAACGTGATTTCAACATCTGGAATACGGGTTCTGCCCATGTCGTTATCTCGTCACCGTAGCAGTAAGCCGCACCCGCACCTTGGAGCTTCGATACCTGCCCCACCTTGTCAGCACCGATAGCATAGCATTCCCGCCCGAATAAGGTTATCTTCCCCGAAGCGGATAAATTTCCGACCAAACTGCTGCCCCAGATATTCCGCATCGGCTCAATAATGTTTCGTTCAAGCGTCCCCTGCGTGTTGCCTATAAGAAGTATCAGCCCCTCGGGCGCACGGCGTATCCTATACGGTATGCGGTAGTAGTCAAGATACGTCTTTCCCGATCTCGTTGCCCCGTATGAAATATTCCAGCGGTGGAATTCGCCGACCGTGTGTTTCCATACATAACGCTGCTTTTCCGTGAAAATAACGCTAACCTCCCCTCATCGTCCTGTCGAGCGTTTCAAGCACCTCGTCAAGACGGCGTATCGTGTCGTTTTCTCCGTCCCCGTCCTCGCTCCAAGCCTTGAAATTCCCCTCGAGAAAATACTTCGCCCCCGAGGACTGCCCCTTGTCGAACAGCCTCTCCTCCGCATAATTTTCAATGCGAAGCAAAGCCGAGTGTATCGCATTCTCCGCAAAAGGCTTGCCGCGATAGGACAAAAGCTCCTCCCTCGACCCGAACCCAAGCGCAATAGCCAACCCCGAAACGGTCAGCGGAACTTCCTGCACAGCATAAACGGGCGCACCGTTCTTGTCAAACATCGGCGCACACTCATCATCGACCGCCTGCACAGGCTCACACGAGCGAAAATAACGCTCTATCTTAGAATTTATCTCCTCTGCGCTTCGGAATATCGGATAACTTTTGCTCTTCATTTTCTTCTCACCCCCTTTCCGTGACTAAATCATAGCACAAACCCATACTAACATACAATCACATCTTTTTATTGCATTTTGCACAAGAACAGGCCCTATTTTCACCCTCAAAAAACGACTTTTTTGTCTAACTGCAACAAAAAGCCTAAAATCACCCCTTTTCGCCGCAATGCAACACAATTTATTAATATTATATTTATATATTCTTAATTAATTTTACTTTGCTAAATGCTATAATATGATATATATAATTTGTGTGTACTTGCGAACAAAAAAGGAATATCACTTTCGTGAAAAATATTGGGGAATGAGTGTAAAAATATGAATCTTATGCACCTAAAATATCTGGTAGAAGTCGAAAAAACCGGCTCTATCACAAAAGCCGCCTCCAACCTTTTTATGGGGCAGCCGAACCTCAGCAAAGCAATAAAGGAGGTCGAAACGGAATTCGGTTCTCCCATTTTCAAGCGTATCTCAAAGGGAGTCGAGCCCACCGAAAAGGGTATGGCTTTCCTCGAGTGTGCGAAAACTATCATCTCACAGCTTGAAAAAATGGAAACTATCCTCAAACCCGAGGACTCCGAGCTCACGACCTTTAAAATAGCTATCCCCCGAGCATCGTATATCGCACACGCCTTTTCAAATTTCATAAATTCGCTCGACCGCGGCGAAAAGCTCGCAATGAATTTCCGCGAAACGAACGCTATCAGCGCCCTCAACGGTCTTGCCGACGGCGAGTATTCCTATGCCGTTATACGATTCAGGGAAGAATTCGAGGACTTTTTCCTCTCGCTTCTCCGCGATAAAGACCTCTACTATGAGGAAATATGGAACTTTCCGTATGTCGCTCTCCTCGCCGAAAAGGACGAGCTTGCAAAAGCCGAAAACTTCAGCACTGCCGACCTCAACGGCTATATCGAAATAGTTCAGGGCGACTCCACCGTCCCCTACCTCTCGTCCAGCTACCTCAAAAAGAATAACGAAGCCGAGCATAGCCGTATCTTCGTGTACGACCGCGGAAGCCAGTTCGACCTGCTCGATAATGTCCCACGTTCGTATATGTGGGTGTCACCGTTCACCGACAGCCAGCTCCACCATTTCCGCCTTGTCCAGCGCTGCTGCTCGGACGACCATTCAAGGGGCAAAGATCTCCTCGTTATGCCGAAGCACTATAAGCAGACCGACCTCGATAAAGCCTTTCTCGAAGAAGTAAAGCGCGTCCGTGATTCTCTTAAAGAATTGTATTGATAAAACTGCACAGGCGTTTTTTTGCAAAATTTAATATCACCACATCTTACCATAGGGGAAAGGGTTTCCCGTCCCGCAGTCACCGATACAATTAAACAGAGCAAAACAGTGACCGCTCCCTGCAATGGCTTTTTTAAAATAACTTGCTGAAACACCGCGTATATACCCCTTAACAATATAAAACAAAAACGGCTGCCGAACATAAAAGATCGGCAGCCGTTTAAGACCCAAACGGAGGAACTATGTTAAAATTCATCGAAAAGTTCGACAGCAAATTCACCGTAAGAAAAAAAGGCTTCATCGCCCTCGGCGCGGTCATCATCGCCGCCCTGCTCGCAGTTGCAGGATTCGCCTACCCAATGGAAGTGTTCTCACTCCTTGTCGATTCCACCGCAGGCAGCTATGTTGCCCTCACACTTATCTCTGTAATTTTGAGCTGTGCGTTCGGCTGGCTGTTCAGCCTTGTAACACGACAGAATATCTCCGCACTACTCACCCTCATCAGCAACGCAGTTTTCCAAATAGGAATGTTCTTCCTCTTTGCAGCGTTCCGTTACAATATGCCTTACCTCTGGATAATAACCACTATTGGGCATACCCTCGTGACCGTCCTGCTGTTCCTCATCTCAAAACCAAACCCACCGTCAAACATAAAAAGAGTAAAGGAAAAACCACTCGTCAGCACCAAAGTCAAGGTAATAACAGCAGTAATCTATACCCTCGCCTCCGATGCCCTCTATATAACCCTTGCAGTGGTATGGCTGAAACTATTGATCAATGCGTAATTTGGCTTCGCTGATCTGATAGAAATATAAAAAGAGTTGCTGTCGCGGTATCTTTCGTGACAGCAACTCTTTTTATATAAGTGAATAATTATTATAAGATTTACGAATTTACGAAAATAATTACGCATTACGAATTACGCATTAAATTTAGTGATCTTCACCACAACCGCCTGAAACCCGTTGTCCTCAAATCGGTTGAGGAACGAGGTCTTCATATATGCCGTGATGTCCTTTTTTCCGTTCGGGTCCATAAAGTAGTAGCAGTTCGTGTCATATCCGCACAGAACGAGCGTGTGCGAGTTGCCATACCAAGTGTATTTCTCCGCCGTGCCGTCTATGTACCACTCGGACGGCTTGCGGTAGTTGAGCGGCTTCATATCGATCGTCGCCCATACTATTATAGGGACACCCTCATCAAGCAGCTTTTCTATATCCGCCGAGTTAAGGTCTTCATCAAGCGCCATAGCACGGTATTCCACAGAGGACGGTGCTTTTTCATCAAAAAAGCGGTTCATCGACTCGGCAAGCACCTCGCTTGTGCAGCCATAACCCCACTTGTAAGGATCTCCCGCAAAAACTTTTCTCGGGTCAGGTCCGTGCGACTGCTTGTGCTTGTCATAGTAAAAATTATCGTCCCAGCCGAGGTAATTATCGGTAAAATCAAGCTTGTCCGTTTCAAATCCAAGCATCTGCAAAACCGCCGCCGCGCAGGACGGCTCACAGCCAACGGGCAGTTCGGGGTATTGATCTATCAGCGGCACATCGACCGATACCTTCCCCAAAAGTGCGGACGGCTTATCATAATTCTCCCCAAGCTCCTCCACAGTGAAACCGCCGTAAAGCGCGTGAGGGTCAGCACCGAGAAGCGTGTACTTGTCATTCTCGGCGATGCGCTCACTGAATTTTTCATTTGTTACAAAATAATCCGCGCAGACCGCAGCCGCCGCAAGTCCGACCGTCAGTGCAGCAATAATAGCCTTGTACCGCATTTTCCCGTCCTTTCAAAAAACTTTAACATATTATATCATATTTCCGCTCAGATTTCAAGACTTGGCAATATGCCGAATATTTTTCCGACCCTTGACAAACGAACAAGCCTTGGTGTATAATATTTCTACTGGAGGCTGAACGGAATGAATACGGAAGAAATTTTACTGCAAATACTTGAAGAACAGAAAAAAACACGCGCAGACATAAATGATATACGCACGGATATCAGCGAAATGCGCACGGATATCAATGGTATCCACTTGGAAATCAATGAAATGCGTTCCGAAATGAACGAAATGCGTTCTGATATTACGGAACTGCAAAACAATCAGCGTGAAATGCTTGACAGACAGGATAAGTTCGATGAAAGAATGGCTGGCTTTGAAAGCAGACAGGATAAGTTCGATGAAAGAATGGCTGGCTTTGAAAGCAGACAGGACAACTTTGATAAAAAGCTGGATAACGTTGAAGCGAAACAGGATACCCTCGAAAAAGATGTCAAGAGCATCAAGATCACACTTGAAAATGAGGTTTCGCCTGCTATCAGAACACTTACTGAAATGCAGGTACAGAATTCGGGTCGCCTTGTTGTTATCGAAAATGATGTCCGTGACCTCAAGGATAACTTTGCTATAAATGAAGTCCTCTTCGGACTTGAAAAGATGAAATCACACGGTTAAAATACGATAAGACTTATTCCTATGAATAGGTCTTATTTTTTACAAATGCCCTGATTTTGGAGGAACACAATGAAAAAGCTTCTCTTTGCGATACTTGCATCTGTCCTTTTATTATCCGCCTGCGGAAAAATGGAAACCACAGATGACCTTATCAAAAAAGCACGAAAAGAAATTCCTATCTCTGACGCCGAAAATACCGATATAAGCTTTGCAGGAAAATGCCAAAACGACAGCTATTCCCTGCTCTGGTTCATCTCGGGAAATGAGTATCAATTGCACTATTATCTTCCTATGGAATGTCTTGAAACCAACGACGGCTGCGAATTCAAGCAAACTTTCAAGCCTATCGACTGCGGAAAAGATATCGCCGCACTCCAGTGGCACGGCTATGCTTTTATCATCAATAATCAGGACTGCAAAACGCTGAAGATCACCGATTCGAGCGGTGTTCACAATATTGAGGTAAATGAATATCCTTTTATATGGTATAATGAAGAAATCCCGAGCGAGTATCTTTTTCTCGATGAAAATAACAACGATATAACATAAACGGAGCGTGAAATATGAACGAAAATATGACAAATAAAGTCGGACTTGTACTTGAGGGCGGAACATTCCGCGGCGTTTATTCGGCAGGCGTTATGGACGCTTTCCTTGAAAACGGCATTGAATTTCCATATATTATCGGAGTTTCGGCAGGCATATCGAACGGCGTTTCCTACGTTTCAAAGCAGTTCGCACGAAACCGCGAAATTATGGATAAATACCGCAGCGACAAGCGATATATCGGCGCAAGAAATTTCCGCGTATGCAAAAGCTGTTTCGGACTTGACTTTGTTTTCGGCGAAATTCCGAATAAACTCGTCCCGTTCGATTATGATACTTTTTATAAATACAAAGGCGAGCTCAAAGTAGGCGTTACCAACGCTGCTACGGGAAAATTTGAATGCAAAAACGGACTGGAAAACGGTACGGACTTCAAATACCTCCGCGCGTCCTGCTCTATTCCGGGACTTTTCCCACCTGCCGAACTTGACGGAAATTTCTATTATGACGGCGGACTTTCCTGCCCGATACCGATAAAGCCTGCAATAAAAGACGGCTGCACGAAAAACGTCATTATCCTCACACAGCCCGAAGGTTTCGTCAAAAAATGCGGCAAGGGCAACATCATAATGAGCCAGCTTATCCGCAAAAAATTTCCCGAGATCGAAATGCTTCTGCTCGACCGTCACAGAATTTACAACCGTCAGACGGAATTCTGCAGAGAGCTTGAACGCCGCGGAAAAGCGCTTATTTTTCGCCCGAAAATAAAGCTCGACAGCCTTGAAAAAAGCACAGAAAAGCTTCGTGAAACGTGGCAGATGGGCTATGACGACGGCACTGCAAGAATTGAAGAAGTCAAAGCTTTTATCGGCACACAGTACGATATGTACAATTGAGCAAGTATATTTTTTATTTCCTTGGAAATAATAATCCCGAGGTGATAAAAATGGAAAAAGGACTTGACAAGCTTTTGTCGGAGAGCAGCTCAGCGAAAATTTTTTACGGCTCGCTGCCCGATTATGTCCGCGGTGCGATAATGAAAAACGTTGACAAAATAACAGACGAGGAAACTCTCCGCCGCGAAGCCGAAAAAATTATGCACGAGTTTAATTAAATGCGTAATTCGTAATGCGCAATGCTTAATTATTTTGTTCCGAAAATTACCGTAAAATCGTAGGGTCGGATATTCTATATCCGACCGTTGAAAAACCACAATTATTGCAAAATCTCTGTAGAGGACGGTTTCCCCGTCCCGAATCGCGGAGCGATTTTCGGTGCATATTTTTGTATGTTTTATCGTATAAAAACACCCCTGATTTTATCATTCTCAGATAAAATCGGGGGTGTTCGTTTATTTTATACTAAACACCATTTAAAATTCAGGGGTTATTGAAAAAACGAACCATAAAGTTTTAGCGTTTACAAAAAGTACTACGGAAATCAGGTTTTCGCTGAAAATATGCAAAGCAAAAATAATTCCGAATTCCGCATTCCGAATTTCTAATTTCTCTTGATCCCCTGCTTTTCCCACTCGTCCGTGAGCCATTTCGGGAGTTCCTTTTCTTTTGAATAGTAGCCGAGCTTCGACGGGCGAAGTTTGTGATCTTTGAGCCAGATCTGATACTGCTCCTCTATCCAGTCGAGCATTTGATGATAGCCGTCATTGCTCTGCTCGAAAATTTTCCCGTCGACCATTTCCGAGAGGTCATAGCATTTCACGCCGTACCAGACATCGACTTTTATTTCGTCTTTCGGCACGATGTGAAAATTAAAATCGTCGAAATTCATTCCGCGTTTTGAGCCGCTGTAATGACCGCCCATTTGAAAATACTCATACTCGGGGATTTTTATCGAATAGTTATTTTCCGTCACTTTTCTTCCTCCTTATCTGCTTTTTTGTAAGATAAAAGCTGTCATCGATCATTCGCTTTACTTCGTCATCGGGTACGTCCGAGCCTAAAATGACCGAGTTCCAGTGAGTTTTATTCATGTGATAAGCGGGAGTTACGCCCTCATACACCGAGCGCAGAAAATCCGCGTTCATCGGCTCACATTTGAGGTTGACGATATGCTTTTCGCCGAGCTGCATTATCAGTCCGAACCATTTTCCGCTGTCCGAGTGGCGAAGCACGACCGTTTCACTGTCATTCTCAAACGGCGAATCCGCCGCCGCACCCGAAAGCGTGAGTGCATACTCGATAACTTCCGACTTTGTCATAATATCACCTTTTTAAATGAAAAAATATAGGCAA
This sequence comes from uncultured Ruminococcus sp., assembly GCA_900541495.1. Lineage (GTDB taxonomy): Bacteria > Bacillota > Clostridia > Oscillospirales > Ruminococcaceae > UMGS363. Next base: position 42,283 of record UQKC01000009.1, on the reverse strand, counting down.
AACCGCGCGAAACCTTAACTTTCCGTGTGGTTTTGCCTATAATATTATAACATAGGAGGACGTTTTTTTCAAGTGTTTTCTTTGAAGCGCGATTCGTGTGAGATAAAGACGGCGTGGGATATCGAGGGTATGCTTTCACCCTGCTGCGAGGCGGTCGTTGACATAAGTGCGCCCGTTGCGCAGAAGAGAATGTTTTTCAAAGTTCCGTTTTTCACCTTGTCGAGGAAATAGCCGCAAAGCACTGATGCTGAGCAGCCGCAGCCCGAACCGCCTGCGTGAACGTCCTGATTTTCGCGGTCGAACATCATCAATCCGCAGTCTTTATGCTGCTTGCTGATATCGATGTTTTCGTTTTGGAGAAGCTCGATCAAAAGCTCACTGCCTACAAGTCCGAGGTCGCCCGTGATGATAGCGTCAAAGTCGCTCGGCTGCATTGCCGTATCGTCAAGGAACTGCTTGATAACATACGCCGCCGCAGGAGCCATTGCCGCGCCCATATTATTCGCATCTGTCACGCCGAGGTCAACGATCTTTCCGATAGTGACCGCGCGGATAAACGGTGCTGACGCTTTTTCCGAAACGATTACCGCGCCCGAAGCCGTGCAGGTCCACTGTGCTGTAGGAGTTCGCACTCCGCCGTAGGAAAGAGGAAAACGGAACTGGCGCTCTGCCGAGCAGAAGTGTGAAGAAGTTACCGCCGCGACCTTTCCACCGATGCCGCTGTCGGTCATAAGCGAGGACAGAACGAGCCCCTCAGACATTGTGGAGCAAGCGCCGTAGATACCAAGAAGCGGTATCTCAAAATCACGCAGACCGTAAGTTGAACCAATGCACTGGTTAAGCAAGTCGCCTGCAAACATATAGTCGATATCGTGAGTGGACAGACCGCCCTTTTTTATCGCGAGGGCAAGCGCGCGCTTCACAAGCTCACTTTCGCCCTTTTCCCAAGTTGACTGACCGAGATAACCGTCCTCCACGCACTCATCGAAGTAAGAACCGAGCGGCCCTTCCGATTCCATTTTTCCAACGATCGAAGCATAGCTGTGAATGGACGGCGAGGATTCCATAATAAAAGTATTCCGTGAAATTTTTTTAGCCATAATGACCTCCGAAAGAATTTATTCGGGATTATTATGAGAAAAAAATTTTAAATTATACAAAAACCGCCCCCGTTTTCACAACGGAGGCGGTCAATATTAGCTTTTATGCTGCTAACAAATTACTTACCGGTAAATTATTTACCGTAGTATGCAAGTCTGAGGAGTTCCTTGAGCTCGTCAATTCTTGGGAGTCTTGGGTTAGCAGTTGTGCACTGGTCATCGAATGCCTTGTATGCGAGCATTTCAATTGCATTGTCGTATACCTTAGGATCGATGTAGGATCTGCTGTCGGTCTTGCCTGCTTCGGAAATTGAGAGAGGAATGTTAACTTCCTTCATGAGCTTTCTTACAGCGTCAGCAAGTGCCTTTACGCCCTGCTCAACTGTTGCGTTCTGAGGAACGAAGCCCATGAGCTTAGCAATCTCAGCATAACGCTCAGGAGCGATATAGTGATCGTACTTAGGCCATGCAGCGAACTTTGTAGGTGTCTGCTGACCGTTGTATTCGATAACGTGTGGGAGGAGGTATGCATTTGCAAGTCCGTGAGGAATGTGGAACTCACCGCCGAGCTTATGAGCGAGGGAGTGGTTTACACCGAGGAATGCATTTGTGAATGCCATACCTGCGATACAAGAAGCATTGTGCATCTTCTCTCTTGCAAGCTTATCAGCTGTCTTGTAAGAATCAGGGAGATACTCAAATACGAGCTTGATAGCGTGGAGTGCGAGAGCGTCTGTATAGTCTGTTGCAAGAACAGAAACGTAAGCTTCGATTGCGTGTGTGAGAACGTCAAGTCCTGTGAATGCTGTAGAAGCCTTAGGAACTGTGTAAACGAACTCAGGGTCAACGATAGCGATATCAGGAGTGAGCTCGTAGTCAGCGAGAGGATACTTCATGTTCTTGGACTTATCGGAAATTACTGCGAAAGAAGTAACTTCAGAACCAGTACCGGAAGTTGTAGGTACGCAGACAAGCTTAGCCTTCTTACCCATCTTCGGGAACTTGTAAACTCTCTTACGGATATCCATGAACTTCTGAGCCATGCCGATGAAGTCTGCATCCGGGTTCTCATAGAAGAGCCACATTGCCTTTGCAGCGTCCATTGCAGAACCGCCGCCGATAGCAACGATGCAGTCAGGCTGGAAGGAGTTCATAACGCCTGTACCCTTACGAACTGTTGTAAGGTCAGGATCAGGCTCAACTTCGCTGAAGATCTCGATAACAGGATGATTTTCGTTCTTATTGAGCTGATATGTGAGTCTGTCAACATAGCCGAACTGAACCATTCCGGGGTCAGCTACGATCATAACTCTGTGGATCTCAGGCATCTTAGCGAGGTACTGAACAGAACCCGGTTCGAAGTAGATCTTTTCAGGAACCTTGAACCACTGCATATTAAGTCTTCTCTTAGCGATCTTCTTAACGTTGATGAGGTTCTTAGCTGTAACGTTCTCGGAAACGGAGTTCTTACCATAAGAACCGCAGCCGAGTGTAAGGGAAGGAGCCATGGAGTTGTAAACGTCACCGATAGCACCGAAGGATGCAGGAGAGTTAACAACGATACGGCTTGCATTCATAGATTCGCCGTAGAGGTCAGCGAGTTCATCATCAGATGTGTGGATAACAGCTGTATGACCAGCACCGTGCTTGAGCATTTCCTTACAAAGCTCGAAAGCGTGCTCGTGTGTATCGGACTTAACAACTGCGAGTACAGGAGAAAGCTTTTCGAGTGCGAGAGGATACTTGTTAGCGTCTGTGCCGCCGATCTCAACGCAGAGTACCTTTGTTTCCTTAGGGATTGTGATGCCTGCCTTTTCAGCGATCTGCCAAGGATACTGACCAACAACCCAAGGACGTACAGCCATCTTTTCTGTGTCGATAATTGTATCCTGGATCTTCTGAACTTCTTCAGGCTTTGCAAAATAGCAGCCGTGATACTTCATGAAGCCAACAGCTTCATCATAGATTTCCTGGTCGATGATAGCAGCCTGCTCAGATGCGCAGATCATACCGTTATCGAAGGACTTGGAAAGAATGAGGTCGTTAACAGCCTGCTTAACGTTTGCAGACTTTTCGATATAGCAAGGTGTGTTACCGGGGCCAACGCCGAGTGCAGGCTTACCTGCGGAATAAGCAGCCTTAACCATTCCCGGGCCGCCTGTTGCGAGGATAGTTGCAACGTCAGGGTGGTTCATGAGAAGACCTGTTGCTTCGATGGAAGGATATTCGATCCACTGAATGCAGTTTTCGGGAGCGCCTGCCTTGATAGCAGCGTCACGAACGATCTCAGCAGCTCTCTTGGAGCACTGCTGTGCAGATGGGTGGAAACCGAAGATGATCGGGTTTCTGGTCTTCATACAGATGATAGACTTGAACATTGTTGTGGAAGTCGGGTTTGTTGTAGGTGTAACACCGCAGACAATTCCGAGAGGTTCAGCAACCTCAACGTAGCTTTCATCGATGTTGTCTTCGATGATGCCGACTGTCTTTTCGTGCTTGATGGAGTGCCAGATGTACTCTGTGGAGAAGATGTTCTTTGTAACCTTATCCTCGTAGATACCTCTGCCTGTTTCTTCGATAGCCATCTTTGCGAGTTCGCTCTGAGCGGAAAGACCTGCAAGAGCCATAGCCTCTGTGATCTTGTCGACCTGAGCCTGATCAAGCTTCATGAATTCTTCAAGAGCTTTCTTTGCGTTAGCAACAAGGCCGTTGATCATTTCAGCGGTTTCAACCTTTGGTGCTTCAGCAGCTGCGGTAGTTTTCTTGTCTGCCATTTTCAAATTTCCTCCCGATTTGATTTTTAGAGAAAAAGCGCAAGATTCACGCCGTTCCTCTATATTAAATTAAAAATTTGGGCATTTTCTTCAGGGCCAGCGGATACTATTTCCCCAACCCATTAATATAATATCACATTGTTAAAGTTTTGTCAATACCGATACATTAATTTTTTTTGGAATTATATGAATTATTTTGTAAATGGGAACGTTTTCTTCCGCATTATCCCAAACAGCTTTCACGGCTGTTGAAAAGCAGGTGTTTTCCCATAAAATAACAGCATTATGCTTTTCTTTTTTCGATGTCGGCTTTGAGCTTGGCGAAGACCTCGTCGCTGAAATCGTGTTCAAGGCGGCAGGCGTTTTCGGCTGCCGATCCCTCGTCAACACCGATGCTGACGAGCCACTCGGTAAGGACGGTATGGCGCTCATAGATGCGCTCCGCCTGCTTTTTGCCGTCCTCGGTGAGGGATATATAGCCATTCTTGTCAACGGTGATGAAGCCGCCGCTTTTCAGCAGTCCGACCGCTCTTGAAACGCTCGGCTTTGAAAGCTCCATTTCACGGGCAACATCGACCGAACGCACGTCGTTTCTCTTGCTTAAAATAAGTATAGTTTCGAGGTAATCTTCCCCCGACCGTCTTAATCTTGCCATTAAAAAACCTCCAGTTTTTTAAATGATGATCGTAGATCAATTGTTGTGGTGCTTTACGGGCTTTGCCTTGGACTGGTGGAATTTCTGCGCGCTGTAAAGTCCCGTGTAGCCCGAGAGCATATAGCTTATCGCGATAGCGGCTGCGTAGAAAGGCAGTCCGTTCATGCCGAAAAGCTCGCAGCTCAAAATTATTGAAGCGAATGGGCAGTTCGTAACGCCGCAGAATACTGCGATAAGTCCGACCGCTGCGCCGAATGACGGGTCAAGTCCGATAAGTCCGCCGAAGACGCAGCCGAATGTTGCGCCTACGAAAAAGCTCGGGACAATCTCGCCGCCCTTGAAGCCGCAGCCGAGGGTGAGCGCCGTAAAGAGCATTTTCAGCAGGAATGCCATGGGGTCGGCATCGCCCGTGAATGCGCGCTTTATAACGTCCATACCTGCGCCGTTGTAGTCGGTAGTTCCGAGGAGAACGGTCATAACGGCAACGATAAGTCCACCCGCTGCGATGCGGAAATAGGGGTTCTTGATATATTTTGCATATAATTCGCCCGATTTATGTATAACGCTGCAAAAAAGTACGCTTACCGCCGCACACGCCATACCGAGGACGATAACGAGGAGCATCTTCACCGCATTTTCCGCAGAAAGAGTCGGAACTCCGCTGACGATGAAGCTTTCCGCTTCCGCACCGAGTGCCTTTGCGGTCATTGCCGAGGTTACGCCCGATATCATACACGGAACGAGTGCGGAATACTGCGCTGCCGCAACGATAGTGACTTCGACCGCAAAAACCGCCGAAGCAACGGGCGTTCCGAACAGAGCCGCAAAGCCTGCGCTCATACCGCACATTATCAGTATCGAGCCGTCACGCTCGTCCATTTTGAAGAGCTTTTTCAGCGGCGAAACGAGCGCTCCGCCGATTTGAAGAGCCGCTCCCTCACGTCCTGCCGAGCCTCCGAAGAGGTGCGTGATGAACGTTGCTATGAAAATGAGCGGTGCTTGACGGAATTTTACCTCCGACTCCGCTCTTGCGGCGAGGATTATCGTGTTTGTGCCTTTATCATCGGACATTTTCGTGATATTGTAGACGAAAACAAGCAGCAGACCTGCTATCGGCAGGAGAAGCACCATAAAAGGGTGTCCCGTGCGAAACGTTGTCGCGAAACTGAGCGCTTTTCCGAAAACCGCGCCGACAACGCCCACTGCAAGTCCGACGATAATAGACGGAATGAACCATTTTGCGAATGAGAGCGAAATTCGCCCATAGCTGTTACCCTTTATCCTTTCAATAAGGGTCAGCTTTTCGGTATTTTCAATTTTTTCTTCCATAAAAACTCCAAAACCAAGCATAAAACGTTATTCGGGCGTTTTATGCCGAAATAAAAGAACGCCGGAACCAGCGATCATTATGACAGCATCAGAAGAAGCTCACGGAGGAGCTTGCAGCAGAGTGCTGTTGAGATGCCGCTCGGGTCATACGGCGGCGAAAGCTCGTTCATATCTGCGCCGACGATGTTAAGACCTTTCATTTTCATAAGCGCAGCCAAAAGTTCGGTGTAACGTGCGCCGCCTGCTTCGGGCGTACCCGTTCCGGGGAACTCGGACGGATCGAGAACGTCCATATCTATTGTAAGGTAGACATTTTTGCCCTTTAAATCTGCGACCATACTGTCGATGCCGTCAAGGTTGAACGGATTCATTACCGTATGCTCCTTGGCGAAAGCGAATTCGGTGCGCTCGCCGCTTCTTATGCCGTGCTGATAGATGTGCTTTTCGCCGACAAGCTCGTAGCAGCGGCGCATTACGCAGGCATGGGAATTCTTCACTCCGAGATAATCATCGCGAAGATCGGCGTGAGCGTCAAACTGGACGATGTAGAGGTCGTCATACTTTTCCTTAACGGCTCTTACTGCGCCGAGGGTCACAAGGTGTTCACCGCCGAGCATAAGCGGCATTTTTCCGTCGGTGAGAATTTCTCTCGTCAGTTCCGTTATCTGATTGAGCGCAAGGTCGGACGAGCCTATGCAAAGCTCGATGTCGCCTGCGTCATAGTATGTGTAGTCGGTGAGGTCTTTGTCCTGATAGGGCGAGTAGGTTTCGATACCGTAGCTTTCCTGACGGATAGCCTTTGCGCCGAAGCGTGTGCCGGGGCGGTAGGAAGTCGTGCTGTCGAACGGTGCGCCGAAAATGACTATCTTCGAGCGGTCATATTCGCCGTCACAAGCGATAAAAGCGTTTCTTTCAGACTGCATTGTCAAGCAGCTCCTTTACATAATTTGGTATTGCGAATGAGCCTTTGTGAAGTTCGGTGTTGTAGTATTTCGTCTTTATGCCGAGGGCGTTCCACTTGTCAGCGTTGAATTCAAGCGGCTTGACCGTCTTTGAAGCGAAGCCGAAGAGCCAGTGTCCCGAGGGGTAGGTCGGGATATGCGCCTGATAAACTCCGCATATCGGGAAAAGCTCGCGGATACGCTTATGCGCTCTCTGCATAGCCTTTGCGTCGTCGGGATAATAAGGGCTTTCGTGCTGATTCACGAGGATACCGTTCTCGGTGAGAGCGTCATAGCAGTTGCCGTAAAATTCGCTCGTGAAAAGTCCCTCCCCCGGTCCGAACGGGTCGGTGCTGTCAACGATTATAAGGTCGTATTCGTTGTGCTTTCTGCGGACGAAGCGAAGTCCGTCATCGTAGAAAATGTGAACTCTCGGGTCATTGAGCTTGCAGGCGGTCTGCGGAAGATACTGCTTTGAAACTTCGACAACACGCTCGTCAATTTCGACCATATCGATATGTTCGATGCTCTCATATCGGGTAAGCTCGCGGATAGTGCCGCCGTCGCCTGCGCCGATAACGAGAACTTTTTTTATGTCGGGGTTCGATGCCATAGGAACGTGAGTTATCATTTCGTGGTAGATGAACTCGTCCTTTTCGGTGAGCATCATAATTCCGTCAAGCGTTAAGAACCTGCCGAATTCGGGCGATTCAAAAACATCGATGCGCTGAAATTCGCTCTGCTCGCTGCAAAGCTGCTTGTCTATTCTTATGGACATTTTAACGTCCTTGGTGTGCATTTCGCTGTACCACAATTCCATCTAAATGCTCCTTTCCGTTTGTATGATATTGAAACGGGCGGATATAGAATCCGCTCGATTATCGGCAGAATTATCATTTTTCGGTTTTTGTACGGGACGGGAAACCCGCCATGCTAAATTCGGAATTCGGAATGCGGAATTCGGAATTATTTATGCTCCGCAAATTTGCAAAGCAAGCCGAAATCCCGTAGGGGCGGATTCTATATCCACCCGATTATCGGAAACATTATTTTTTGCATTTCTTGTCCGAAACCGAAAATGTCGTATATAACATTCTCCAAATCAAAATAATTCCGAATTCCGAATTCATCTAAGTACCTTTATCCTCTCCATATTCATATCCTCCGTGCCCGTCATTGAACAGCCGCGCTCTTTGGAGTAACGAATGTAAGCGAGTATCTCCTCAGTGATAAGTTCACCGGGAGCAACGATAGGTATTCCGGGGGGATAGCACATTACGAACTCACCGCTTACCCTGCCTGCGCTCTGCTCTATCGGGAGCGATACCTGCTCACCGTAGAAAGCCTCCTGCGGAGTGAGAACGACCTGCGGATTTATGTATTCGTGGTCGAGCATTCCCGACTTGTCCTTGGAGAAGCGGCGCTTTATCTCGGCGAGTGCCGCAACAAGGCGCTCTATGTCTTTCCACATATCACCTGCGGAAATGTATGCGAGAATGTTTCCGATATCGCCGAATTCTATCTGGATATCGTAGATATCACGAAGCTTGTCGTAAACTTCGATGCCTGCAAGTCCGATGTCACGGGTATGAACGGAAAGCTTTGTCATATCGAAATCATAGATATCATCGCCGTTTATGAGCGCGTCCGAAAATGCACAGTAGCCGCCTATCTTGCCTATCTCCTGACGGGCATAATTCGCCGTTTCAACGACCTTGCGGACGATGTTCTTTCCGTCAAGAGCGAGGTTTCTTCGGGAAATATCGAGCGAGGAAAGAAGCAGATACGATGCGCTCGTTGTCTGCGTGATGTTTATTACGGCGCGGACGTGACCCTCGGTGACTTTGGCGTTTTCGCCTACGAGGAGGAAGCTGCTCTGCGTGAGCGAACCGCCCGATTTATGCATTGAAACCGCGGCAAGGTCTGCTCCTGCCGCCATAGCGGAGAGCGGCATACCCTCGCCGAAATAGAAGTGCGTTCCGTGCGCTTCGTCAACGAGTACAGCCATACCGTGCTCGTGCGCGATGCGAACGATACTGCGGAGGTTCGAGCATATTCCGTAATAGGTCGGGTTGTTGACAAGTACGGCTTTTGCATCGGGATTCGCCTTTATTGCGGCTTCTACATCACGTACGGACATTCCGAGAGGGATACCAAGGCGTTCGTTTACTCCGGGGTTTACATAAACCGGCACTGCGCCGCTGAGGATAAGCGCATTTATCGCACTTCGGTGGACGTTTCTCGGCATTATTATCTTATCCCCCGATTTGCAGACGGAAAGAACCATTGTCTGCACTGCGGAGGTCGTTCCGCCTACCATAAAGAAGCAGTGTCTTGCCCCGAAAGCTTCGGCGGCGAGCGTTTCAGCGTCCTTTATGACGGAAACGGGGTGGATAAGGTTGTCGAGCGGCTTCATCGAATTCACATCGACTTCCATACACGTTTTTCCGAGGAATTCCGTGAGCTGCGGATTGCCCTTTCCGTGCTTGTGACCGGGCACATCGAACGGAACTATCCTCGCATCGCGGTATCGGAGGAGAGCTTCATATATCGGAGCGTTATGCTGATCCATTTTTATCAACACTTCTTTCAAGTTTTCTTTGTTTTTTGCAATAAACTGCCGCAGAAATTATCCATACTATTATATTTACTATCGGCACGGCGGCGAAAAGGAACAGGCACATCAGTCCCTCGCCAAGTCCCGAAAACAGTTCGCCCGAGGGCGTGAAAAAGAACTTATACCATATATAATAAAGTATCGGTATCCAGCCTGTCACTGCACTGAAAATGACGGTTTTCTTATATCGGTCGAGGTACTCTGTTTTGTAGCCTTTGAACGCCGAGCGGCAGAAATATATCAGCAGAGCCGCAGGAACGCCGAACGCGATTATGAGGAAAAGGTTATCCTCGGGATAAGTGTTGTACTTGGGTTCACGCCTGTCATAGTAAATCTCCGCCGTATCGCCGACCTTGTATTCATCGGGATAGCCTAAGATATCATCGCGGAACGTTTGCCCCTGCTTTGTTGTATATTCAACGCCGTAAGAGCAGAAATTCCGTCTTTCTCCGTTTTCATCGGTATAGAAAAAGTTCGGCTCGGTGTTCATATTGAACACTGTTCCCGTAGTTTTCACGAGGAAAAAATTTTCGTAGAGCTGATGAAAAAGGAATATTGCGGCTATGACTGCGAGGGTAAGACCGATATTGAGGAAAATTCGCTTTACGTTTATGTTTTTCATAGCTGCCCCCTTTTCATAAAGTAAACGGCGAAAGCGGCTCATTACCACTTCCGCCGCATATTACAGGCAACCGTTGTATAAATTCGGAATGCGGAATTCGGAATTAATGTGTTTTGTCGAATTTCGCTTATAAACAATGCAAAACGCTTTTTTCGGGACGGGAAACCCGTCCCCTACGTTTTCAAAATAAATTTGCGTGACAAAATAATTACGCATTACGCATTACGAATTACGCATTAAAACACGTTTTGTCCGCTGAAGATCTCTATCATCTCACGGCGGAGCGCGTCGTTTATTTCAAGTCTGCGCTTCGGCGCAAGCTCGTAGGTATCGGTATTGAAGAGATAGTTCTGGAGGAATATCTCCTTTATCATCATTTTTGTATGGAAAATGTTCGACTGGTAGACGTTGACATCGACAGCGTCGTATTTTTCGAGCGTTTCCCTTGCGATATAGTCCTGAATGGAGGTTATTTTGTGGTCGATGAAGAGCTTTTTGCCCTGCTCATCGCGTGTGAAGCCTCTTACCTTATAGTCGATAGTGATGATATCGGAGTCGAAGCTTCCGATAAGGTAGTTGAGGGATTTCAGCGGAGTAATCTTTCCGCAGGTGGAAACGTCGATATCAACGCGGAACGTTGTAATGGCGTTATCGGGGTGGAATTCGGGATAGGTATGCACGGTGAGATGGCTCTTATCGAGATGACCTGCTATGCTCTCCTTTTCAACGGTGGCTGTCATTGTGTTTCCGAGGTTGCAGGATTCGTCTATGCCTGCATTTTTGCGGTGTTCGTCCGAGATGAGGAGCGTTGCCGAAGCGCCCTGCGGCTCATAGTCCTGCTTTGAGATATTCAGCACGGTCGCGCCTATCATCTCCGTTACGTCGCAGAGAATACTTGTAAGTCTTTCGGAATTATACTGCTCGTTGATATAGTTGATATAGTCCTTCTGCTCTCTCGGGCTTTTGGCGTAGCAGATATCGTAAATATTGAAGCTTAAGGTCTTGGTAAGATTATTAAATCCATAAAGCTTGAGCTTATTCTCCAATCCTATCCTCACGTTCCTTTCAGAAAGGGTGACCCCCGAAAAACGAAGTTCGCCCAAATTAATTCAAGATAAATAATACGACAAAAGCCGCAAAATGTCAATAGATTTCAGCAAATTTCTTTGAAAGCTTTCCGCAAATATTTTTATTCTCCGAAATGCTCCCGATTGCTCGCGAATGCTCCCGTTTTCTCATTTATTAATTTTATGTAAAGGGAGGCTCCTTTAGGCAGTTCGTATAAAAATTTATAAAGGGGTTCCCTAAAAAGCTCTAATTTTGCGGCTCGGTAACGGTAGATATTACTGACTGCTCAAAGTATAAAACGCCCCGCTGAAAAACGGAGCGTTTTGCGATTATGTATCAATTACCGTCATAGCTTTCCATAAGTTCGACAAGTTCTGTAATTTTCGGCTTATCGACTTTGAGCTTTCTTCCGTCATTGAGGATAGCTGACGAGCCGTCTATTCGGTCGATGAAAGCGGTATTGACGCTGATATTTCTGTGACAGTTGTAAAATCTGTCCCCAAGTCCCTCGGTGAATTCCGCAAAGCTTTGGGATATAGGATAGCTTTTCTTTACGGCGTGGACGATACAGCCGCGGAATTTTCCTTCGACATATACTATCTCGGAGGAGAACATCGTTATAGAGGCTTCGTCCGAAACGAAGCTGACAAGCTTATTCGTTTTCAGCTGGAAGATAAAGTCATCGAGCGCTTTGTTCAGCACGCCCGGTTCGACAGGCTTTGTGATGAAGCGGAAAGCGTTGACCTCGAACGCGTCATAGACGATCTCGCTGTAGCCCGTGACATAGATTATCGGACAGCGGACACCTTTTCCGCGAAGCTTTTTTGCGACCTCGATTCCGTTGAGGATACCCATACTGTAATCAAGGAAGATAAGGTCGTATTTTATTTCGGAGATAAGAAGCTCCAGTCCGTTCGAGAATGTTCTGACGGACATATCTATCTCATTTTCACGCGAATAGTTGATAAGTTCAAGTTCAAGTGTTTTGCGGAATGCTGCGTCATCATCGCAGACAGCGATATTGATTTTTTCCATTGTGACCCCACCCGATAAAAATTCAAGTAACTAAGGAAACGCTGATTAATACGTTTTTGCCATTTTTCAAAATGTTTATGTCAAATTGACATTAAAGACGTAAACTCGTACATTTCTCAAAATGGCAAACCGAACGCTTCGCTTTAATCAGCTTTTTTCTAAAGTTTCAAATAATTAACATATACATATTTTAGTATATCACTATATCGGGAGGTTTTAATGTATATTTTTTAAATAATCTTTTAAACCTGTGAAAACCTTTTCGGTTTAGGTTTCATCAGTGTTTTCCGGTCGGTCAATTTTTAAACCGATCTTATTTATGGTACGCTCGTCGCCGTCGAGGACGGTAACGCTGAAGATGCCGTTTTTGACCGTTGCGCCGACGGGAGGGATATATCCGAAAAGCTCCAGCGCCCAGCCGCCGACGGTATTGCTGTCATAGGAATCGACATCGATGATATTTTCGGGAAGACCGAGTTTTTCGAGCATATCGCTCAGGCTGAGGTCAGCCTTTATCTCGTACATATTCTCGCCAGTTTTGACGATGCTCTGGACTACCTCGTCATTTTCGTCATAAATTTCACCGACAAGCTCCTCGATGATGTCTTCCATTGTGACGATGCCGCTCGTTCCGCCGTAGTCGTCCTTAACAACGGCGATGTGTATCTTTGAGCGCTGCATATCAACAAGAAGTTCGGAGATAAGCTTGCTTTCATGGACATAGAGTGCTTTCTGTATGATGCCCTCTATCGAAGCAGGCTTTTCTTCGCCGTTGTTGAAAAAGAGCGCAAAGAAGTCCTTATCGGTGATAAAGCCGATGATATTATCGATGCTCTTTTCATACACCGGCAGGCGCGAATAGCGCTCGTTGATGAACATATCGCGGATTTCTTCGATACTGTCCCCGATGTCAACTGCGCTTATTTTTACACGGGGAATGAGTATTTCCTCGCAGGTGGTATCGTCAAATTCGAGGGCGGAGCGAACGAGGGTGCTTTCATTCTTTTCAAGAACGCCCTCGTCTTCAATCTCATCGATGATATATTTGAGTTCGTCTTCGGTAACACTCGGGGCGTTTTCCTTTGACTTGAAAAGCTTCTGCATAAGCTTCTGGAGCTGCAAAAAGAGGAACGAGATAGGTGTAAGTATCCAGCAGATAAAGCTTAAAAGTCCCGATGTTCCGACGGCGTAGCTGTCGGCGTTCTGCTTCGCCATTGATTTCGGGAGAATTTCGCCGAATGTCAGAACGAGAACGGTCATAACGGCGGTCGAAACCGCAACGCCCGATGCGCCCAAAAGGTTCGTGAAGATGACCGTGCCGAGCGAGGAGATGAGAATATTCACGACATTGTTTCCGACAAGTATAGAAGTTATGGTCTTGTCGAAATTTTCGGCAAGCTTCAGCGTTCTCTGCGCACTTTTTTTGCCATTTGCAGCTTCGTGTTTTAAGCGTATCTTATTGACTGAGGATATCGCAGTTTCCATTGATGAAAAGAGTGCGGAAAATGCAATGAGGACGATTATTGCCGTTATGGCGGCGGGAAGATTATCCAATGTAATTGTTCCTTTCTTTTAGGAAAAAGCTGATTAAAGCGAAGCGTTCGTTTTGCCATTTTGAGAAATGTACGAGTTTACGCCTTTGAGGACATTTTGAAAAATGGCAAAAACGTATTAATCAGCGTTTCCTTAGTATCATATATGATATATGAAAAATTTTCCGATTTTATTAAAAGTAAATATAACACAAACTTCCGAAAAAATCAAGGGTTTTTTACATATTACGGCTTTATTAACATAAAATTATATTTTGAGTAAGCTTTATTTTACATTTATATGATAATATGATTGGGTATGCAATTGCATGGACGCGGTCTAATTTAAATTCGGAATTATTTTTAGGTCGCAAATTGCTGCGCAGAACGAATATAAAAATGTAGGGGACGGGGTTTCGTCCCTGTTTTGCCAATTTACGGGTGATTTTGCAAAATTTCAACGATGCAAAATAATTACGTATTACGAATTACGCATTAAAATAATTCCGAATTAAAACAATCAAGTGGGGTTTGACATAATGTTTGAAAAATTTATCCATAAGATCGTCGGGATATTTCCCGAATGTATCCAAAAGCTATACTATAAATATGAATCGGCACTGCTGTACATCTTTTTCGGTGCGCTGACGACGCTCGTTTCGGTCGGAACACAGTATATTGCTTATGCTGTCGGCTTGGGAACGGCGGCTTCGACCACGGTTTCGTGGATATGCGCGGTGCTGTTCGCTTTTTTCACGAACAAGGTATTCGTTTTCGGCAGCAAGAGCTTTGAAAAGAAGCTTTTTCTGCGTGAGCTTTTCTCTTTTATCGGGGCAAGGCTGTTTTCGTTCCTGCTCGAACTCGGTTTTATGCTTGTGACGGTCGATGTTCTGAACTGGAACAAATTTGTTATGAAGCTGATAGCGCAGGTCTTTGTGCTTGTACTCAATTATATTTTCAGCAAGTTTTTGATATTCAAAAAGAAAAAGAATGAAAAGGAAGTGGACTGATTGTTTAAGCTTGCAAAACGATATCTTGGGGCTGTAAAGCAGTATGTTATCATCGGACAGACCTCAAAGCTTATCGAAGCTATCTTCGAGGTCATTGTTCCGCTGATAATGGCGGCTATCGTTGACAACGGCATCAAGGGAAATATGGGCAAGGGCTACATCTATAAAATGGGCGGTGTTCTCGTTCTGCTCGGCGTTCTCGGACTTTGCTTTGCGCTGATTTGCCAGTACCTTGCGTCAAAGGCATCGCAGAGCGTCGGAACTGTTATGAGAAACGATATGTTCCGCCACATCAACAGCCTTTCACACGCTGAATTGGACAGGCTCGGAACTCCGTCGCTCATCACAAGGCTGACAAACGACATAAATCAGGTACAGCAGGCGGTTGCGATGTTCATCCGTCTTGTTGTCCGTGCGCCTTTTATCGTTATCGGCTCGGCGATAATGGCAATGAGCATTGACCTGAAGCTTTCGGTGATATTCGTTATCATCATACCGCTTGTTGTGCTTGTGCTTTACATTATAATGTCGCGCTCGATAAAGTATTACAAGGTCATTCAGAAAAAGCTCGACCGCATCTCGCTCGTTACCCGTGAGGGACTTTCGGGCGTAAGAGTTATCCGTGCTTTCTCCCGTCAGGACACGGAACAGAAGCGCTTTGACGAAGCAAATGACGATTATCTTGAAATTTCGCTTCGTGTAGGTCGTCTTTCCGCGCTCCTCAATCCGCTCACCTACGTTATACTTAACCTTGCCATTGCGGCTATCGTATGGTTCGGCGGCGTGAGAGTAAACATCGGACAGCTCACGCAGGGCGAGGTTATCGCTTTCGTAAACTATATGACGCAGATATCGCTTGCGCTTGTCGTTGTTGCGAACCTTGTTGTGCTTTTCACCAAGGCGGCGGCTTCTTCTGCAAGAATCAACGAGGTTCTCGAAATTGAGCCGTCCATAAAAAACGGTACGGAGCAGAACGGTGCAGGTTCGGAAAACGCAGTTGAATTTTCGCACGTTTTCTTCTCATACAACAACTCGGGCGAATATGCGCTGGAAGATATTGATTTCACAGCAAAAAAGGGACAGACTATCGGTGTTATCGGCGGTACGGGTTCGGGCAAATCAACGCTTGCTTCGCTTATCCCGAGATTTTACGACATCTCAAAGGGTGAGCTTAAAATAGACGGCACGAACGCTGCCGATTATGACACAACGGCGCTTCGTCAGAGAATCGGCGTCGTTCCGCAGAAGGCAGTCCTTTTCTCGGGGACTATTGCTGAAAATATGCGCTGGGGCAAGCGTGACGCTACGGACGAAGAGATATGGAAAGCGCTTGAAACCGCGCAGGCAAAGGAATTCGTCGAGAAGATGCCCGATGGTCTGAATACCCACATTGCGCAGGGCGGCAAGAATCTTTCGGGCGGTCAGAAACAGCGTCTTACAATTGCAAGAGCGCTCGTTTCGCAGCCTGACATACTTATTCTTGACGACAGTGCATCGGCGCTCGACTTTGCAACTGACGCGGCTTTGAGAAAAGCAATCGCGCAGAACACAACGGGAATGACAACATTCATCATTTCCCAGCGAGCAAACTCGATAATGCAGGCTGACAAGATCATCGTTCTCGATGACGGCAAGCAGGTCGGACTCGGTACTCACAAGGAGCTTCTCGAAAACTGCGATGTTTACCGCGAGATCTGCTACTCACAGCTTTCAAAGGAGGAGGCAAACGGCAATGAATAAGAAAAAAGAAAAACAGACCCCCGTTCTCGGAAGAATGTTGAGATATACAAAGCCGTATCTCCCGTTCCTTATAATCTCGTTCATTTCGGCAATTGTCAGCGTTGGACTTACGCTTTATGCGCCCGTTCTCATCGGTGACGGCGTTGACTTTATCATCGGCAAGGACAATGTTGATTTCGATTCACTTCTGCCGATAATAATAAAGCTTTGTGCAGTCGTTCTGCTCTCGGGATTTTTCAGCTGGGTAATGACTATCTGCACGAATACGGTTTCCTACCGCACGGTAAACGATCTTCGTACAGAAGTTTATGAAAAGATAAATCTTCTCCCGATAAGCTACATCGACAGCAGCTCGCGCGGCGACCTTATCAGCCGTGTTACCGTTGATATCGAGCAGATCTCGGACGGTATGCTCCAAGGCTTCTCGCAGTTTTTGACGGGCATCGTTACTATTGCAGGCACTATCATTTTTATGCTCACGATAAACGTAAAGATCGCGCTCGTCGTTATCCTTATCACGCCGCTCTCGCTTTTCGTTGCGGCATTCATCACGAAAATTTCCCACGATAAGTTCCGCGAGCGTTCAAGCGTTCAGGGTGAGCTTTCGGGCTGCATCGAAGAGCTTGTAGGCAATCAGAAAGTCGTTAAGGCTTTCACCTACGAGGACGAAGCGCAGGAAAAATTTGAGGAGATCAACGGCAGACTTTACGTCTGCGGACTTAAAGCGCAGTTCTACTCCGCACTCACGAATCCCTCAACACGTTTCGTAAACGGGCTTGTTTATGCGGCAACGGGCGTTTTCGGCGCTATCTCCGTTCTTAACGGCGGCGCAATGTCGGTCGGACAGATCGCAACATTTTTAAGCTACGCAAACCAGTACACGAAGCCTTTCAACGAGATCACGGGCGTTATCACGGAACTTCAGTCGGCATTCGCATCGGCAAGACGTGTTTTCGCAGTTCTTGACGAAGAACCCGAGGTTTCCGATGAAAACGGACTTGAGCCCGAGAAGTGCAGCGGCAGCATCGAGATAAAGGACGTTTCGTTCTCCTATGTTCCGGAAGTTCCGCTCATTCAGCATCTTAACCTTTCCGTTAAGCCGGGTCAGAGAATTGCTATCGTTGGACCTACGGGCTGCGGAAAAACAACGCTCATCAACCTGCTCATGAGATTCTACGACGTTAACGAGGGCGAAATTCTCATCGACGGCGTTAATATCAAGGATATGAAGCGAAAGAACCTGCGCAGCCTCTATGGAATGGTTCTTCAGGACACTTGGCTTTTCACGGGAACAGTGAGGGAAAATATCAGCTACGGCAACCCGACCGCTTCGCTCGACGAGGTCGTAAATGCTGCTAAGACCGCTCACGCGCACAGCTTCATAAAGCGACTGGAAAACGGCTATGATACGGAGCTTTCCGAGGACGGCGGCTCACTTTCACAGGGACAGAAACAGCTTCTCTCTATTTCCCGAATAATGCTCGCCGAACCGTCAATGCTTATCCTCGACGAAGCGACATCGAGCATCGATACAATGACCGAACAGCGAATCCAGAAAGCATTTGCAAAGCTGATGAAAGGCAGAACGAGCTTTATCATTGCACACAGACTTTCAACAATCAAAGACGCTGACCTTATCCTCGTTATGAAGGACGGAAACATCATCGAGCAGGGCAAGCACGATGAACTTATCGAAAAGGGCGGCTTCTACAGTAAGCTTTACTACTCGCAGTTTGAACATTCAAAAGCGTAAATTCAATGCGTAATTTTTGCGGACAAAAATATGTTTGAGAACCGCGAAGCCAAGCAAAAGTTTCGTCCACCTTTGAAAAGGTGGACGAAACTTTTGCTTGGCTTCGCAACGCCCGGTAAATGTTAGCTTTGCAATAATTCCGAATTCCGCATTAAATCTTGACGTTTTCCCTATAATATGGTATAATTATAAATTGCACAGTGTTACAGTATGACTGCGCGTTTTGTGCGGTTGTTTTTTTATTTTTAGGCTATCAAAATTATCTGAAAGGACAATTTTTTATGCAGACTATAACTAAGATTCTTACCGAAAAGGTTTCCGCGGCTTTTGAAAAGTGCGGTTATGATGCGGCTCTCGGCGCTGTTACGGCTTCCGACCGTCTTGATCTTTGCCAGTTCCAGTGCAACGGTGCTTTTCAGGGTGCGAAGCTTTACAAGAAAGCTCCGTTTATGATCGCTGACGAGGTTGCGGCTGTTCTTGCGCAGGACGACACTTTCGCAAAGGCTGAAGTTGTAAAGCCGGGTTTTCTCAACCTCACGCTTTCGGACGAATATATGCTTTCAGTTGTAAAGGAAATTGCGGCTGACGAGCATCTCGGCGTTCCGCAGAATGAGAATCCCGACACTATCGTTATCGACTACGGCGGACCTAATGTTGCAAAGCCGCTTCACATCGGACATCTTCGCTCCGCTATCATTGGCGAGAGCTTAAAGCGTCTTGCGCGCGCTACGGGCAACACTGTTTATGGTGACGTTCACCTTGGCGACTGGGGTTTACAGATCGGTCTTGTTATTGCGGAGCTTTCTGAACGCTACCCTGACTGGAAGTGCTTTGATGCGGCTTTCGATCCCGAAAAGGACAGTGTTCCCGAGCTGAACCCCGAGCTTCTCTGCGAGGTTTATCCTTTTGCGAGCAAGAAGAGCAAGGAGGACGAAGCTTTCAAGAACAAGGCTCACACGGCTACCTTTGAGCTTCAGAACGGTCGTCCCGGCTACATTGCGCTCTGGAAAGAAATTCTCCGCGTTTCCATTGCTGACCTTAAATCGAACTACTCAAAGCTTGACGTTGATTTCGACTACTGGTACGGCGAAAGCGATGCTGACAAGTACATTCCCGAGCTTATGAAAATTCTTGAAGAAAAGCATCTTTCCTACGAGAGCAATGGTGCGCTCGTTGTTGACGTTGCCGAGGATTCGGACAAAGCGCCGATGCCTCCCGTTATCGTTCGTAAGTCGGACAACTCGAGCATTTATGCTACGACTGACCTTGCAACTATCATTCAGCGTGAGCGCGATTTCCACCCGACAAAAATCTGGTACGTTGTTGACAAGCGTCAGGAGCTCCACTTCACGCAGGTTTTCCGCTGTGCGAAGAAAGCTCAGCTTGTTCCCGACACTACCGCACTCGAATTTCTCGGCTTCGGCACGATGAACGGCAGTGACGGCAAGCCTTACAAGACCCGTGACGGCGGTGTTATGCGCCTTTCCGACCTCATCGAAACCGTGACGAACGCTTCGCTCGAACGTCTTTCCGAGTCAAGCTTTGTAACGGAAGAAAACCGTGACGATTATGCGCGCAAGCTTGGAATGGCGGCTGTAAAATTCGGCGACCTTATCAATCACCGCTCAAAAGATTATATTTTCGATCTGGACAAGTTTATGTCAGCCGAGGGCAAGACGGGAATCTACCTGCTTTACACGGTTTCGAGAATCAATTCCATTCTCAAAAAAGCGGGCGATGCAAAGGCTGAGCTGAACGGCATTTACACCGATGCAGAGCGTGAGCTTATGCTGAAAATAGTTATGTCGGGCAATGCTTTCACGCTTGCAATGGACGAAAAAGCGCCAAGCTACGTTTGCGAAAATGCATATCAGCTTGCGGTTTCGTTCTCACGTTTCTACCACGAGAACAACATTATGAACGAACAGGACGAAGCGAAGAAGGCAAGCTGGCTTGCGCTTGCAAAGCTCACCCGTGAGGTAATTATCAAGCATCTCGGAATTCTTGGTATTGAAACGGTTGAAAATATGTAAATCAATGCGTAATTATTAAATTGGAATCTTATACATTAACGTAAATCTACTGTAGGGAATGGGTTTCACGTCCCGTTTAAACGATCTCAATCAAATAAAAAACCGTAGGGGCGGATTCTATATCCGCCCGTTGCGATTTTATATAAAAATTACTTTGAACATATATTGTCCCCTCTTACGATAATTATAATTTTCCCGTGACATAATAATTGTATTGCGAGATAACAGTACGCCGAAAATCGGGCGGATATGGAATACGCCCCTATGAAATCTCGGTTTTTTATTTAAATTGACGGGTTTCCCGTTCCGCTTTTCATATCATCGGAACAGAAAGGACAAAGGAAATGAAGCTTCTTGCCATTGACGGAAACAGCATTATGAACCGTGCTTTTTACGGGATAAAAATGCTCTCGAACAAAAACGGTGTTTACACCAACGCTCTGACAGGATTTATGAACATCTATCTAAAGATTTGCGCCGAGCAGAAGCCTGACGGTGTTGCCTGCGCTTTCGACCTGCGCGCGCCGACTTTCCGACACAAAGCTGACAGCAATTACAAGGCGAACCGTCACGGTATGCCTGACGAGCTTGCACAGCAGATGCCGATGATAAAGCGCCTGCTCAAAGACTTGGGCGTTCACGTTCTTGAAACGGAGGGCTTTGAGGCGGACGACATTCTCGGAACGCTCTCCGATGCCTGCGCCAAGAACGGTGACGAGTGCGTTATCCTCACGGGTGACCGCGACTCGCTCCAGCTTATCAATGACAAGGTAACGGTGCTTCTTCACGGCACAAAGGAAACGACTGTCTTCACGCCCGAAAAATTCCGTGAGGTCTACGGGCTTGAACCGAAGCAGCTCATTGACCTGAAGGGTCTTATGGGCGACAGCTCGGACAACATCAGCGGCGTTAAGGGCATTGGTGAAAAGACCGCGCTGACGCTTATCGGCGAGTACGGTTCGGTCGAAAATTTATACGAAAAGCTTGAAAACAACGAGGTCAAAGCTACAAATTCCGTTCTCACGAAGCTTTCAAACGGCAAGGAAGACGCATTTCACAGCAAATGGCTTGCGACTATCGTTTTCGATGCGCCCGTTGACAAAGACCCGAAAGCATATCTCACGGGAAAAGTTGATGAAAATGACGTTTCGGAACTTCTTACGGAGCTTGAAATGTACAAGCTTCTTGAAAAGCTCAATATAAAGCCGTCTGCGAACATTCCGAAAGTTGAAAAGCACGAAGAGGTCAAAAAGCGTGAATTTTCTTCGGGCGATTTTGCCGGGATCGACTTTGACAAGGCAGAAAATGCGGCTTTTATCCTTGAAGAAAGCGGTTTGCTTCGCATTGAGTGCGGCGGAAAGCTTTGCAGTACCGATGATAGGGATGAAAAACTGAAATTCTTCGCTTCGGACTGCAAAAAGTATGGCTTTCAGGTCAAAAATGCGTTCAAGCTTTGCTTTGCGAACGATACTGAGCTGAAAAACCTCGATGCTGATGCGGACATTCTCGGATATCTTCTGAACGCTTCGTCAGCGGAATACACTATTGAGAAAATGTGCGCCGAGTACGGTGTTCCCTACTATTCGGAGCTCGGCGAAAATGCGGATATAGCTTCGCTTTCCGCGCTTTGCGATGCACTGAAAAAAGAGGTTGCGGCGGCTGGAATGGAGAAGCTTTTCACCGATATCGAACAACCTTTGACGGAAGTTCTGGCTTCGATGGAATACTACGGCGTAAAGGTCGATGCCGAGGGCGTAAAGGAATTCGGCAAGCGGCTTGAAAACGACATTCGCGACTGCGAGCAGAAGATTTATTTTATGGCAGGTCACGAATTCAACATAAGCTCGCCGAAGCAGCTTGGAACGGTGCTTTTTGAGGAGCTTGGCTTACCGAGCAAGAAAAAGACCAAGACGGGCTACTCCACCAATGCGGAGATACTTGAAGAGCTTGCTGACAAGCACGAGATCGTCAGCGAAATTTTGCAGTACAGAAAGCTTACAAAGCTGTCCTCGACTTATGTTGACGGACTTTTAAAGGAAGTTCGCGAGGACGGCAGAGTTCATTCAAGCTTCAAGCAGACCGAAACTCGCACGGGCAGAATTTCCTCGACCGAGCCGAATATGCAGAACATTCCCGTTCGCACGGAGCTTGGCAGGAGCATGAGAAAATTCTTCGTTGCCAAGGACGGTTACACGCTTCTTGATGCGGACTACAGTCAAATCGAGCTTCGCATACTTGCGGCGATGAGCGGTGATGAGAATATGCGGAACAACTTTTTGAGCGGCAAAGACGTTCACACTGCAACGGCGGCGAGGGTCTTCGGACTTCCCGAGGAGATGATAACGCCCGAGATGCGCCGTTCGGCAAAGGCTGTAAACTTCGGAATTGTTTACGGCATCGGTGCGTTCTCGCTTTCCAAGGACATTGACGTAAGCGTTGCGGAGGCTGACCGTTACATCAAGAATTATTTTGCGACTTACCCGAACATCAAGGCGTTTATGGACGATGCTGTTGAGAGTGCGGTAAAGACGGGTTATGCTGTGACGGCGTTCGGACGGCGCAGATACATTCCTGAACTGAAAAACAGCAACAAGAACATTCAGGCGTTCGGCAAGCGCGCGGCGATGAATGCACCTATCCAAGGCACGGCGGCTGATGTTATAAAAATTGCAATGGTGCGTGTTTACAGACGTTTAAAGGAAGAAAAGCTTGACGCGCGTTTGATCTTGCAGGTACACGATGAACTTATCATTGAGGCATCAGAGCATGACAAAGACGCGGCTGCGAAAATTCTCAGTGAGGAGATGCTCGGTGCGGTGAATTTCTCCGTTCCGATGCAGGCAGATGTCAACTGCGGAAAGACTTGGTACGACGCTAAGGGTTAATGCATAATGCGTAATTATTTTGCTCCGCAAATTTTCTGCAAAACACCAATTTCTGTAGGGGACGGGTCGCCCGTCCCGAATCGCGCCGGCGATTTTGGACATACAAATATTTTTATAAACAAAACACCCCTGTTTTCTTTGGTAAAACCATTGAAAACAGGGGTGTTCATCTATTGCATAAACGCCTTGCGGCGCGGGACGGGAAACCCGTCCCCTACAATTTTTGTTGCAAAATATGGAACATAAATAATTACGCATTACGAATTACGATTTATACTAAACACCAATTAAAAACTATACAAAAAATCAAGCAAAAACTCTGATATATGGGTTTTGTGCCGATTTTTTGTCTATAGTTTTATTGGTGTTTAGTATTACGCATTATAAATTATTCTCCTCTTCGGTAATCCTTTTGCTGAGCTTTTTCCTTGCGATGATATAGCATACAATATGGGCGGCTATTGTTATCACCCACGAAACGGGGTAGGATATGTAGACGGTTTTTATCGTGTGGTATTCGGGTATTTGAAACACGGTCGCTATCCATATAAGTCTTACTCCGCAAGCACCTATGAGCGAAACTATCATCGGCATTATCGAATAGCCTATTCCGCGCAGTGCGCCGACCATTACGTCCATTATTCCGCAGAGGAAATATATTGAGAATATGACTTTCATTCGGACAAGACCTGCTTCTATCGTATCTGCGCCCGAGGTATAAAGTCCGAGAAGTTCCTTGCCGAACAGCAGTCCCGAATAGCCGAGGACAAGTCCGGTTACGACTACACAGCCGAGCGCGCAGGCGAGTATCTTCGTCAGACGGTCATATCTTTTCGCGCCGTAGTTCTGGCTTGTGAACGAAATCGCCGACTGATAGAACGAGTTCATTGCAACATATACGAAGCCCTCGAGGTTCTGTGCGGCGGAATTTCCTGCGACTACTGTTTTTCCGAAAATATTTACCGAGGATTGTATTACGACATTTGAGAGCGAGAATATGACGCCCTGAAGTCCTGCGGGCAGACCGAGGCGCATTATTGCGGCAGCTTTTCGTCCGTCAATTCTCAGTTCGGAGAGGATAAGCTTTATTCCGCCTGTTTCGTGCATAAGGCATCGAACGATAAGAATTGCCGAAACCGATTCGGAAACAACTGTCGCTATCGCAACGCCCACAACATCAAGCTTGAATATTACCACAAAAACGAGGTTGAGGATAATATTTATAACACCTGCCGCGGAGAGGTAGAAAAGTGGTCGCTTTGTATCGCCTATTGAACGCAGGAGCGCGCTTCCGAAGTTATAGAGCATCAGCGCAGGCATACCGAGAAAGTATATCCTAAGGTAATCTGCGGCGAGGACGAGGACTTCATCGGGGGTTTTCATCAGTTCGAGGAGCTGTTTAGCGAAGCAAACGCCTATAATTGTGAGGAAAACGCCGCTTATCGCGCCCATAAGCATTGAGGTATGGACGGTTTTTGACAGCTCTTTGACTTCGCCTGCGCCATAGTGCCTTGCGGCAATGACGTTCGCGCCGATAGAAAGTCCGATAAAAAGGTTCGTGAGCAGATTTATGAGTGCGGCGTTCGAGCCGACAGCCGCGAGGGAGTTGTCGCCTGCAAATCTGCCGACGATGATAACGTCTGCAGCGTTGAAAACAAGCTGCAAAACGCTTGAAAGCATCAGCGGAAGTGTGAATATCAGCATCTTTTTCAGCACGGGTCCGTTGCACATATCAAGCTCATATTTCGAGGATTCGGTTGCCAAGTTGATTTCTCCTTTTCTTAAATCATCAAGTAAAAACCACACAAAGCGTTGGCTTTATGCGGCGTTGGTTTATTCTACAAGCAGGATCGGATAGCCTTTCTGATAGGGCTTCACGATCTCGGGGTGGATATCCGCTTCATGGAAAATTTTCTGCGCAAGTCCGTTTTCTTCAAGCTCCGCAACGAGCGCCGAGAGCGGTTTTTTATACATTTCGGGACATATCGAAGCTATTGAGATAACTCTTTTGCCGCCGAATTCCATAATTCGATAAGGCCATATTTTGCAGTCGAAAGGCTTATCGTCGCCAAGCTTACAGCCCGATTTTTTATCGAGGAGCGGACAGTTGAAAAGCACGCCGTCGGGGATACATTTGAGTATTCTTCCGCCCTCGGCTTTTTCGATGAATTCGACCTCGGGATATTTGCTTTTTATTTTTCCGTGAAGCTCATCGCTCACGGTCGGCGTTTCCCATATATCGTATTTATCAAAGATACAGCAAAGCTGACATTTTGCACAGCTTTCGCCCGATAAAATATTTTTCAGCATTTTTTTCTCCTTGGAATAATTTTAAAGCTTTGGGATAATATATTTTCAAAGGGGTTCTCTAAAAAAACGAAAATTTGCCGTAAGTCAGGTTTTAGGAAAAAGCTGATTAAAGCGAAGCGTTCGTTTTGCCATTTTGAGAAATGTACGAGTTTACGCCTTTAATGTCAATTTGACATAAACATTTTGAAAAATGGCAAAAACGTATTAATCAGCGTTTCCTTAGTTCTGTACCTGCTGACCCGAGAGAGCATACAATGCTTCAAGCTTTTCTCTGCTCTTGGAAAGGCAGTCAAGAATAACAGATGAAAATGCGCCGCATTCTCCGTCCATTATCATATTGTATGCTTTCGTTACATCATAAGCGTTCTTATAAACACGCTTGCTGACGAGCGAATCATAAACATCGGCGATAGAAACGATCTGAGCGGAAAGCGGTATCTCATCGCCTTTCAGACCATCGGGATATCCGCTTCCGTCATATTTTTCGTGGTGGTGGCGGCATATCCGGCGGCTCGCTTCGGAGTATTTCTCGTCCTGGATATCCTGCATCTGCGCAAGGATCTCACAGCCCTTTGTTGTATGTGATTTTATCAGTTCAAATTCCTTTTCGGAAAGGCGGCCCGCTTTGAGCAGGATATTGTCGGGAATACATATTTTTCCTATATCGTGAAGCGCCGAAGCCTGAACAATAATGTCGATCTCCTCGTCCGTGAGGTTGTAGATCGGGTAATTTTCTTTTATACATTCAGCGATTATGCGCGTGATGTTCTTGATGTTGCGAACGTGCGCCGTCGATTCGAGGTTACGGAACTCGACGATATTGCTGAGCGTTTCGATGAGCTTTTCGTTGAAATATTCGAGCTTCACGTTCTGATCCCTTATCTGCTCGGTCTGAACGTCTATCTTCCGCTCGAGTGCCTTTTTGCTCATATAAAGCTCAACGATGTTTTCAACACGCCTGCGGACGATCTCCTCAACGAACGGCTTTGAGATGAAGTCCACCGCACCGAGCTGATAGCACTCGATAGCGTCCTCGGTCTTGTTCGTATCGGAAAGCACGATAACAGGCATCTTGTCGAGCATTCCCTTGCTGCTCATCGCTTTGAGCAGGGTCTTTCCGTCAACTATCGGGAGTTCAAGCTTCAGAAGCATTATCGCGATAGTTTTATAGTTCACGATGAGATACTGGAGCGCTTCCTTGCCCGTTGCGAGCGCAGCGACCTTGTATTTTCCCATAAACATATTCGCAAAAAAATCTCTCGATGTGCTGTCATCTTCAACAATGACTATCGTATTTCTTTTCATTTCAGTCACCTCACACAACAGGCCTTTATCTGCCGCATTGTTTCGTTATAATTACATTGTCCGTCTGGATAAATGACACATTGAACATATTTGAATCGAGCAGACGGGTAACTTCGTTTATATTTATCTCCGTATTCGGATAAGCCGTGCCGAAAACATTCACCGATGCACGGTCGGAGTTTTGTATCCAGCTTTCGACCTCGTCAATATCATCGTTCACGCGCTTGAGCGACTGTTCTTTCATCTGAACGGCGATGCCGAGCTTTATATACATATCATTTGCAGGGAGCTGATCCGCAGGAACTGTGTGCCTGAGGTACTCCTCACCCTTTTTTAGAGTGTTGATATCGCGCTCTATCTCTGCCTTGAAGGATTTTGCGGCATTGACGCGCTCGCTCATCGAAGCATTCTTGCCAACAACAACGACAGTCTTTACGAAGCCTCGGTTTCCGATCGTCTGAACGCTGACCTTGTAGCCAGCGGAAAGAGTTCCGCCGCAGACAACGCCCTTTGAGCCTTTGACAACGATCTCCGTTCCTGCCATAACATTGCTGTTGAGAATATAGTTCGCCTGAACCTCTTCTCCTGCAAAGATGTTGGAGCTTTCGATATATTCAGCGTAAATTCCGCCCTGCGCACAAATATATCCCGAATCGTTCGCGTTTATTCCGCCGATAGCAACTACCTTGTTTCCGGCGGAGATATACGAGCTTTGGACATATCCCGTAACGATAACATCGCCCTTTGCGCTTATTATCGTACCCTCGCCGACGTTTCCGTTTACTCTTACCGTTCCGTCATAGAAAACATTTCCGTAAAGTCGGTTGATGTTTCCGTTTATGACAAGAACGTCCTGAATATCTATCCTGTATTTGTTTTCATCGAAGATTATGTAGCCGTCTTTTTTCGCAACATAAGTAACGCCGTCGGGACGCACCGCAAGGAACTTGCCCGTAAGCTTAGGCAGGTCTTTGCCCGATTTTTCCTCGATTATAAGTCCCGTGACCGTTCTGCCGTCAACGCCCTTTACCGCAGGCGTATATATTGCAACGGGCTGACCCGTTTTTACCATATCGACGAAATCGACGGTCGCGAAGTCCATAGTTCCGTCCGTGCGCTCATACGGTGTAGGCGGTTCGTATTTTCTCCACTTCATATCATAGCTGCCGTCGCAGCCCTTTTCAAGCTGCACGCCCCTTGCTATGAGGACCTCGCCCGCTTCGCTGCCCTTTTCGGCAAGGAGCTCTATATTTTCATCTATAAATCCATACTCGATATCATTATCTTCAAGCATGGCATAGATCGCATTTTTGCTTAATTTATTATCCTTTGGGAGTGTGGCGTAAGCCGATAAAAGATCATCGCCGAAGCGAATGACCGTACCCGTTTCAGCGTCCGTTATCTTTCTGCCGAAGCTTTGCGGATCAAGATAATACTTGTCGGCGAAAAGCTCCGTTCTTTTCCTGTGCATATCCGTCCTGCTGTAGACGAGGTTTGCATAGGTGTCAGCAGGCAGTCCGTCTGCAAGTCCGAGGCGTATCTCGCGCATCTGTGCGTCCGAATAGAGTGCGTCCGCGTATACGGAAACATCGACACCCTCTTCAAGACCTTTTCTTATCTGGCGCATCTGCTCCCAAGAGAAAGCAATGTCGTCATAAAGCTTGACATTGACCTTGCTTTCCAGTCCGAGGCGTATCTCGTGGAGCTGGAAGCCCGTGTATTCGTTGCTTTCATACTGCGAAAGGTCAACGCCGCTTTTTTTCGCAAGCTCGAACTCCCTGTCACGCTCCTTTGTACATTCATCGACAACATAGTTCTCCTCGGGAACAATGTTCTCGCATTTCGCAAGAAGCTCTTTCAGTTCATCCTCGAATAAAACGTCCATCATTTCGGATACCCTCCTCTGTTAAGTCACTATCGATCGTCAGACCTTAGCCATTTTCACTTTCAAACTTGCTCAAAGCAGCGATAGTTATGTCGTACTGTTCCTTTACCTTTTCAAAAAGCTCCTCCGAACCCTCGGTGCTTCTTCCCCTGAGCTTTTCGGTAAGCTCAGCCGAAACTGCGTAAAGAGCGCTGAAGCCGAGATTTGCACACGTTCCTTTGAGTGTATGAGCCGCACGGAAAGCTTCCTCTCCGTTTTTTTCGGCAAGTCCTTTGCATAAATTCTCATAAGAAGAATCCTTGAGGAACTTGACAGCGAACTTCTTCACCATAGCCTCACTTCCGAATCTTCTTGCCACCTCTTCAAAATCGGCGTTCATCTCTGCATAGCATTCCCTGATATCCATTAGTTTTCTCCTTTAAATTAAGGTCGCATCTAAAAACCATAGTGCCTCAGATGCGCAGTCAGATTTTTTGTCAGATTGTATAGAAGTTTCGCAATTATTGCAAAGCAAGAATTTGCATACATGCCGTATGTCAAGAAATTTATGTGCAAGATGACGTAAAATCTGCAAGCAGATGAGGTGCTAAGGCTTTAGCCGGTGGTTTTTAGAGGTGACCTTAAGTCAGAGTCCGAGTCCGATGGGCTGCGGTTCCCCTGCTTTGTCGGAAAGCAGCTCTCTCTTTACATCTTCCTGGATATCAACAAGACATTCGATGAGTATCGGATTGAACACGCCGCACTGACCTGCCTGTATCATTTCCATTGTTTTTTCGTGAGAAAATGCTTTCTTATAAACACGCTCGCTTGTGAGAGCGTCATAAACATCTGCGAGTGAAACTATCTGAGCCGAAATGGGTATCTCGTCCCCTTTAAGTCCGTCAGGATAGCCTCTTCCGTCGTATCTTTCGTGGTGCCACCTGCATATCTGGCTTGCGACCTTTATCAGCGGTTCGTTCAGATTTGCAGCAGTGCTGGTGAGGATAGATTCACCGATGACCGAGTGCTTCTTCATTATCTCGAATTCCTCGGGAGTGAGCTTGCCCGGCTTGTTGAGTATCTTTTCCTCGATGCCGATCTTGCCGATATCGTGGAGCGCCGAAGCTGTCGGGATAAGCTCCTGCATCTGCGGATCGATCTGATACTTGTCCGTTTTGCGGAGAAGCTGCTTCATGAGCATCTCGGTGAGCTTTTCGATATGAAGAACGTGGCTTCCGCTCTCGCCGTTTCGGAATTCAACGATCTGGCTGAGGATACGGATCATCATCCGGTTGTTCTTTTCCTTTTCGTTTACCTGCTCGGTAACGAGTTTGGTGAGGTTTTTCTGCTTCGAGTAAAGCTTTATCGTGTTCGCAACACGCTGGCAGACAACTCTTGAGTCGAAAGGACGGCTTATATAGTCGGAAACACCGAGCTCATACGCCTTTCTGATAGTCGCCTCGGAGTTTTCGCTCGAGATCATAATTACGGGGATATCCTCTATCCTGTTCGTTGAGGTCATATAATCGAGCACATCGAATCCGTCCGCAACAGGCATCACGATATCGAGAAGAATGAGCGAGATGCCCGTTCCGCGCTGTTTGAGTGCAGCCATACACTCCTCGCCATTCTCGGCTTCGGTTATTTTATATTCACTTCCGAGCATTTCGGAAAGTATCTCTCGGTTCATCTCCGAATCGTCAACGATAAGCACTTCGGGCTTGCCCTCGAGGATAGATGAATCGTTTGATTTATCTGTAAGAACGATATCCTTGCGGTTCTTCGAACGGAGCATAAGGCTTTCCGCTGTAAGAACGGAATTTCCGAGCGATTCGCCGTCCGAGATAAGTCCGCCGATGCTTGCCGTGATATGTATCCACGAATAATTCGGGACATTGGCGGTCTTGATGCGCTCTCTGATATTTTCGAGTATTCCCGTGAAAGCTTCTTCGTTAGCTTCGGGAATAATGAGCAGGAATTCATCTCCGCCGTAACGGATAAGCGTATCATCGGGCGAGATGCAGTCCTCTATCGTTGCGGCAACCGACGCAAGCACAAGATCTCCCGTATCGTGACCGTAGGTGCTGTTATAAAGGTCAAAGCCGTCAAGGTCAATGACCGCAACACCTGCTGACATACGGTTGGATTTGAGCTGTTCCTCATAATAACGTCTGTTATATACATTCGTGAGGATATCTTTATACATTTTTTCGTGATATGATGCCAATTTTCCTGCAAAACCGCTGTGAGTTTCGCCGTCAAGCACGAGGCTGTCGCTCGGATCGATGGACTTTACCATACCGATTATATACGGTTTGCCGTCCGCGGTGATATATATTGCAGTGATCTGGTAGATCTCAGTATCGGAAAAAACAAGCTTTGAAAGCACAGCTTCGCCTGTGAGCGCAGCACGGCATACCTCGATAACAGTATCTATGAGCTTGTCCGTAAATCTGTGGTCTGTCTGCATTTCTCTTCTTATCTGCGCGGATTCTCCGCTGCCGACAGATTCTTCGTCCAGCATAAATACCGATGTAAAGACCTTCTTGTACCGCTCGACCTCTTCAAGCGCTTGTTTCATTGTCAATTGAAAATCAGAACACATCGTTGATCATTTCTCCTTTTTTCTGTAAATACGAATGCTTCTTTGCGGATGCTGAGATTTGCTGAGAAATGGACATTTGCTGTACTGTGTGAAAATAAACAGCGAAAACGTTCTCCGATCGGGTTCAGACAGCATAATACTGATTTTTGATCAAAGTGTAGACAAAAATCAGTATAAACGATTTGATCTTGATCGAATTATGCTACTCATCAGCTAATGTGACCGCTTGAAGCTGACAATAAAACAGGATTTTGAAAAAAATCATTTCATTTTGTTGGAAATAAAAGTAACAACTTTATTCTTTTATTATACTGCAATATGCATTTTTTAATGTAAATACACAATAGCCTATATATGAATTTTCTATAAATCGACGATATCGTTTAAGGTTTGACAAACATTTTATTCTGTTATTTTTTCATTCCACAGGCGTTACGGTGCTGAGGAGCTGCTCAAAATGAGCCTGAGCCTCTTCGGGAGTTGTGATATCACCGTTTGCAATATCATAGAATGTCGATTTGAAGCTGTCATCAACAGCGTTGATCCTCGGCATATATTTTATGGCAGCTTTTCTTTCCTGCGGGATCGCATAAAGAGTTTTTCAAATAAATTCGGAATTCGGGATTATTTTGCTCCGCAAATTTGCGGCAAAAACCTTTTTCCGTAGGGGACGGGTCACCCGTCCCGCGCCGCAAGGTGTTTCACAATAAACGAATACCCTTGTTTTCAACGTTTTTTATTCGTTGAAAACAAGGGTATTTTCTTTGTAAATAATTGTCGCTGAAAATTGCCGTCCCTACAGAAAATTCAAGATTTCGACGGTCGGATATGGAATCCGCCTAGGCGGAACAAGATATTTTGCCGCAAATTTACGAAACAAAAATAATTACGCATTAGAATTATCGCCGCAGTAATAGTTGAGAAGCAGATCAATGAATCGTCCGTAGGACTTTACGCCGTCCGAAACACCGTTGAGCCGCAGGCTCGTTTCCATTGCTTTGTCGGAAGCAACAGACATTGCCGTGCCGAGCTTGGTTTCCTTTGCCTCGCGGAATATCCTGCCTTTCTCAACAAGGTCGTGAACAACGTTGTCGTTCGCCGCAGAGAAAAGCGCGGCTTTGTCCTCATCGGAGATAGAAGCTTCGCGGTAGACCTTTGAACGCAGATAGGACAGCGCGGACATATATCCCGAGTAGACAAGCTCGGGCGAGCCGCTGTCGATGCAGGCACGGAACGCGATAAAGTTCGCTTCGTCCTCCTTTATCCAGCCTTTGAGGTGTGCAAACTCGTGGCATATTGTTTCGGGCAGCTCGGAGTTATACATATCTTTATTGTAGTTCGCTTCAAGGCTGAACGGGAAATATATCCCAAGCAGGTCGAAGCGCGTCATCACGCCCGAGCATAAAATTCCTTTCGGGTCGGGATAATATCCCGAGAGTGTCGGATATTCGGACGAAATATTCTGCATTGCCGCCTTTGTTTCGGCGTAAACATCGCAGGTGATGAGCATATTTCCGTTCCCATCGCGCTTGATAAGCGCCTCGGCTTCGTTGCATTTTTCGGTTATTGTCATTGCGAGCGAGTAAAGCTTATCAGCGGTGAATTTTTCTTCGCCGATGCCATAAACCGATGCGAAACTGCTGCATCGGTACATTATAAAGCAGTTGAGTGTTTCGGTCAGCATCACGAATGTGACTATCCACAGGACGATGAGCGAGCAGACAGCGGAAATTTTTCCGCGTTTTCCTTTTTTACGTATCATAAGAACTATGTACACCGCGATAAGCGAAATTGCGCCTGACACGGCTATCGCTATCATCAGTTCGCCGAGCGAAAACGGCAAAACACCGCTTATCCTGCCGAAAACAGCTTGCAGTTTCAAAAAAACATTATCGCGGTAGCTGTCCGCAAACGCCGCATATCGGCGCGAAACAGCGCACAGCACGGCGCAGACCGCAAGTATGACCGCAATGATGATATATTGCACAAGATATTTTTTTGACAAGGCTTTTTTCATATCGATTTCCTGAAATTATATGTATGGTCTTTTAAAAAGGAACATTTTATGATATAATTTTAGCAGATGTGAAAAACATTGTCAATCATCAATACTGTGGTAATTTATACTAATTTTCAAACTGAAAGTGTACAAAAAATCAAGCAAAAGCTCGTAGCTGTTGTAACAGCTTGATGTTGAAAACAGGTTTAAATGGCTTTTGCGCCGATTTTTTGTCTACACTTTGATTAAAAATTAGGAAAAAGCTGATTAAAGCGAAGCGTTCGTTTTGCCATTTTGAGAAATGTACGAGTTTACGCCTTTAATGTCAATTTGACATAAACATTTTAAAAAATGGCAAAAACGTATTAATCAGCGCTTCCTTAGTATTATTCCTGCTCAAAGGTGAGAACACTGCGCTTTGTGAACATAAGGAACAGACCTACGGGAACAAACAGCAGAAGAAGCTCAACGTCCTCGGCGAAGAGAACAGCCGCAGTCGGAACGATAGTTGCAGCCAGACCGTAGAGTTTCTGCTTGAGCATATTTCGGCGGTGGGCGCAGTTCACAAGAGTGATGCCCGAGCGTTCGGAATCGTAGGACGGAAGTTTTTTAGCGGTTGAATTGAAGTGTGTCATAATATTTCCCCTTTTCAAATTCACGCTGAACAGACGATTTATATTTTTAGCACAAATGTTCAGCACTTTTGTTCTGTTTCATATTATAGAACAAACGTATCGCTTTGTCAAGGGGTTTTAACAAAAAATTTGTTCGATTTATTTTTCTGTCCGATTTATTGTACAGCTTGCGAAAATAACAACAGCTTTTAATACAATGAGTATAGAAATCGGATTTTTGGACAGTCGGAAACTCTTTTGATTGATAAAAATTTAACACATAAATTGAAAGGAGAACGCCGTGAAAGCCGTTATACTTTATTTAAACGAAGAAAAGCCGTTCGCGGAATACAGCCAACTTTTGCCGCTGATATCGCAGGAACGCCGTGAGCACATCGCCCGAATGGCTGTGAATGGCGACAAAGTCCGCTCGCTTTTCGCCGAGCTTCTTATACGATATGAAGCGTCCGAACAGCTTGGAGCTGACTTTGATTCGCTTGAATTTGGGAAAAACGAGTTCGGAAAGCCTTTTATCATCGGGGAAAACGGCTATGATTTTTCCGTTTCGCACTCGGGGAAAGCGGCTGCGTTTGCAGGAGCAGATTCCGCCCGTGTCGGGGTTGACGTTGAGCGTATAAGGCGGCGAAAGAGCGGCATTTCCAAGCGTTTCTTTGCCGAAAACGAGATAAAATTCATAGAAAAAAGCGAAACTCCCGATGAAGCCTTTTTTGAGATATGGACGAGGAAAGAAGCCTACTCAAAAATGCTCGGAAAGGGTCTTGCGGCAGGCTTCAATTCGTTCGATGTGACAGGAAACGAACTTGGCTGCGAATTTCTCACGAAAATAACGGACGGGTATGCTTTTTCCGTGTGTGCGAAGAAAAATTCCGCTTTGCCCGATATAGAAGAAATGTCCGAAGATAAATTTTTGCAGAAGCTTTCGGAACGTCTTAACTTTACTTTGAATTAATAGAATATTTACAAAATATCTTCTTTTGTGATGAACTTTGACCGTACAATAAGAAAAGAGTAACATAAAATACTCATATTATTCAAAAATCCCACACCAAGGAAACGGCTGTTTTGATTTTGAGCGGCTTTTCCTAACGTTGACAAATACATTCTTTTCAAGGAGGACAAAACAATGAAAACAAAAGCGATAATTTCATCGGCTTTATGCGCACTTCTTCTCACCGCCTGCGGAAGCAGTATGTCGACCGACAAGGCATCGAATGCGGCTTCCGCTTATGGCGATTATTCCTACGAAACAAGCGCGGCAGAGGAATACTATGATTCTGACAGCAGCATTGAATCGGCATCGGATACGGCTTTGGCTGACGGAAGTGAGGACGGCAGCACACTTTCCGCCGAGCAGATCAAAAAGGAAATGCTCGTTTACACCTGCAATATGACCGTTGATGTGCTTGAATTCGATGATGCTGTTGCGAATTTCAAGGAGAGCCTTGACAGCTACGGCGGCTTCGTTGAAAATGAAAGCTATAACGACGGCGGTTCGGACAGCCGTTGGTACTATGACGATATGGAAAAATGGCGCACATATTCCGCAACGGTGCGTGTACCGAGCGCCGACTATGAGGAATTCTGCAGTAAGTCGGCTGAACTCGGCGACCTGAGGAGCAGAAACTCCTACGTTGAAAATGTCAGCAGCGAGTATTATGACCTCTCCACAACGCTTGAAATTTACGAAGCGAAGGAGGAGCGCTACATATCTCTGCTCGCGACTATCACCGAGGACGCTTATGCTGTTTCGGTCGAAAAAGAGCTTACCAATCTTCAGGTCGAGATCGCGAAGATAAAAACAAGAATGAATGAGATCAAGACCAATGTTGCGTATTCCTTCGTCAACATCACGATAAACGAAGTCAAGGAATACACGGCTGAACCCGTCAAGACGGACACGTTCGGTCAAAGACTTGCGAACACGCTGTCCGAAACGGGAAGCGGATTCCTCGTTTTCCTCGAAGACCTGCTGTTCTTCATAATTGCGGTGTTCCCATATCTTATCCTTATAGGAATAATTGCTTTCATCGTTATCTTCATAATAAAGAAAACGAAGAAGAGAAAAGCGCTCAAAGCTTCTTCGGCTGCCGAGTCTGCGCCTGCCGAACCCGTTAAGGACGATACGAAAAACGAATAAATAAATTATGTGAGCCGTTTCCGATTTTGTCGGGAACGGCTTCAGTCTATCAAAAAAGTATATTGATTTATGCAGATTGGCAAAAAAGAATTTTATGACTTGATTGCTAAAAGAAAAATTACCATTCATATCCCACAACCGTTCAAATGTTGTCGGATTAAAATGCTTATCGCTTCGCTCTGCGCATTTTTCGCCGAGGATAGTTTACTTTAGGAAAATAGGAATTGGCGCAATTCACATTATTGACTTTACAAGAGTGATTTCTCATATTGTGTTTTCTGTTTTTGGATGTGAATTGCGCCTTTTTTAACTGTTAGTGATTACGCTATTGCAACTGACGTTATGCTGTTAGTTTAGGGAATTTCACCGTCTGCGGACGGCGACCAAGGGCTTTGCCCTCTGGACACCCACCACCCTTTAAAAAGCGTGGACGTAAACTTTAATTTTGTACAATTTTTTTCAATAATACACTTTTTCAACAGACTGGAGCCGTTTCCGATTTTGTCGGGAACGGCTCTTAATTTTCTTGACAATTTATGTAGATTTATGGTATAATTATTAGAAAATAAACCTTTGATAATTTTGGAAAAACCTGAAAATTTATACTGATATCAGGCGCAGATTTTCCCGTTGGAGGATAAAAATGGACGATAATAATATTTCCGGTGAAAGCAAAGGCAGAACTAATCCGCAAAAAACGGGACATCTTGGCTTCAGCATAATATTTGTACTGCTAATGACGCTGCTGTTTATTTCGGTCTATACTTTTATATTGCAGAGCAGCTACAGCGACAGTATGCTCCGAGCGAACGTTGAATGGAACAGCCGTTGCTCCGATGCGATACATAAGCTTGTTTCAAATATATTCACGCGCGAGGACTATGAAAACATAACCACTGTCGATGATATGGAAACCGACCGATACAAAGAGCTTCAGCAGATGCTTAACGAGCTCCGCACACTCAATTCGACGCGCTATCTCTATACTGCAAAGCGCGGAGATGACGGCAGGCTCATCTATCTTATTGACGGACTTGACCTCGATGCGGAGGATTTCGCTTACCCCGGCACATATATCGAGGATGAAATGATACCGTATATCGATGCGGCACTTTCGGGCGAAACTATCTATTCGCAGGAGATAATGGACACGACCTGGGGACATATCTTCACCGCCTGCTATCCGGTTCGTGAGGCAGGTTCGGACGAGATAATCGGCGCGCTCTGTATGGAAATGGATATGGAAAACAGCTATGTTTTCCTCAATGAGAACAAGCGGGCGACCATAAAGACCGCCGTTATCGCCATTTTAATAGCGGCGCTTATGGCTGTGTGCGTTTATATCGGTCTGAGAAAGCAGAGAATACGCGAAAAAGAGCGTCAGCAGATGCTCAACGATGCCGCTGTTGCCGCAGAAGCCGCAAACAAGGCAAAATCGACTTTCCTTTTCAATATGAGTCACGATATCCGAACCCCGATGAACGCGATAATCGGATATGCGGAGCTTGCAGGCAGAAATATGTACGATGTGGGTAAGCTCGGCGGATATCTTGTAAAAATTCAGGTCTGCGGAAAGAAAATGCTTTCGCTCCTTGACAATGTGCTTGAACTTTCCCGAATCGAAAGCGGAAAGGTCACTATCGAGGAAAGTCCCGTAAAATCGGGCACTGTTTTTGACGATTGTATGCTTATGATACGCGCCGAAGCGGACAAAAAGCATCAGCTCCTCACGACTTCAAAGAGCATCATCAGTCCGTATATTTTCTTCGATACGGCAAGAGTGACCGAAATGGTGCTGAACCTTGTCAGCAACGCGATAAAATACACTCCCGAGGGCGGAAAGATACACTGCTCGATAAAGCAGTATCCTCACCCCGATGAGGGCTGGGTGTATCAGGAATTCTCGGTCGAGGACAACGGCATAGGAATGTCCGAGGAGTTCCAGAAGCATATATACGAATCGTTCGCAAGAGAACGCTCGACAACGATGAGCGGCATCGAGGGAACGGGTCTTGGAATGGGCATCGTAAAGAACCTTGTTGACCTTATGAACGGAACTATCAGCATAAAGAGCCAAGTCGGCGAGGGTTCGACCTTTACGTTCCGTATCCCGTGCCGAGTTGCAAGCTATGAAGATACCCGGCCAAAGCGCGCAGTCGCAAGCTTTGACGAAAACAAGATAAAGGGCAAGAAGATACTTCTTGCCGAGGATAACGACCTCAACGCCGAAATAGCAACGGAGCTTCTCACGGAGGAGGGCTTTGAAGTTGACCGCGCAGAGGACGGCGTAAAGTGCTTTGAGCTGCTTGAAAAAGCACCTGCAGGACATTATTCGATAATACTTATGGATATCCAGATGCCCGTACTGGACGGTTACGACGCAACATCAAAGATAAGAAAAATGTCCGACCCCGAAAAGGCGAATATCCCGATAATCGCAATGACAGCGAACGCCTTTGCTGAGGACAGAAAGCGCGCACTGGACGTCGGAATGAACGACCACATCGCAAAGCCGATAGATATGAATGTGCTTATACCTACTTTGGAGAAATACCTTTAAGCCGAATTATGAATTCGGAATTATTTTTGTTCCGCAAATTTGCGGCAGAACTCAAAATTCCGTAGGGGTGGATTCTATATCCACCCAACTGATTCGCCTAATTGGGGCGCAAAAACGGACACAAAAAATTGCAGCGAACGAATTGCCCGTCCCGAATCGCGTCGCCGATTTTTCGGCATACATATTGTTTTTCGTAAAAAAGAACCTGTTTTCATAGAATTCAAAATCTTTGAAAACAGGTTCTTTTATTAATTATGAAACGCCTTGCGGCGCGGGACGTGGAACCGTCCCCTACAGAAAATTTGGAGTTTATCGTGAATATGCGGAGCAAAATAATTCCGAATTCTATCTTATAGGTGCATTTCAAAAGCGATGTTTCCGCGGTCGAATTTGAAAAAGTTCTTGTCAACGGGAATTTCCCTGAAACCTGCTTTTCTGTAGAGCGAAAGTGCAGCGTGGCATTTTGTGTTTGAAACGATGAGAAGCTTTTCTATTCCCTTTTCGCGAGCCTTTTCTATGCAGGCATCAAGGCAGAGCTTTCCTGCACCCTTTCCGCCAAACTCGGGTTTAGTTGCAAACTTTGCGATCTCCCATTCGCCCTCATGAGGTTCGAGCATACAGCAGGACATAACTTCGCCCTCATCGGAAAGCGTGAAATAGACCTCGCCGCCGTTTGCGACTATCTCGTCAATATTGTTCAGCACAACGATATCCTCGTCCTCAAGCTTGAACATCTCGGTTATCCAGCGCTTATTCATTTCGATAAATTCATTTTTGTATTCCTTTGAATATGGTACGACCTTCATTGGGCTGTCCCTCCCTTTCTTTGCCTACAAAGTATATCATATAAATAGGCATTTGTCAAGAGGGTTTATTCAATGCGTAATTCTTAATGCTTAATGCGTAATTATTTTGTAAAAAATGGGGCGGATATTCTGTCCGTCCCACCTAAATAAGGGGTTCTCTAAAAACCGAAACAAAATAATACTTTGTATTATTCGTAAATTTTCGTTGAGACTTTGCGCAGCTTCAAGGCAGCGAAACGCAGTGTAATACTACGGAATACATTCCGAATGTATTTCAAGTTTCGCTAACGCAGAAGATGCGCAAAGTCGTAGAAAATTTGCCGTGAGGGAGGTTTTTAGAGATTCCCTATAATGTTTGCTGAATTTAATTATTTCATTTTATTTTGTCCCCGGTGTAATAAACATCGGCTCGCCTGTATAAACATCAAACTCCAGTTTACGATTATAATTTTCATTATAAATGATAACATTACGGTTTGCCATATCAATATTGTTATATGTTTCCTCATCAAGATAATGAATTGTCATCCAACCTTGACCGCTTTCTTTGCCCAATGCATCACATATTTTTCGATAATCCTTCTCTGCATTTTCCCCCTCTCCACATATTACTATACATAACCATTTGCCAGCATTAGCAAGATATTCTTCTGCCGTCATAAAAGCAGGTAATTCTTTGCTTTGTAAATCCCTCGGGAAACATGATACCTTGACATCACTAACTACAGATGAAATTTTATCATAAAGAATTTGTTCAGCTTCTTCATTCACTAGATAACAGCCGTAATTATCAAGATATGTACCATAATCATCACGAACGTGATAATATTCGTCACTGCCTGATGTTGATACAGTTATCCCATTATGATAAAAGCCCCATAGTTTAGAACCCCAATCATGATGCCGACATTCATCTGAATAGGTGTTTGGCTCAACATAAACCTGCGTAAATTCCTTGTTATACTTTTCCTCCATATATTTCAGCAGTTTTTTTGCAGGAGGATCAGCCTGAATTACCATTCCGTCAATTAGAGGTATTGTGTACTTACGCCCATGATTCGGTTCTGTTATTAAAAAGAAAATACCGACCACTATTAAAACACCTGCTATTATGCATAAAGTCAATTTAATTATTTGGCGTTTCATTCGGGTCTGTCACCTTTTCCATATATACATTTGTATGATATAGTAAAGCCTAAATCATACTCTCCTTTCCAAATTTGTGGTATAATAAAACAGGTGCTGTGGACTTTTAATTTTTTTCTGTAGCTTGACTACTATAAGGAGTGTAAAGCCACAGTTTTATTTACAATGTTTATAGCTGGATAAGTCAAAGAATTTTAATCTCACGCAAGTTTACGGGAATAAAACTAAGTGGCACGAAAACAGTACCAAATAACTTTACAAGGCAGGTAAAACTTATGTAGCTGCGGCTGTTGATTCAGACGGCGTTATTGTTATTGAACACTTTTCTTTTTCAAACAACCACGAAGGCTTTAAGCTCCTTAAGGTCACCTCTAAAAACCACCGGCTAAAGCCTTAGCACCTCATCTGCTTGCAGATTTTACGTCATCTTGCACATAAATTTCTTGACATACGACAGTATACCTGCGAAATTTCTATACAATCTGACGAAAAATCTGACTGCGCATCAGCTTAAGCCAGATCATCGCTGTCAAGGATTATAGTGAAAGGTCCGTCATTGAGAAGCTCAACTTTCATATCCGCGCCGAACTCGCCCTGCTCAACAACGGCAACGCTCTCTTTGCACTTTTCGATTATGTATTCATACAGCTTTTTTGCCATATCGGGCGCACCTGCGTTGATGAACGATGGCCTGTTGCCCTTTCGGCAGTCCGCATACAGCGTGAACTGCGATATCAGCAGAAGCTCGCCGCCAACGTCCTGCAAGCCAAGGTTCGTCTTGCCGTTTTCGTCCTCAAATATGCGCATATTTAACAGCTTGCGGAGCATTTTATCCGCCGTTTCGGTCGTATCTTCGTTTGAAATGCCGATAAGCACCATAAAACCCTTACCTATCCGACCTATGACCTCATTATTTACCGTGACCTTTGAATTTTTTACTCTTTGAATAACAAAACGCATTTTGATTTCTCCTTAATAAAAATATTTCTATGCTTACTCTAGTACGAAAGGGGCAGATTTGTCAAGTTGTAATATTATGAGGGAAAACTGCCGATAATATACTTACAGATATGTTGTAAATGGATTTG
Source organism: uncultured Ruminococcus sp. (assembly GCA_900541495.1). Classification (GTDB taxonomy): domain Bacteria; phylum Bacillota; class Clostridia; order Oscillospirales; family Ruminococcaceae; genus UMGS363. The sequence goes on along the minus strand of UQKC01000009.1, from coordinate 734 downwards.
CGAAAAGAACACAAGGAGGTGTTTGCATGACGACGTTAGGAGAACTGCGGAATAAATTCAGTGCAGTACATAAGCAGTACAATTCGACGGCGTTTGAATTGTCTAAAAAACTAAATGAGACGAAGGAATTGATAAAGCGTGTTCCCGAAGGAGACAAACTGTTTGGGGAACAGGCAGCGGTTTTGGAACTCCAGTACAATGCGGTGAAAGACCAGCAGAAGATTTATGATGATTTCATTCACCAGTTTATGGACAAATGGGATGCTGAGCGTGAGATGGTAAGCGCAAAGCAAAATGCCGAAGCAGAAGGGGATTATTATAAGGAAATGGGTAAAATTCTTGCGGTGGCAATGCGCATGTTCCACGGGGATATCGTTCCCGGCTCGGACGAGAAAAAACTTATGGAATTCGACAGTGATTTGTATCAGATGGCGAAAAACGCACAGATGATGGCAAAGCTTAAAGAACGGAAAAAGTATGATTCGCTGTGGGACGATGAGGAGAAAAAAGAATTGGAAGACCCTATAGAAGCCGCGGATGCAAAAGAAACATCACTTGAAGCACCGGAGGTTGTAAGTGTGGATGAGGTAATCGCAAAAAGTACCGAAGGATGAGCGGTGGGCGGATTTTGGCTTCGTAAATCATAAAGAAAAGTTTGCATTTCGTGGGCGCTTGCGCTCATTGAGTGCGTAGCGGTACGGGCACTGAAACTACCAGTGCCACATACCGACGTA
>UQKC01000008.1 GCA_900541495.1 uncultured Ruminococcus sp. | reverse complement strand
GACATAAACATTTTGAAAAATGGCAAAAACGTATTAATCAGCGTTTCCTTAGAAAGGAAATGATACGAAACTATGACAAAAGTATATTTTGTCCGCCACGCCGAAGCGGAGGGCAACGTCAAGGAATTTTTTCAGGGCAGAATTGACTGCGATATCAGCGAAAAGGGCAAAATTCAGCTCGAATACCTCGCTAAACGCTTTGAAACGATAGATTATGATGCCATTTATTCCAGTCCGCTCAAACGGGCAATGGCGACCGCAAATGCCATAAATTCACGGCTCAGACTTCCCATAATCGAGCGTGAGGACATCATTGAGATCCACGGCGGCGTATGGGAGGGAATGTTATGGACGGATATCGAGAAAAAATATCCTGCCGAGCATAATCTCTGGAAAAACGATATGAAAAACTTCTATGTCGAGGGCAGCGAGCGAATGTCCGAGGTCTATGAACGAATGATAAAAGCCGTTAACAGCATTGTCCGCGAAAATGAGGACAAGACGGTAGTTGTCGTTTCGCATGGCTGTGCTCTTCGCAACTATCTTTCGTATGCCGAGTTCGGCTCAGCGGATAGGCTCGGCGATGTTGGCTGGTCGGATAATACCGCAGTTTCGCTCATCGAATATGACGAAGCACTTCGCCCGAAAATAATCTTCAAAAACGACAGCTCACATCTTCCGCCCGAGGCTTCGACCCTCGCATTTTCGCACTGGAGCAAATACGATGAAAAGGAATCGAAATAATGAGAATACTTGCAGTTGACTACGGCGATGCGCGCACGGGAATAGCCGTCTGCGACAAGAGCGAATTTCTCGCCTCGCCGCTGACCGTCATAAACGAATACAACCCCGAAAAATGTGCCGCAAAGGTCGCAGAACTCGCCAAAAAAGAGCAAGCCGAGCTTATAATAGTGGGCTTGCCGAGAAATATGGACGGAAGCGAGGGTTCTCGTGCCGAAAAATGCGCCGAATTCGGCAAGCTTGTTTCCGAACTTTCGGGCATTGAGCATAAAATGTGGGACGAACGCCGCACAACGATAACCGCACACGGCTACCTGAACGAAACCAACGTCCGCGGAAAGAAGCGCAAGGCAGTCGTTGACGCCGTTGCCGCCGTGATTATCCTCGAAAGCTACCTCGCCTACAGAAAAAATTGCGAAAAATAACAGCAAAACCGTGATATGCTATTTGTTTGCATATCACGGTTTTATTATGTCCGATAAAACGGCTCTGCGAAGAATTTCCGCAGAGCCGTTAAAATTTTAGTTGTTCTTTTCAGCTTCACGGCGAGCCTTGCTTGCATAAAGGAGAGCAAGGAAAGAAGCCATTGCAGCTGCGGCAGTTACACCGTAAGCGGTTGTGTCCTGACCCGTTTTGGGGTTAGATGTGTTGGAATCCGTTTCAGGTGTGTCATCGTCATCATCAAAAGGAGTATCAGCAAGCGGAACATCGGGGTCATCGAATTCAACTACCGAGAAATCATCGGAAGTTTCATCGGGAACATCGGGTGTTTCAGGTGCTTCCTCTTCAACAGGCACATCGGGAGTTACAGGAATTTCGTCCTCTATATCGGGAATAGTCGGAACTTCAATGCTTGGCATCATAGGTGTGCTTGGCGCAGATGGTTCAGACGGAACAACAGGAGTTGTAGGTACATCCGGTGTTGTTGGTGTGCTTGGTATAGACGGTGCATTAGGATTCGTTGGCTGAACAGGATTGCTTGGCTGATCGGGGTTGCTCGGCTGAACAGGGTTTGTCGGCTGATCCGGGTTGCTTGGCTGAACAGGGTTTGTTGGCTGATCAGGATTGCTCGGCTGATCAGGGTTAGACGGCTGATCGGGATTTGTTGGCTGATCAGGATTGCTTGGCTGAACAGGGTTTGTTGGCTGAACAGGGTTTGTTGGCTGATCAGGATTAGACGGCTGATCAGGATTGCTCGGCTGATCAGGGTTAGACGGCCGATCAGGGTTGCTCGGCTGATCAGGGTTAGACGGCTGATCAGGATTTGTTGGCTGGTCAGGGTTGCTTGGCTGGTCAGGATTGCTTGGCTGATCAGGATTTGTTGGCTGGTCAGGGTTGCTTGGCTGATCAGGGTTAGACGGCTGATCGGGATTGCTTGGCTGATCAGGATTTGTTGGCTGGTCAGGGTTAGACGGCTGATCAGGATTGCTCGGCTGATCAGGGTTAGACGGCTGATCAGGATTTGTTGGCTGATCAGGATTTGTCGGCTGATCAGGATTGCTTGGCTGGTCAGGGTTCGTCGGCTGGTCAGGATTGCTCGGCTGATCAGGATTTGTTGGCTGGTCAGGATTGCTCGGCTGATCAGGATTTGTTGGCTGGTCAGGGTTGCTCGGCTGATCGGGATTTGTTGGCTGATCAGGGTCAGTCGGCTTATCAGGATCTTCATCACCGTCATCTCCGTCGCCGCCGTCACCATCTTCGTCGCCGTCATCATCACCATCATCGCCGTCTTCGCTGCCGTTATCTTCGTCGCCGTCATCGGGTGAAGTTGGTGTTGCCGGAACAACTTCATTTATAATTTCTTCATCAACGGGGGTTGCGCCAAACTCGTTGTAGCCCTCGTAATTCTTGCATATAAGAGTTCCCTCAAAATGGTCGCCTGCACCGTTCGAGCCGTTTGTAACATCGGCATTTACAGCAAGGAGCGAGCCCATATTGCGTCCGATCTCAACATTTTCAGCATCGGGAACGTTGAAGATGATATCCTTATTGTTCTCGCTGCCGTTTGTAATATCATTGCCGTTGATCTTGGACTGAGCATTGTTGTTGAGGCTTACACTTCCTTCGCCAACAATGTTGATAAGGCACTTTGAACCCTCGGGAACATTGAATTTGAAGCAAAGCTGCGTATTGCCGCCGCGAAGTGCATTATATTCATCTACTGTGAGCGTGAAAATATTCAAGTCAGGGTCAGAACCTGTAAATACAAGCTCAGCAGACCAGCCGCCGACCGAAACCTCTCCGTTCGGAGCAAGGCTGGCAAGGTTCTTGGAGGTCTGTTCAAGCTGCTTGAATGTCGAATCAAAGTCAACAGCATTATCCGAATTGTCGGAATATCCGTTATCGAACGAGCCGGCGACAGTTCCGCCGACTACAGCAGTTCCCGCAATGCAGTTTCCTGCGAGTTTTACATCTCCGCCGACAGCGATATTTCCTCTGTTAGCGCCGTTTCCGATATCGACATTTCCGTGATGATTCGTGTAATTACCCTTTACGAAAACATTGTATCCGCCTGCATCACCGAGAGCGGAAACGACCTTGGCAGCAGACTGCATGCTAAGCTGTGCGTTTTCGTTTGTATGTATACCTCTTGTGGTATCATTATTCTTGTCAGAATCGCCGTTTTCAACTTCGCCGATGCCGTCGCTGTTGCTGTCAACATGGTATGCCGAACCCGCAGCATCTTCAACTTCGGCAGCATTAGCCTGAGCAGCTGAACCGCCTGCAAAAAGGCTTGCCGCAAAAGCGAGTGAAGCGACCGATCTCATTATTGCTTTTGTCTTAGAATTCTTATCTGCAAACATACAAATACCTCCGAATACCTTTATAAATGACGTTTGCTTTAATGTATGCTGAGAAAATTTATACAAGTATATATGTTTTGTTTAGGCTATTTTAACATATACATATACAATTGTCAAGAGATTTTTCTTAAAATCTTACCATAATTGTATATTTTTTATCTGCGAACTCTCTTCGCCATAATATCCTGATTGAACGCATATTCGACCGCTGTTTCTGCCGAGATAACGCCGTCCGTGAACAGTTTCATCAGCGCACTGTCCATTGTCTGCATATCGGGTTCGGACTGGAGAACGGTATCTATCTGGTGAGTTTTCTGCTCGCGTATCATCGTCTTGACCGCACTGTTCACCTTCATTATCTCGAACGCAGGAACAAGCTCGCCGCTTACCGACGGCACAAGCTGCTGCGTAACGACCGCGCGAAGCACCATTGAAAGCTGAATTCGTATCTGATGCTGCTGATTCGTCGGGAAAACGTCGATGATACGGTCTATCGTGTTCGCTGCACCGTTCGTGTGGAGCGTCGAAAGCACAAGCTGACCCGTTTCCGCAGCCGTCATTGCAATATTTATCGTTTCAAAATCACGCATTTCACCGACAAGTATAACATTCGGTGCTTGGCGAAGTGCCGCACGGAGCGCGTCAACGTAGCTTTCCGTGTCAATGCCTATCTCACGCTGGCTTACGATGCATTTTTCGTGCTTATACAAAAACTCGATAGGGTCTTCTATTGTAATTATATGCCCCGAACGCGTGGAGTTGATCTTTTCTATCATACACGAGAGCGTTGTGGACTTACCATTTCCTGCCGCACCCGTTACAAGCACAATGCCGCTCTTGTTCTCGGTAAGTTCCATTACACTTTCGGGAATGTGAAGCTTCTCCGCATCGGGAAGTTCAAACGGAACGCAGCGCAGCACCGCCGAGAACGAACCTCTCTGGTGGTAAATGTTCGCTCTGAATCTGCCTGTTCCCTTTATTGAAAAGGAAAAATCCATCTCGTTCCTGAGGTCGTCGGGACTGTTTATCTCAATATGCGCAATGCGGAAAATCTGCATAACAGCGTCCTTTGTGTCCTCGGGCATAAGAACATCACCGCCTGCGGAAACGATCTTTCCGTCTATCTTGAACGCCAGAGCCGCGCCCGAAACAAGAAATATATCGGAAGCATTTCTTCCGACCGCTTCTGTAAGAACCTTTTCAATAACCATATTATTCCTCCGAAAAAAGATCTCCGTCCCAAAGCGTGAAGCCGTCCGTTTCTTCCTCACCGCCCGAGGGAACTGTCCTGCTGCTTGTTATCTCGTATTGACCGTCATGTATCGAAATTTTCATAAGTATCTCCTGCCTGTCGTTGACGGGAGTGGAAAAGCTTATCTCTACGCCGTTCGGCGTTAGTGTGTATTCAGCATTTTCTTCTTCAAGCAAAGCTAAAAATTCGGGTTCACCCGGACTGAAATATTCGTCCGATAAAGCCTTGTACCTCGCCGCCGTCTGCTGTGCCTTTAGAGCAGCTTCATAGTAAGCCGCCGTGTACTCCGCACCTTTAAGGCTGTAGTTATGCTCCTTTTTTGCCGCCGAAAGCGAAAGTGCCGCCAGCAGAGCCATTATCAGCACAACGAATATCATCATTATCGAAAGATAACCCGTTCCGATGCCGCTCGGCAGCCTGTTTTTCTCGTTTTTCATCACATCAGGCCCTCCGAACGTCCCGCAAAGCGAATATTGTACAGCTCTTCGCCGCCCTTTTTACGAAAACTTATCTCCATTACGGGAACAAGCTCTTCTTCACGAACATTCACCACTGCTTCGTAGCTGCCGTATACTGAATAGGTGCAGTTTTCGTCAAGCGGTATCACCGTGACAGCCTCATCGCCAACGTCTGCGCCGAATGCTGCTTTTACCGCTTCGGAAGCATCGCCCGAAAGTGCAAAGCTCTCCGCCGCCGTCTGACTGCAAAGGCTGATATGTCCGAGCATATCGCTCTCCTTTGAAATGTTGTCCGCCGCCGCAAAAGCTCTGAGGATCACGGCAGAAGCAACCATAAAGAAGAACAGCACGATTATCATTTCAATATAAAACAGACCAAACGGGGTGTTTGGTGTTTTCTTTTTTACGCTCATACCGCACCTCTTTTCTTTATCATTTTATCCTGCAAAGTGTTCGGAAAGATTCACCGTTTTCACTGCGAACGCTGATTGCCAGCAGTTCACCGTCCATTTTGACTGAGAAGTCCCCGACCGTGAAAAGCTGCTCGCCGCTCTCTGCCTTTATCTCCGCATCTTCGGGAAAAAGCCGCTCATACAGCACTCCGTCACGCACATATATCAGCGTTGAAAAACCGCTGTTTTTTATCAGCAGTTCCTTGTCCGAAAGGAGTTCGGCGCTTTCGCAGGCATGAATCTTATTGGAAACATATCTCACCGCCGCAGTCGAGTTGAACACTGTGCCGTAGCTGTCGTTTATGCGCTTGTATGCAGAAGCTGCAACCGTTATCATTATCAGGCAGCAGACCGCAAAAATAAGGAACAGCGTCATTCCTGCGGCGGAGCTTACCGTTTCCGCAAGCCGCCTTGTCTGTGGTCTTATCATAATTATTCCCTCTCAACGACCGTTATCGTCGGGCGTATATTCGCCCCGAAATAGTCATAGCCGACGATGTATTTATCGCTGTTCACGGTTATCCCATAGTTTTCTTCAAGGTAGGAAAGGTTCGGCGGATATTCGCCCTCTATCGAGTAGCAAAGCACAGCGCCGTTCATTATCTCGTCCTCTACCGAGCTGCACTGCTTCTCACGGGCAGCTTTATCCGCATTTCCCACCGAAACTAAAAACCATACTATTATTAATGTAAAAAGAACAGTAGAAACAATATACATTTTTACGGGGTTGCCCGTCCTGCTTTTTCTCATAAAAAGCTCCTTATCCAAGCGAAGAAATTATATCCGTCATCGGCAGCATTACCGCAAGCAGCAGTGAGCCTATCATCACCGCGATAATTCCTATCATTATCGGCTCGATGAGCGAAACAGCGCCGTAAATTCGGCGGTCGCACTCGTTCTGACAGCGTTCGCTTATCTTACGCCAAGCCGTTTCAAATGTTCCTGCCTTGTAAGCCGAACGAAGCGAATGTGAGTCCATAGGGTTCAGAAGTCCCGATTTTTTCACAGCGTCAGCGAAGCCTTCACCCTCCAACACAAGCTTTTCGCACTCGTCTAATCTCGCAGAAATACGCTTGTTGCCCGTCAGCCCTTTCGCAAGTTCAAGCGACTCCTCGGGCGAGATACCACACTCAGCCATCATGCAAAGCGCGCTCGTCACATCAGCCATTGCCACTGCTTCGGAAATTTTTCTCGTAAAAATAAAATTCGAGCCTGCACCGTAAAGTGCTTTTCTCGTCTTTGGAAAAGCCGACAGAAGAGCCGTCACGGCCGCAATTACAAGCACCTCCAGCAGCACTATCATAAGCACGATACCAAGCTTATACGCGAAATCAACGCTGCTCTCAGCCGCCGCAGCCGCACTTTCATCAAAGCGGAAGAAGATATCGCGGAACATCGGGATTATCTTCACCACCATTACAATGACAACGACTGTCATCATCGCAAGCAGGAGCAAAGGGTGGGAAAACGCACTCGTCACCGTACTTCGTATGTCTGCGCGCTTTTCGTAATATTCCGAAAGTCCTTTCAGCGTGTTTTCAAGCCGTCCCGTTACAAGACCTATCTTGACGGTTTTCACGGCGTAATCGGGAAAAATGCCCGACCTTTCCATAGCCGCCGCAAGCGTGATATCCTCGTTCATCGCGGTGCAAAGCTGCTCGGCGACCTCTTTGAGCCGCTGATCGTCAGCCTCCTGCGCCAGCGCTTCAAGTCCGTCCGCAAGCGGAATTCCTGCTTCGATCATCATTCCGAGCTGCTCGCAGAAATACGCGACCTCTTCATTTGTAAGCGGTTTCTGTTTCATATATTTTTCCTCTCAATATCTGTACATTGCGGAATAGTTGCTGCTGTCGGAGATATATTCCCCGATCTTCTTTTTGTCCTTTTGTCCCGAATAGAATGTCGCATCGGCAATGTTGTAGCCTTTATTTTTCAGAAAAAGTTCGGGCGTTATCCAACCCGTTTCCTCCGTGTAAATTTCGTTCCAAGCGTGATAGATGTTCTCCTTTGCGTAGCCGACAACGATGCGCGAGGGTATCCCCTGCGAGCGGCACATCGCCGTCATCAGCGAAGCATAGTCGAAGCATATCCCCTTGCCGTTTTTCAGCGTTCGGTCCGGGTCGGGAGTGTAGCCCGTAAGTCCGTTCGTGACCTTTTTCGCAAGCTCCTTGTCGTAGGAAATATTATCCGTGACATAGCCGAATATTGCGGCGATCTTATCCACTGTGTCGCTTTTGTCCGAACAAAGCTGTGAAGCTTTTTTCACGCAGTCGGAGTTTTTGTCGAAGTCGGAGTATTTGTTCGGGTAAAGATACATCTCCGTTTCACTCTTTATTTTTACATCGAACGAAGCCTCCGCCGCGAGCGAGTAGCTTTTTCCCGAAAGCTGTTCATACACTCTTACCGTGTAGCTTCCACTGCCCATAAGCGGAAAGAATTCCGTTGTTCCGCCGCCCGAAAGGTCATGGTCGTACTGCGTTTTTCCGCATAGAACACGAAGCTTAGCCTTTTCACTCTTGCCGCTGTAAGCTGCGGCGATGTAGCCGTCGTCGGCGTTGCTGTAGTCGATGAGGGCAGTGCCCGTTTTTTCGGTTTTTTTGCCGTTCGCCGACGGCATTTTTATCACATACGGCTTGATATATGCTTTCGGAGCGGCATTTGTTTCCGTTTTTTCCGCGTTTCCGGAAAAAGTCGAGGTTTCCTCGGTCAAGATCGGCGCAGATGTTGTAACAGCTGTATTTTCGGCTGTTTCTTCTGCGTTTTCGGCAGGTGTTTCCTCGATTTCGCTTTCCGAAGCTGTTTCCGTTTCGTTTTTTGTTTCGGAGGAGGTCTGCAAAGTCGTTTCCGGCGTTTCGGATGTCATTTCTTCCGTTTCGGCAGACGTTGTTTCGGTTATGCTCGTAGAAACAGTGCTTACAATGCTTGTATCAGCCGTGACTTCATCTTCAGCCGCTCCCGTGTTGTTTTTCGAGCAAGCCGAAAGCGTCAAAGTGCCAAGCAATGCCGCGCAAAGCAGGAGCGCCGAAGCGTTTTGTATTCTTTTTTTCATCGGCACTCCCCTTTTGTTTTATAGTTATAATAATTTTACCATTCCGCTTAAATTTTGTCAACCGATAGAAGAAAAATTGAGGATATACTTACCGGAATTATTTAGAACCTGTCTTCATAAGAAATGTATGCGGATTTTCGAGCATAATTTTGTTGCAGACAAGGCAAAAATCCGCAGGCGTGCTGCCGCACGGCAAGGATTTTTAACGCAGTATGCAGCAAAATTTGCCGAAAAGACGTGTGCATATGCTTATGAAGACAGGTTCTTAAATGCGTAATTATTATAGTGTGCAAATTTTGGAGGAAACCATAATGCGGGTGCATAATTCGACCATACAGAAAATTTTTTTGAGATATTATATCACCATTCACATTGCGATTTCCGCAAAAAAACAGAAAGGCGCGGTTCACATTTTTCGGGTTTGCCTTTTTCATGTGAACCGTGCCTTTAGATTTGTTGGCTGTTATGCTTTTTCATCAAAGCTTTGCCATAATTTTTTACTTAACTGCCGCCTTGAGTTCTTCAACCTTGTCAGTCTTTTCCCATGCTACACCGAGGTCTTCTCTTCCCATGTGTCCGTATGCAGCGAGCTGTCTGTACTGCGGTTTACGGAGGTCGAGTGCTTCGATTATTGCTGCCGGACGGAGGTCAAACACCTTGCTTACAGCTTCGGAAAGCTTATCGTCGGAAACCTTACCCGTACCAAAGCTGTCAACGAGTACGGAAACAGGTTCAGCCTTGCCTATGGCATAAGCTATCTCGATCTCGCACTTATCGGCAAGTCCTGCTGCTACGATATTCTTTGCGACATATCTTGCTGCGTAAGCTGCACTTCTGTCAACCTTTGTCGGGTCTTTGCCGCTGAAAGCTCCGCCGCCGTGACGGGAATATCCGCCGTAGGTATCGACGATGATCTTTCTGCCCGTAAGACCGCTGTCGCCCTGAGGTCCGCCGATAACGAAGCGTCCTGTCGGATTTACATAATACTTTGTATCAACGAGGAGTTCTGCAGGAATGATCGGCTTTATAACCTTTTCAATGATATCGGCACGGATCTGTTCGAGTGTAACTGCCTCGGAATGCTGTGTGGAAACAACAACTGTATCTACACGAACAGGCTTGCTGTCGTCATACTCAACGGTTACCTGAGTTTTTCCGTCTGGGCGAAGATAAGGGATTGTTCCGTTCTTTCTTACCTCGGTCAATCTCTTTGCAAGCTTATGTGCAAGTGAGATAGGCATAGGCATAAGTTCGGGTGTTTCGTTGCAGGCAAATCCGAACATCATACCCTGGTCACCCGCACCCGTCATAAAACGGTCGGACTTTTCGCCCTGCTTATGTTCGAGAGCTTCATCAACGCCGAGTGCGATATCTGCTGACTGCTCATCGATAGCTGTGAGAACGGAGCAGGTATGACCGTCAAAACCGAACTTTGCGCGGTCATAACCGATATCGATAACGACCTGACGTGCGATCTTCGGGATATCAACATAGCAGTTTGTGGAAATTTCGCCCATACAGAGTATCATACCTGTTGTTGTGGCTGTTTCGCAGGCAACTCTGCCCATTGGGTCTTCTTTAAGGATAGCATCGAGAACGGCATCCGAGATCTGGTCGCATATTTTGTCGGGATGACCTTCAGTTACGGATTCCGATGTAAAAAACTTCTTTGACATTTAAATTCCTCCTTATAAAAATAAAAAAAGCACCTGAAAAACTTTTCAAGCGCAGACGTTAAAGACAAATCTTACTCATCTCTCGGATCATACCGCAGGATTTAGCACCTTTCCTGTCAGAATAACTTCTGCAATTAGGTTGCCGGGCTTCACAGGACCAGTTCCTCCGCCACTCTTGATAAGTTTTCTACATTATATCATATAGAAAGCATTAAGTCAATAGCAAATCATAAAAATTCACAAAAAAGGTACGCTTTAAAAAAAGAACGCAAATAAGCATGTCTCATCAAATAAAAAGCAAAAGGGCGTCCCTTTCGGAACGCCCGTATTGTTTTACTTTATCGAACCCTGACGAACACCGATGTATGCAGATGTTGCGCCGATAGCAGCGTTGATCTTTGTCTGATAGTCAGAATCCTTTGGATTGTAGAGAATATAAACATCGATCAATCTTCCGTCTGAATCCTGGAGTGTGAGTGAGTAAACTGCCTGTGTGTCAGTGTTTGTGATAGTCGGTCTTTCGGAGTATGCAACATAGTAGCTGAAATATCCAACATCCTTGCGGACGATATCATTTCTCTTTACATAGTCGCAGCCTGTTGTCGGAACTATCATATATCTGTTCTCATTTGTGCCCTTTACCCACTGAATTACCTTGTAGCTGATAGGATCAACAGTTGGAAGTGTGCTGTAAACAGTGTATGCGGCAGCGCTTATATTCGTGTTCATATCCTTGGTCTTGATGTCATTTGCCTTTGTTTCGTCATATCCGAAAGGAACAAGCATATATCTTGAGGACGTTTCTGCCTTGCCTGTAGCTGCATTGGACTTGGTTATTGTCCATGAAAGGATCTCGTCTGAGAATATATGTAATGTTGGCTTTTCTGTGTAAACGGTATAGTAATCATAGATTCCCGAATACTTTGCGAATACCGTGTCAACGAACGCACTGTCATAGCCGTAAGGTGCGAGAACATATCTTGCCTGTGTTGTTCCGTTGAAAACAACATTCTTAGATACTACCTGATCGTTTGCGAGCTTTTTCTGAGGTGTTGTATCGTAAACAAGGTTGTAGCTGTAAGAATTGAGCGACTTTGCCGCAACGGAGTTTGCGTAAGCAGGGTCATATCCGTAAGGAACGAGCATATAGTAAGATGTTGTTCCGTTCTGGAATGCAATGACCATATCGGTCTGGAGTATCTTTGTTGTTGGCTTTACTGTGAGGAGCTTGTAATACTGTGCGTCAGCCGTTACAGTTACCGGGATAGTTACAGAAAGCTTGCTGTCAGCTGTCGAATATACCTTGATAGTGCCTGTTTCTGCACTGTAACCGTAAACCGTGATAACGAGTGCATTTCTCGCAGTGTCAGTCGTTGTCTTTACGCCAAAGCCGAAGAAGCTCGAAGAATTTACTTTAAGGCTGGAAAGAACGCTTGCTGAAGAAGCATATACTGTGAACGACTGTGTAGCGCCCTCAGCAACGCTTATCGATGAAACGCTCGACTGGATCTTTCCGCTTGTTGTCGTATTGCCACTGCCGCTGTCATCGTCGTCGATGATATCATCATCATCATCATCATCTTCGCCGATAACATCAACATCAATGTACTTGTAGATAGACTTGGGGTAATTCTTTGCATATACCTTTACTCTTGCAGAACCCGAGCCAACAGCTGTAAGAGTGAGATTGATGTAATTTCCGCTGAACTTCGCGCCTGACCATGAAGCTTTTACTACCGATCTGTCAGTAGTGCTTACGGAAAGGCTGTGTGTTCCGAGAGCCTTGATGCGAACCTTTGTCGTGTCGCCCGGTTCAAGTTCAACGCTGCTTTGTCCGACAGCTATCTTGCCTGCAACAACAGTGACTTTACATTTGAGTGTAGAAGAATTTACCTTTGCGTAAATGTAGGTCGAACCGACCTTTTTGCCTACTACCTTACCCTTGCTTGAAACGGTAGCAACGCTCTTGTTGCCCGTTGTCCATGTAACGCTGCTTGTTGTGCCGCTTACGGAAAGAGTTGTCGAATAGCCCTTTGTGAGCGAGATAGACGACTTGCTGAGTTTTGCCGTAGCTGCCGATGAAGGAACAGCCGCAACTGTTACTATCATCATAAGAGCAAGGAGTGTGCTAAGGAATGATTTAAAAAAGTTTTTACTCATAATCCATACCTCCTGTATTATTTTTATTGTGGGATCTTACTTTAAGTCTATTTTACCACCGGAGATAATAAAAGTCAATTAAAAAGGAAATACAATAGAATTACAATATGGTTACATTATCAATATACTCTTTTCCAAGTATTTATATTGTATTTTTTCGTGTAAGCTCTCCATACTTTGTCAAGACGGAACTCATCAACACTGCCATCGGCGAGGATATACCTTATTTCCTTTTCCTTTTTGCCATTGGTTTCTATATCATATTCAAACATAGCGCTGCTGTCGCCGTACTTTGCAGCGGCAGGCTTTGTCGCATATACTTTATAATAGTCATAAACGCCGAAATACTGTCCGAATACGGAGTTGGAATATGCTTCGTCATAATCCTGTTCCACAAGAAGATATCTTGTAACCTTTTTGCCGTTCAGCTTTTCACTCTTGGAAAGGATAACGTCGGTCGAAAGTTCCTTTTTCGGTCTGTTTTCATAAACCGTCCAGTATTCGTATTTCTCAGTATGCTTTGCGAGAAGCGATTCAGCGTGAGCAGAGTCGCCGTCCTGCGGTTCGAGAACATAATACTTCGTGTATCCGCTGTTAGCCACATAAATGACATCTGTTGAAACGCGCTTTTTCGGCTCTCTGTTCCATACAACAACGTCATAGGCATTATTCGTTACCGTTACGGGAATAAAAATATCCACACTCTCGTCATTCGAATCGAAGATGCGGAGATTTCCGTCGCCCTCAGCATAACCGCTGATCGTTATATTGGCTGTACCCTTTTCAAGATCATATTTCGTATCAATATCAAAATTATACTTTGCAGTGGAAACGATAGTGACCTTTTTCAAGATCTCGGACGAAGCCTTTACCGTCAGCTTTGCTGTAAGGTTCTCGTTGACCTCAACGGAATCTGCGGAAACCGTAATTCCCAATGAAGATACCGTTTCCGTCGGTTTGCCCTTTCCGACCTTTACTTCGATATATTTATATATGCTCTTTTCGTAACCCTTTGCGTATATTTTGATCTTAGTTGTTCCGTCGGAAACGCCCTTGACATTTACCGAGGTGATATTGCCGGTAAAGCTGCCCGAAAGAGTCGCCTTTGCTATGGATTCGTCAGAGCTTTTGACAACAAGGTCGTGAATGCCGACAGCCTTTACCGATACAGGTTCTGTCTTGCCTACCTCGACCGAAAGCTTGTTTCCGTTAGTGGAAACGCTGCCTGCCTTAACTGTCACCTTGCATTTAAGAATGCTCTTCCCGAACGAAGCGCTTATAGTAGCTGTTCCGAGGTCTTTGCCCGTTACTTTGCCTTTTTTTGAAACATCTGCGACCGAGGTATCATCGGACGACCAAGTTACCTTTTTATTCGTTCCGTTCACACTAAGGGTAACGGAATATCCTTTTACTATTGAAACAGAGCTTTTGTTAAGGGAAACCTTAGCAGCAGACGACGGAATAACAGCCAGTGAAAGCACCATCAAAAGCGCCATAAACAAACTGAAAAACGATCTTGCAAATTTTTTGTTCATACAAAAGCCTCCTGTCTGTCAAAGAGCTTAGTTTGAATATGCGAACATCTGCACCCAGTAAGTTCCCGATTTTCCAACTCCAAGGCGATTGAAATTCGAGCTGAGGATATTTGCTCTGTGTCCTGCGGAATGCATCCAGCCGTCAACGACCTCTTCAGCCGTGCGGTATCCCCATGCGATGTTTTCGCCTCCCGCACTGTAAGAATATCCTATATCGTCCATCGCCGTGAAGCATTTTCTTCCGTCGGGACGGGTGTGGTCAAAGGAAACAGTGATCTCCTCTGCTCTCACTGCAGCAGCGGAGCAAAGCGTATCATCAAGCGCAAGCGGAGAAACCCCTGCCTTTTCGCGCTCGATATTGCAGTAGTATAGCACCTCTTCGGCAAAGCTCATACCGTCTGTCGAACTGTCGCTCTCATCTTTTGATACGGTCGCGGAAGCGACCTTGGCGAATTCATCTTCCTTTACACTTTCAACATTTACATTGATGTAAGCATAAACCGATTTCGGATATTTCTTGGAATAAACCTTTACGGTAGTTTCACCTGCATAAATACCTGTTATTTTCAGCTTGATGATGTTGCCGTCCCATTTTGAGCCCTTGAAGCTTACTGTCGCGATGTTCTCGTTCATCGATTCGGCAGCTATCGAGTGTCCGCCAAGCGCTTTGATCTTCACCTTGACAGTTTCATTCGATTTGAGCGAAACGTCCGATTTTCCGACCGTGATCTTTCCGTTGATGACCTTGACCTTGCATTTATAGCTTTTTTTTCCGACTTTTGCAACTATGTAGGTCGAACCCGTTGCCTTTGCCGTGACTTTGCCCTTGCTTGAAACGGTAGCAATGTCATCTGCCATCGATGACCATTTTACAGTCTTTTTCGTACCGGTGAGCTTCAATGTCGTCGAAGTACCCGTGATGAGCGTTATCGACTTCTTGTTGAGCTTGACCGAAGCCGCAGCCGACGGGATAATTACCGCCGAAACAGCGATCATAAGCGCAAGCATAAGCGAGCTGAACATTTTGATGAATCTTTTCATTTTTCTGCCCCCAAACATTAAAATTCCGCCGAGTTTATCGGCGATCAAGTGCCGTTGTTTATTACCGTTTATTATACCATTTGTGAATAATAATGTCAAGCAGACAAAACAATTTTGCCGCAGAATAAATTTGATGTAAATTTGCTTTTGCGTATTGAAGTTTTGCAGAAAATATGATATAATTATTATAACTTTTTTAATCGGAGGTATCAATATGCAAAAGCTGCTGCACGAACTGAAAAAAATCGGCTTAAAAAAATTCCTCGGTCTTACCGCCGCAGGAATCATAAACGCCATTGGAATAACGATGTTCCTTGCCCCCGTGAATCTCTACGACAGCGGAATTTCAGGCACTTCGATACTGCTTTCGGGCATAACGCCGCTCTCGCTCTCGTTTTTCCTTATAATCCTGAACGTTCCGCTTTTTCTCTACGGCATGAAAAAACAGGGTATCGCTTTCACCGCGTCTGCGATATACGCTGTTATGATATATTCGCTTTCCGCGTGGCTGATAACAGACATTCTCCCAATTGATGTCAGCTTCGTTTCGCCGCTTGCAGGCTCAGACCTGCTCCTCTGCTCGCTTTTCGGCGGACTTATCTCGGGCATCGGCAGCGGACTTGCCATTCGCTTCGGCGGCGCAATGGACGGCATTGAAATAATGGCTGTCATCTTCGCAAAGCGTATAGGCATCACGGTAGGAACTTTCGTTATGGGATACAACATAATTCTTTACATAGTCTGCGGAATAATCCTCAAAAGCTGGATACTGCCTCTCTATTCGGTCGTTGCATATACCGCCGCACTCAAAGCCGTTGACTTCATCGTTGAGGGTATCGACCGCTCAAAATCAGCTTTTGTTATCACGGATAAAGCCGACGAGGTCAGCAAAGCTCTCTCCGAGGAATTCGGCTGCGGAATAACACTTATCGGTGCGCAGGGCTACTACTCAAAATCACCCAAGACCGTGCTTTACATCGTTGTCAACCGTTTCCAGATAACACGAATGAGAACGATAGTACAGAACTGCGACCCTAAAGCTTATGTCACCATTTCCGAGGTCGCAGATGTATTCAAATTCAACACCGCAAAACCCGAATAAACCTATCGTCCCCGTGACACTGCATCACGGGGGCATTTTTTGCAAACGTAAAAAGCGTGACCGTTTGACAGATATTTGCGGAAAAATATACAAAAAAAGCTTCAATATCTTCAGATATTTGCATTGTTAACAGAAAAATAATCTATGGTTTATATTACATACTATGTCTTTCATTGACTTTATCGACAAGCTTTGATATAATTATATATAGTATAGGGTATTTATCTGTAATAATGAAATCATTTATCCGCGGCATACATCTGCAAAGGAGATGAAGCTGAACAATGTTTAACGTTACCGCAGAGTGCATCGCACTTTACGTTTCGCTTATAATCGGAGTTTCCGTGTCCCTCAGCGTCACAAAATGGAATTATGAAAAGAAGATGTTCGTGACCTGCTCATTCTGCATAGCAGTAAGTTCATTTTTCAACATACTTTCCGCATTCTTTATCAATAATTACGGCATTGTTCCGGTTTGGGCGAACTATATCGCTACAATGCTGTATTTTACATTTCTGCTCTTCACAATGGCGGCGTTTTTCGCATACTTCGTCTATATCATCGACCGAGAGGATTCCTCTTGGAAAAGGCATTTTACAAAAGCCGTTGAGATACCGCTTTATTTGATGCTCGCAGTCATCTATACCACTCCGTTCACAAAGTTCCTTTTCAGCTTTGACAGCAGCGGATATGTCCGCGGCCCTTTGAATAAGCTCACATACATCTTTATGATATATATTGCCGTTCTTCTCACGATCGCGGCTTTAAAAAACGGCAGAAAAACAACTTCCCGCGTAAAAATGCTCGTACTGTTCTTCCCTATCCTTTCGGGCATCGTGATGTTTGTGCAGTTTCTCGAAAACAATATCCTGCTCACGGGTACATCGGCAATAGGTCCGCTTATCCTTATGTTCCTTTTCATCAGCTCCAACCTTGTCGATATCGACAGCGACACGGGATTCTTCGGCAGCAAAAGTTTCATCGAATCAGCCGAAAAAAGATTTCAGAAAGGCTCTGAGTTCTGCTGCATCATCGCAGGCATCGATAATAAGCAGGAACTGAAAGACACCTTTGGCAGCATGAAGCTCCGTCAGATCATTACCCTCGCAGCCGCAGGCATCGAGAACGTTATCCCAAGGAAAGAAGGCTTCCGCTATTCCGAAACAAAATTCGCATTCATTATCGATAAGACCGACCCCGAATATATACAAAGTATAGTTGACAAGATCGATAATGCGCTCTCAAAGGAATATATCTTTAATAAGAACGAATTCAATTTCAAGACAAGTATCGCTGTTGTGAACTGCCCGGAGCAGGCAAACAACACCGGCCGCCTTGTCGAGCTTCTTGAATACTGCCTGCAAACAGCCAGAACCAAGAAAACCAACATCGTCTTTTGCGATGACGACGCTATACGCCGCATCGGCAGAAAAAAAGAGATCACGGAGATACTCAAGCGTGAGCTCAGCTCCGACGACAACAACTTTGAGATCTTCTATCAGCCTATCTATGCCGTTTCCGAGGGCAAATTCCGCACCGCAGAAGCGCTCGTCCGTCTTAACAAGACCGAGATAGGTCCTATCTACCCCGATGAATTTATCCCTATTGCCGAGGAAATGGGTATGATCGTCCGCCTTGGCGATATCGTGCTTGAAAAATCCTGCAGGTTCATCGCAGAGCTTATAAACGAGGGCATCGATTTTGACGCTATTTCCGTAAACTTCTCCGTCCACCAGATAATGCGCGGTGATATGGTCGAAAAGGTCACGAAAATGGTGAAGAAATACAATATTCCTCCCGAAAAGCTCCGAATCGAAATAACCGAAAGTGTTATCATCGACAACTTCCAGTATGTCAAGAAGATGATGGACAAACTCGGTGATATTGGCATTAAGTTCTATATGGACGACTTCGGAACGGGTTATTCCAACCTCTCAAATATGATCGAGCTGCCGTTTGAGTACCTTAAGATCGATAAGTCACTCGTCCACAGCGCCGAGAAATCGGAAAAGGCTTACTTTATCCTCACCTTTATCTCGCAGGCATTCATCAAGCAGGATATCAAGATCCTCACAGAGGGCGTTGAAACCGAAAATCAGGAAAAGATCGTCGATACGATCGGCGCTTCCTATATCCAAGGCTTCCGCTTCGCCCGCCCGGTCAACGGCGATACCGCAAAGGAGTATTTCCTCGGTATCAGAAACGACGCAGTATAATAATAAAGCTGTTCTCGGAGATCCCGAGGACAGCTTTTCATTAAAAGGAACATATAAATGACCAAAGACCTCACCACGGGAAGCGTTACAAAAACGATGCTGCTTTTCGCCTGCCCGATGATACTCGGAAATCTTTTGCAGCAATGCTATAATATCGCCGACTCATTCATCGTTGGAAAATTCTCGGGTTCGGGCGCTCTCGCGGCAGTCGGCTCGGCTTATTCGCTCATGACCTTTATAACCTCTGTCATAATCGGACTTTGTATGGGAAGCGGCACGATATTTTCCGTCTGCTTCGGCAAGGGCGACAAAGCAAAACTGAAAAACAGCGCCGCGGCTTCGTTTATTTTCATTGCCGCAGTGACCGTAATAATAAACATTATCATCTTCGCCGCAGTTGACCCGATACTTCATATCCTCAACGTCCCCGACGATGTTTACGCGATGATGCGAAGCTATGTCGTCATAGTTTTCGGCGGATTGATATTCGTTTTTCTGTACAATTATTTCGCGTTTCTGCTCCGCGCGATAGGAAATTCAACCGTGCCGCTGTATTTTCTCGGAGCGGCAGCGGTAATAAATATTGCGCTTGATATCCTGCTCGTTGCGGTTTTCGATATGGGAACGGGCGGAGCTGCGATAGCTACCGTTATTGCTCAGGCGGTTTCGGGAGTGGGACTTGGCGCTTATGTGCTGATAAAAGAACCCGAGCTTCTGCCGAAAAAGAGCGAGCTTCACATCACCTCTGCGCTTGTTAAAGAAGTCACCCGACACTCTTTTGCCGCCTGCATACAGCAGTCGGTGATGAACTTCGGCATTTTGATGATACAAGGCCTTGTCAACAGCTTCGGAACGGCTGTAATGGCGGCATTTGCGGCGGCGGTAAAGATAGACTCGTTCGCATATATGCCTGCGCAGGAATTCGGCAATGCCTTTTCGATTTTTATCTCGCAGAATCACGGCGGCGGAAAGCACGACCGAGTGAAAGAGGGTATGCGCCGCGCAGCTGTAGTTTCAGCGGCGTTCTGTCTGTTCGTTTCAGCACTTATCTTCGTGCTTGCAAAATACCTTATGCAAATATTCATTGACCCGTCCGAAGCCGAGATAATCAATATAGGCATCGGCTATCTTCGCATCGAGGGCAGCTTTTACATCGGCATAGGCGTTCTGTTCCTGCTTTACGGCTTTTACCGAGGGATCGAAAAGCCGGAAATGTCACTCGTACTGACAATAATATCACTCGGAACAAGAGTTTTGCTCGCGTATGTGCTTTCGCCCGTCCCCGCGATAGGCGTTGTCGGAATATGGTCAGCGATACCGATAGGCTGGTTTCTCGCAGATGCTGTCGGTATACTATATATAAAGAAAGCACTCCAAAGCATACAAAACAAAAACGGCTGAACCACCTCAGCCGTTTCTGTTTGAACGATCATTTCACTTCGCCGCTCAGAGCTTTGTAGCCATATTCATCAAACGTTTCATTGATAAAATCAATATCCTTTCGCTTTTTCAGGGCAAAAATTATTATCGCATCGTGCTTATCCTTGGCATAGAGAGGGCGCATACACGCGATCTTCAGCAGCTTCTGCGTATCACCGAAATTGAGCTTCATTCCCACCGCTATCGCGATGAGCTTATCTCGGCTCGGCTTTTCCTTGCTGCCCTCGAATATCTGATAAACATAGCCCTTGTTGAGTCCCGAATCGGAAACAACTTCTGCAACGGACATGCCTTTCGCCCCAAGAAGCTTATTGAGATGATCCGAAAGTTTTTCGCTCACAAAATTACCCGAATTGTTATTTATATAATCACTTATATCGGATATTTCCGAAAGTTCGTTTTCAAGTTTATCCGTGCTGACTGCGTTCATTTTTTCTCCCCCATATTGAATTTTCTGTAAAAATATGTTACCATATTAACAGATAAATTTCAAGGGGTTCGGATACTTTTTTGCCGAAAATGAAAATTTAAGCTGACAGCATACCTTTTTATCACTGTAATGATGTATAATAAATCTGATTATGTTTTAATACTGACTTTAAAGTGCAAACAAAAATCAGTATAACGGGATTTGATAATGGATATTAATGAAATAAAAAACAAATATACTGCTGTCCGTCTTCTTGACAAGGACGAAAAAGGAACTATCGAGGTTATTCGATCCGAGGGAAGAAACTTCGTTTTAAGGACGATGAACGGCAGGATAAGCTCATATAAGTCGCTGCTGAAAATATCCTCACCCTATCTCCCCAAAATCGAACTCGCCGAGTATGAAAACGGCAAAACGATAGTTGTTGAGGAATATATCGAGGGCGAAAGGAACATCGCTTCGCTGACCGATGAAAAAGCGATAATTTCCGCATTCTGCGAGCTTTGCGATGTTCTGACCGTTCTGCACAGCCGAGGTATTATCCACCGTGATATAAAGCCTTCCAACGTTCTCATTGCGCCCGACGGACATATAAGGCTCATCGACCTTGACGCTTCACGATATTATGACGACAGCAAGAACAGCGACACACGCTATCTCGGCACAAAGGGCTATGCGCCGCCCGAGCAGTTCGGCTATAGTCAGACAAACGCGACCGCCGACATATATTCGCTCGGTGTAACGCTCAAAAATGTCCTCGGTGATAAAGCCGAAAAGCGGAAATTCAGCCGTATCATACGAAAATGCACCGAATTTGACCCCAAAAACCGTTATTCCAGCACAGCTGCCGTTAAAAAAGCTCTTCTCGCAAGCAATATGAGCTTTCTGCCGATGATATTGATAGGCTCGGCTGCCGTTATTGCATTTATATTATACCTGTTTCCTGCACAATTGCCCACCGAACCTGAAAATATTGATTTTGACACTTCTGCAGCCGAAACAAGCACTGTTTCTTCATTTACATTACCCGAAACAACAACCACTTCCACATCTTCATTGAGTACCGCGGCTTCATCAACAACAATTACTACTGAAGAAACGACCGCCGTTCCCGAAACAGAGCCGACCTCGGAAACAGAGGAAACTACCGTAACCGTTGAAACCTCTGCATCGCCGACCGAAACTTCCGCGCCGACCGAAACTTCTGTACCGACAGAAACAAAACCAACTTCGTCTGTCACATCGGCTTCGACCGCAAAACCTCAGACAACCAAAGCCACAACTAAAACCTCAAAAACGACGACATCAAAACCTAAAGTAACAGAATCCGCGGAAACGACGACATCAAAACCTAAAGTAACGGAATCCGAGGAAACGACCGCATCAAGCAAAAGCGTACCTGCAGGCACAATACTTATGACCTGCGTTACCGACAAACTGCGCACTCCGACTTTTTCATTGATAAAGATCTATGACCAAAACTTTGATAAAATGGACGAGCCATGGGAATTTGACCTCGATGAAGCCATGATAGGAACATGGAACTATCTTTGCAGCACGGGTCAGGGAACACCTATCTACGACCGAATGTATTATAAAAAAATAATAAAGGATCCTATGAACGCGACCTACCCCAAACGGCTTCGCTTTGATGATGACGGAACATGTGTATTCATAAATTATTTTCCCTCCAGCGGAGCATTTTACAGCGATCCCCTAAACTGGACATACGGACTTATCGAAACTCCTGCCGTCAGCGAATATTATTTTTATGAGCATTACTATCTTTATACGGCGGAGGACGGAAAGGAATATCTTTTCCTTGAGATCAAAAACGGCGACTACATGAACGCCTCCGACCCCATTTCCGGAATACATTATATGATATACGAAAGATTCACGGAAGAATAAATACAATGTCCCCATAAGGTCAATTTCCTTATGGGGACAATTTTTATCAAAAATAAGCTGATAGCATACCTTTTATGTAAAAATGTGGTGTATAATGGTTTTATAAAAATAAAAAAGGGGGGGCAAAAACCATGAACATCGAAAATGAGATCATCAGAGCAAAGGTTAGCAATACAGCTTTGATACCGTCCGTATTTTTTGCACTTATCATTGATGCGATTCTGTTGAGTTATGGATTTGCAAACAATATTTTGGATTATGCGTATGAAATTTACTTTGCGGTTATAATCATTCCTATCGTATTTATCGGTATCAAAAAATTCATTCTTAATCATGTGCAGCTTGTACTTACCGACAGAAGAATTTACGGCAAAACGGGCATAATCAACACAAAGTCGGTGGACTCGCCTATCAGCAAGGTAAACAGCGTATCCATTGAGCAGGGATTTTGGGGAAAGGTATTCAGATACAGCACCGTGCTTATCTCGACTTCTTCGGGAAACTACAAATTTGATTTTCTGAAAGATGCCGAAAGATTCAAGGAAAAAACCATGGAGCAGATCGAGCTTTACGAAAACGACAAGCTCAAAAAACAGGCGGCTGCTCTCGCCGAAAGTATGTCAAAATAAAATTTAAAGGAGTTTTTTATCATGAGCGCAGAAACAACACTTTATAAAGCAGAAGTAAACAAGCTTGTTCTTGTATCCCCGATCATCTGGTCGGTCATCATCGTTATCATCGGCGGTGTCGCAGCTGCAGGCGGCGGAGTTGTCGTTGGACTTATCATCGCAGCTATCCTCATCGGGGTCAAGTATCTGGCTATCAGCCACACAAACATTTCCCTTACGAATTCGAGACTTATGGGAAAAACGGGCGTTATCAACACAAAGTCAATGGATTCACCGTTGAGCAAGGTAAACAACGTTTCCGTTGAACAGGGTCTTGGCGGAAAGATATTCAACTACTCCACACTTGCTATCTCGACTTCATCGGGAAGCTACAATTTCAAGTACATAAAAGACGCTGATTTCTTCAAGAGCAAGGTCATGGAGCAGATCGAAAACTGCGAAAACGAAAGACTTAAAAATCAGGCTGCACAGCTTATGGGAGCAATGACCCAGAACCGCTGAGAAGCCTATAGATCAACTTTTTAGGAGGAATTTTTATGTCAAAAAGAGCTAAAGAAGCAGTTGGCACTACAGGAGGCATTATTGCAGGCGCTATTGCAGGTGCAAAAATGGGTGCAGGTGTCGGCATCGTGGCAGGTCCTCTTGGCGGCATCGCAGGAACTATCCCGGGTGCGATCGTTGGCGGCATCGTCGGAGGTCTTGGCGGAAACAAGATCGGCAGCGAAATGGATCGTCACGATGAAAAGAAAGACAAGTAAAAACTGTATAAAAAATGTCCTCGAAAATTCGGGGACATTTTTTTATAACAGCCTGAACCTATTCTTCTCAAACTCAATAAGCCCCTCATCACGAAGCTTGCACAGCTCGTTCGACATCGCACTGCGGTCAACGGACAGAAAATCAGCAAGCTGCTGACGGTTGAACGGTATGGAAAAACTGCCGCTGTTCTGCCGTTTCGCTTCTTCGGAAAGATATGCTATCAGCTTTTCGCGCGTTGTTCGGCGCGACATATACCCGAGCTTTCGGACAAGCTTTCGGTTCTTTTCCGATATCGCAAAAAACAGATTTTTCACCGCCATTGCGTGAAATTTGCAGCCGTTCGGACAGACCGTCAGCAGCTTGCCTATATCAAGAAATATCACGGCGCTGTCCTCGACCGCAAGCACATCATTCATCAGCGGTCCGCTCTCGGGAGCAGCGTATGCCTCGCCGAACATCTCGCCGACACCGACCATACTTATTATACTGCGGTTGCCCCAGTAGTCATCGCGCTGAATGTGCAGTTCGCCCTTGACGAGCATCATCAGCCGCTCGACACGCTCGCCCTCGCGCAGAACATACTCGCCCTTTTCGTAAGTGCAAAGCTTCGCCTGCAAACAGCCGAGCATCGCTTCGATATCTTCGTCCGAAGCGCCCGAAAAAAGCTGTGTTTTTTTCAGTATGGGAATATATTTCTTCATAAGCATCTCTTTTCTGTTGTAAAAACAACCGACTTGTTGTAAATATTATATTATAATCTTATCAGAAAGTCAAGAAACACGAACTTTCATTTTTTTGAAAACAAGGAGAAAACCAAAATGATAAGAAAAATAATAAAAATAGACGAAGAAAAATGCAACGGCTGCGGACTCTGCGCCGATGCCTGCCACGAGGGCGCTATCGACATTGTTGACGGCAAAGCAAAGCTTATGCGTGAGAATTACTGCGACGGACTTGGCGACTGCCTTCCTGCCTGCCCCGTGAACGCTATCTCATTCGAGGAACGCGAAGCGCCTGCTTATGACGAAGCAGCTGTTCTTGCGGCGAAAAAGGCGAAAGCAGAAAAGGCAAGCGGCGTTCTCCCCTGCGGCTGTCCGGGCTCACATTCAAGAGCTATCAGGCACGAAACTGCATCTGCTCCGGCAGCGTCTATCCCGGGTCAGCTTTCACAGTGGCCCGTTCAGATAAAGCTTGTTCCCATTTATGCACCGTATTTCGACGGCGCAGACGTTCTCATTGCCGCAGACTGCACGGCTTATGCTTACGGCAGCTTCCACAATGACTTCATCAGGGGCAGGATAACCCTTATCGGCTGTCCGAAGCTTGACGAGGGCGATTATGCCGAAAAGCTTACTGCGATTTTTGCAGGAAATGAAATAAAAAGCGTTGTCGTTACACGAATGGAAGTCCCCTGCTGCGGCGGCATCGAAAACGCTGTAAAGAGAGCGCTCAACGCCTGCGGAAAGGACATTCCTTTGAGAGTTGTAACTATTTCCGCTGACGGAAGAATACTTAATGGCTAAAGGTCACCCTAAAATAATTTCCCGGGAAGAATTTACGGCTTCTCGGGATTTTTTTGCCAAAACCCTTGACAACGTTTTCCGACCGTGCTATACTTTGAACATATTATTTTGAAAGGAGGCGGGCAGAATGTTCGTGAATATCTTAAACACATCAAACTATCATTACGGCATTTTTATGGGAAAAAGAACGCTGCCCGTCCTCGCGGACTAAAATTTTAGGGTATACAAAAGCGTCCCTGCTGTGCCTAATGGTACGGCAGGGATTTTTTTGCGTTCAAACAGAAAGGGGTAACATAATGGCTTACTTTACGCAGACAGAAAAAGAAGAGAAAAAAGACGAGCTTCACAAGGAATACGGCGTTATAAGCAACTGTATCTACATACTGAAAAGGTTCGTCAAATACCGCAAGTCGCTGATATTTTTCCTATTGACGGGAACGTTCGCAGCGGCTTCGATGTCCTATATCTGGAGCTTTATCGGAAAGCTTGTTATCGATATGATACAGACGAGCGCGGGCGGCGGAAACATTGTTCCGCTCATAAAGCTTGTGACGGCGACAAGCCTTGCGGAGCTTTTCATAATGTGGCTCAACACAATATCATCGACAAAATTGGGTGTAGGCTTTACCTATATCCGACTTATGATAGTCAAGGAGCGCATCGCGAAAACGCTCGGTATGGACTATGAATCGCTCGAAACGCCCGATATGCTTGACCGACTTCAGAAAGCCAAGCGTGCAACGGACGGCGACTGGGTGGGCGTTCAGGGAATGATGACCTTTATGCAGGTTCTTCTCACGCAGATAATTTCCATTATCATCGCGGTTGTGATCATGACAAGCTTTGATCCGCTCATAATTCTGGTCATTGCTGTGCTTTCCGTTATCCAGTATCTTTACTTTGAACATATCCGCAAAAAGGATAAAAAGGAAATGTGGGACGCTATGATGCCCCACTGGCGAAAGCTTGAATATATGGAAACCGTAACGACCGATTTTTCCTATGCAAAGGATATTCGCCTTTTCGGAATGAAGAATTTTCTCTCCAAAAGACAGCACGAGGTCTACGATGAGGAGCTTTCGCACTGGATAAAATCACGCCAATACTGGGTATACAACTCGATATTCTCGCACGGCATCTCGCTCATTCGTCAGCTTATCATCACGGGCTGGCTCGTTTACGGCGTTATAAAAGAGGGACTTTCCATTGGTGATTTCACCCTCTATCTCGCCAGCGCAGGTGCATTCTCCAATGCGGTAAGCCAAGTTCTCGCGGCGCTTTCGGGTCTGAGGGAACGAAGCGCACACACGGACGATTACCGCAGCTTTATGGATATCCCAACGAGCGAGGACAAGGACACTATCCCCGTTCCGAAGTCCGACCGCTATGTTTTCACATTCGAGAATGTTTCGTTCAAATACAAGGGTCAGGACAAATATGCGCTGAAAAATCTGAATTTGACCCTTGAAGCGGGTGAAAAGCTTGCCGTTGTCGGCTTGAACGGCGCAGGAAAAAGCACGTTTATCAAGCTTCTCCTGCGGCTTTATGATGTCACCGAGGGACGTATCCTTATGAACGGAACGGATATACGTCGATTTAACAGAGCGGAGTATTACCGCCTATTTTCCCCTGCTTTTCAGGACGTTACCGTGTTCGCATTTCCAATGGCGGAGAATGTTTCAATGGATCCTCCCGATGAAACGGACAAAGCAAAGGCCGACAAGTGCCTGCGCGAGGCAGGACTTTCCGAAAAGATAGACAGCCTTTCAAAAGGCATTGACACCGAGCTTCTCAAAGTTCTCTACGATGACGGCATTGACCTTTCGGGCGGCGAAAAGCAGAAGCTTGCACTTGCAAGAGCGCTTTACAAGGGCAGTAATGTGATAGTTCTCGATGAGCCTACCGCTGCGCTTGATGCGCTCGCCGAATACAAGCTTTACAAGAGCTTCAACGGACTTGTCGGAAACAGAACGGCGGTCTATATCTCGCACCGACTTTCATCAACACGCTTCTGCGACAGAGTTGCGATGTTCAAGGACGGCGAAATGACCGAAACGGGAACTCACGATGAGCTTATGGCGAAAAACGGCGATTATGCCGAAATGTTCCGCGTTCAGGCGCAGTATTACATCGAAGACAAGGATATTTTCGACGGCGAAGCTACCGAAGCCGCCGTTGCCGACTGAAAGGAATGACAGCTATGAAGAAACTGAAAGAAAAGAAAAATTCTCCCGTTAAGGAGTCGCTTAAATACTGCTTCCGACAGATGAAACAGTACAAAAAATCGTATCTGCCACTGTCTGTGCTGAATGTTATCATCGGCGCGGCAATGCCTTTCCCCGAACTTTTGCTCCTGCCCGTTGCTATCGATGCGCTTATAGCTGAGGAGAAAGATATACCGTTCATCATCACCTGCTTTGCAATAATGACGGTTTCGTCCATTCTTCTTGCGGCGCTGAACAGCGTTCTGACCGTTCATCTTTCCAAGTGCGAGGACCTTTTCAACAATGCTTCTAGCATGGAAGTTTCCGCAAGGTGTATGGAAATAGATTTCTCGCTCACCGAGGACAAAGATGCTCTTGACAGCATCAAAAAAGCAAGGGACGGCTTATGGTGGTCGGGCGGAACGCACAATATCGCATCGGCGTTTTTCGCGCTTATTTCAAATGTGATAAAAATTGCCGGTGTAATTGCCGTCCTTATTATAAATGCGCCCGTGCTGCTCATAATTATTGGTATTCTGCTTGCGCTCACGGCTATCATCAACTCAAAGAAAAACAAGATAGACATTGAAAATTTCTCCGAGCTTTCGGGAATAAACCGTATCTTCGGACATATCTGCTGGGAAATGGAGGATTTCCGCTGCGGAAAGGACGTTCGTCTTTACAGTTCCGCAGGAATGATGCTCGCCAAGACTTCACAGCAGATAAAACGACTTTCCGACTACTGGGAAAACATCAACAAGCTGAAATTTCCGCTCAATATCCTTGACATTATCGTCGGCGTTCTGCGCGATTTCGGAACTTACCTTTACCTCGGAATTCTCGCCGTTACGGGAAAGATAACGATAGGTACTTTCTCGCAGATGCTCAGCGCAGGCGGAACGCTCCATGCGTCGATGCAGGCGCTTATCCTCGGAATTCAGGATATCGCAAAGCGCAGTAATTATATGTACGAGATAATCAAGTTTATGGACTATCCTCCTGCAATGGAAAAGGGCAACAAAAAGGTCAAGAACCTCAGCGGCGGTCACGTTATCGAGTTCAGAAACGTCAGCTTTAAATATCCTCACACGGATAAATACGTTCTCAACAATGTTTCGCTCACGCTCCGAGCAGGTGAAAAGCTCTCGGTAGTAGGACTCAACGGCGCAGGAAAAACAACTTTCATCAAGCTTTTGTGCCGTCTTTACGATGCCGACAGCGGTGAGATACTTCTTGACGGCGTTAATATCCGTGACTATGATTACGATGAGTATATGAAGCTTTTCTCGGTCGTTTTCCAGGACTTCAAGCTGCTCGCATTCTCGGCGCAGGACAACATTCTCCTCGGCAAAGAGGACAGCAGCGAAATGGTCGATGAGCTTTTCCGCAAGACGGGACTTCTCGACAAGATAAACTCGCTCCCCAAGGGCAGAGATACGATGATGTTCAAGCAGTTCGACAATGACGGCGTTGAGCTTTCGGGCGGCGAACAGCAGAAAATGGCTATCGCCCGCGCGCTTTACAAGAACGCTCCCGTTATAATCCTTGATGAGCCGACAGCGGCGCTTGACCCCGTTGCGGAATACGAAATTTACCGCCAGTTCGACAGCCTTGTCAGCGGCAAAACGGCAGTCTACATTTCGCACCGACTTTCCTCCTGCAAATTCTGCGACAACATTGCGGTGTTCTCGGATGGAACGGTCAAGGAATACGGCACTCACAGCGAGCTTGTTCACAAGCCGAACGGAATTTACGCCGAGATGTTCAGGGCGCAGGCGCAATACTATGTTTAATACTAAGGAAACGCTGATTAATACGTTTTTGCCATTTTTCAAAATGGCAAAACGAACGCTTCGCTTTAATCAGCTTTTTCCTAATTTGTTTGGCGGAGATTTTTTCTGTTCAGATGTAATTTGAATAGAAAAGCGAATGTTTACTGATGATATACGCAGAGTTGATATAAATGGGAAATCAAATACCGAATGTATTACTTTCGTCACAATATGTCAAAAATTGAAGTTTGAGAATATTAATTTTTTTGGTTTGATTATTGTGATATTGCACAACAAATTTCCACTGCATAGTTAAAACTGAACAAAAACGGTTAAACGTAAACGTTTGAAAAAGAAGTTGAATATTTATAAAATATGAACAATGGCGCGATAGTGAACAAAAACTAAAATATAACCTTGACAAGCATTGTGTAAATTGTTATAATATTAGTATAACTCATTATATTTTCAGACATTGTGTGCAAATTTTTCAGCAGGTTTTAACATAAGCATCACAATCCCTGTTTTTTGAGTACAGACTAAAACAGATATGCAGTTTTAATGAAAGGTGGTTTGTCTGTTGTCGAGTAAAACTAATTTCAGGAGAATTGTTTCAGCCGTGACCGCGCTGATGCTTGCGGTCACTACTTTTGCGGCTGTCCCCGTCACTGCCGACAGTACGGAAACAGCGGAAACAACGGCGGCGCAGTCCTCCGGGCAGAAAACGTTCAGCTATGAAGAACAAAATACTTACAGCGACTATTACGACGAGATATCAGGGTCAAAACGCCCCGATAAGGAAGCATTCTTAACTTATAAGGGTGCTCGTGACGGTGCTCAGGTCAGCGTGGAATCCTATGAGGGTAAGGATAACATCGTTGTCTGGAGCAATGAGGAGGGTACTCTTGACTTTACTGTAAACGTTCCCGAAACAGGCGCTTACAACATCGGTATGTCGTACTACCAGATCACGGGAAGTACAACGACTACCGAATTTTCTGTGCTTATTGACGGCGAATCCCCGTATGATACAGCTACGAGAATTAATATCCCCCGTATCTGGACGAGTAAATATCCGATCGCTCCCGATGCTAAGGATAACGAAATTCGTCCTCCGCAGGTTGAAATGCCAATGTGGACAACAAC
This sequence comes from uncultured Ruminococcus sp., assembly GCA_900541495.1. Classification (GTDB taxonomy): domain Bacteria; phylum Bacillota; class Clostridia; order Oscillospirales; family Ruminococcaceae; genus UMGS363. The sequence goes on along the minus strand of UQKC01000008.1, from coordinate 29,114 downwards.
TTCGTTCAAGGACGAGGACGGTCTTTTCAACGAACCGCTTCTTTTCTATCTCGAAGCCGGTGAGCATACCATTTCCATTAGCTCCGAAAGAGCTATGGTCGCTATCGAGTATATCAAGCTCTGCAACGAAAAGGGTTATGATAAGTATGTGAAGCCGTCCGATGACGAGCTTGCAAAAAATGCTTCCGCTGAGCCTATCAAGGTTCAGGGTGAACGTTATACATACACAAACTCGCAGACACTTTTCCCGACTTATGACCGCGGCAACTATCTTACCGAACCTTCAAACCCGACCAAGCAGCGTTACAACACTGTCGGCGACGGCACTTGGGATCAGTCCGGTCAGGCTATCACTTGGGAGATCGACGTTGCTGAAGCAGGCTATTATAAGGTAAACCTTAAGAGCCGTCAGAACGAACTCCGCGGACTTTTCTCCAACAGAAGACTTTATATCGACGGCGAAGTTCCCTCCGATGCCTTTAGCGAAATAAAGTTCTACTACAGCACAAACTGGGTATCCGTTGTCCCCGAGGACGAAAACGGTGACCCTGCATATATCTACCTCGACAAGGGCAAGCATACACTCACTCTTGAATGTATCCCGGGCGATATCGGCGAATATATGCGCAAACTCGACAATATCGTGTACGAAGCTAACCAGTATTATATGCAGATACTTATGATAACAGGTCCTTCGCCCGATAAATACACAGACTATTTCGTTCACAGACAGATCCCTGAGCTTCTCGGCGTCTTTGAAAGACTTTCCGTTGAACTCCGTGAGACACGTGCCGCTATCGAAGAGATCGCAGGCATCGACGGTTCGGAAGCTGCTGTTCTCGACCGTCTTGCAGATGTTTTTGACAAGTGTATAAAGCGTCCTAACAAGATCCCCGATTACGTTTCTTCAAGCGGTATCAAGGATAACGTTACTGCCGTTTCCTCCTGGATGCGTCAGTACAGAAGCCAGCCGCTTGAGATCGACTTTATTGAACTCGTTCCCGCTGATCAGAAGGTTACTTCCGTTAAGAAAAATTTCTTCAAGTCCCTTTCGTTCAGTACAAAGGCTCTCGTCGGCTCGTTCTTCGAGGATTACACAGTTCTTTCCGATGTAACGGCTGATTCTATCAACGTTTGGGTCGGCATTGGCCGTGACCAGACAAACATCATCAAGCAGATGACCGATTCGCAGTTCGTTCCCGAAACAGGCATTGATGTTTCTATCAACCTCGTTCAGGGTACTATTATGGAAGCGGTTCTCGCAGGCAAGGGTCCTGACGTTGCCCTCTTTATCGGCGGTGAATTCCCTGTAAACCTTGCTATCAGAGGTCTTGTAAGGAGCGTTGACGACCTCTCCGATTATGAAGAAGTAGCTGATCGTTTCCAGGAAGAAGCGGCTGTTATGTACACTTATGACGGTCACGTTTACGGTATCCCGCTCACGAGAACATTCCCGATGATGTTCTACCGTAAGGATATGCTCGCAGAAGTTGGCATCGATGCTCCGCCCGATACTTGGGACGACTTTATCGATATGCTCCCTGCTCTTCAGAGAAAGTATATGCAGCCGGGTCTTATCCTTCCTACCAACGTAAACGGTACGGCTGTTTCCCCTGCAACTGAAGCAGGCCACACATTCGCGCTCCTTATGCTCCAGTCGGGTACAAACTATTATAATGATGACCAGACTGCGACGAATTTCGACAGTCTCGAAGCTGTAAATGCATTCGCAACATGGACAGAGCTTTATAACGTTTACCAGTTTGACCAGCAGTATGATGCGTTCACACGTTTCAGAACAGGTGAAGCTCCTATCGTTATCCAGAACTACTGTACATTCTATAATCAGCTCAACAGAGCTGCTCCTGAAATCAAGGGACTCTGGGATTTCACCCACGTTCCGGGAACTGTTCGCGAGGACGGCACTGTTTCCTACGCTGCTAACTCCAACGGTTCCGGCGCAATTATCCTCAAGGACTGCAAGAACGTCGATTCTGCTTGGGAATTCATCAAGTGGTTCACAGAGACCGATACACTCGTTGAATACGGTCAGAATGTTGAAGGCGTTATGGGTCCTCTCGGACGTTTTGAAAGCGCAAACATCGAAGCTCTGAAGAAGCTCAACTGGTCGAATTCCGACCTCGAAAAGATCCTCTTCCAGATGGATCAGCTCGAAGAAATTCCTATCATTCCGTCATCCTACGTTGTTACCCGTGGTATTATGAACGCATTCCGTGCTGTTGTTAACGATAAGGAAAACGCAAGAGAAACACTTCGTCTTTACAATATCGATATCAACAACGAAATCACGAGAAAGCGCCATAATCTCGGCTTAGATTCTTAAAGATTGGAGGGTTACCTTTGGCTGAACAGACCCAGAAAAAAGAAATTCTGCTCAGAAGTGAACAGAAACACACTTTTAAGGAGAATTTCCAATATACACTCCATGAAATGAGGAGAAATATCGGATGCTACGGTATGATCGCACCGTTTATGATCTTCTTTATCATGTTCACCGTTATACCGGTTATCATGTCGCTGCCTATGGGCTTCACCGACTTTGATATGGCGCATTTTCCGCCGAAATTCGTTGGATTTGACAACTTCTACACCCTTTTCGTTGAGGACGATGTATTTATCAAGTCTATCAGAACAACACTTATCTTCGCAGTTTTCACAGGCCCGTTGAGCTATGCACTCAGCTTTATGCTTGCATGGCTCATAAACGAGCTTCACCCCGTGCTCAAGACGGTGTTCACACTTATTTTCTATGCTCCGTCAATGGCAGGCAACATCTACTTCGTATGGCAGCTCATCTTCTCCGGTGACTCCTACGGTTACCTCAACGCATTCCTCAACTCCCTCGGCTTCACAACGGGCGCTATCCAGTGGCTCACAGACGCAAACTACGTTCTCCCCTGCGTTATCGTAGTTCAGCTCTGGATCTCAATGGGCGCAGGCTTCCTTGCCCTCCGTGCAGGTTTCCAGGGTATCGATAAGTCCATGTACGAAGCAGGTGCTATCGAAGGCATCAAGAACCGTTCGCAGGAACTTATCTACATCACTATCCCGTCAATGGGTCCTCAGCTTATGTTCGCCGCTGTTATGCAGATCGTATCCTGCTTCACAGTTGATATCGTAGGACGTATGCTCGCAGGCTTCCCGTCCACGGACTATAAGGTTCATACTATTATGACTCACGCATTCGACTACGGCTGGGTTCGTTACGAAATGGGTTACTCCTCGGCAATATGCTTCGTGCTGTTCCTTGTAATGCTCTTGTGTAACAAGCTCATAACCAAGGTCCTCGGCAAATATATGAATAACTAAAGGGGTGAGATCATAATGGCAAAAAAAGAATTAAAGCCTTCTCAGATACAGGCTCAGATCGAAGCTGAGAATGCTGCTGCTCTTGAAGCGCTCAGAAAGCGCCGCGAAAAAGAGCATAGAAAAATGGAAAAATCCAAGGGTACAAATAAGCGTGTCGGCAAATCCTGGACGAACGACATCGGTATCTTTATCCTGCTTACTTTACTCGGCTTGTTTATGATCGCACCTATCTATATCGCGATCATCACTTCCATAAAGCCGGTGCAGGAAATCTTCATCATGCCGCCAAAGCTTTATGCTATCAACCCGACGGGCGATAACTTCAGGGATCTGTTCCAGGTCGCAAACAACTCCTGGGTACCGTTCTCAAGAAACGTCCTCAACAGCTTGTATGTAACTATTGCGGCAACTGTTCTTCACGTTATCTTCGCTTGTATGGCTTCGTTCATCCTTGCAAAGTGCAGGTTCCCGGGCGTTAAGCTCATCAACAAGACGGTCGTTATCGCGCTCCTCTTCAACAGCCAGGTAACTTACATCATGCAGTACATCGTAATGGCTAAGCTCGGTATGATCAATACATACTCCGCACTTATCCTCCCGATCGTTGCTTCTTCAATGGGTCTTTACCTTATGATCAACAGCGTTGGTACTATCCCCGATGCTATGATCGAAGCGGCAAAGGTCGACGGCGCAGGTCTTTTCAGAATTTGCTGGCAGGTAGTTATGCCGAATATGAAGCCTGCTATCATGACAATTATCATCTTCCAGTTCCAGGCTGCTTGGAACTCAACGGGCGGCAACCTCGTTTATGATGAGGCACTCAAAACTATCCCGACTGTAGTTCAGCAGATCGCAGCAGCAGGTATTGCAAGACAGGGTGCTATCGCAGCGTCCGCAGTTGTTCTTATGATACCGCCGCTTGCAGTATTTATCGCAGCGCAGAGCAACGTTATGGAAACAATGGCTCACGCAGGTATGAAGGATTAAAAGAAATATGGAAAGGGTGATAATATGTCAAGCTTGAAAAAGCTTATCTCATGTCTTTCGGCGGCAGTGATGACGGTTTCCGCTCTTGCGGTCAACGTTTCCGCCTCCGAAGCATATAACCCTTACAGCTATGACAGATGGGGCGATCCGATATCCTCACAGGTAGGATACACCGCGGATTACTTCGTAAGCGGCGACGATATCGGCTGCGGCGCTCTGAGCGAGCCTGCCGACCTCTTCGTTTCGCACGATGATCTTATGTATATAGCTGACAGGGGAAACAACAGAATAGTTGTTACCGACCTTAACTTCAAGCTCGTAAGAGTAATGGAGAGCTTCACCTACAACGGTGAAGAAACAAAGCTCAAAAAGCCTACGGGCGTTTATGTTGACCCGTACACAGAGTATGTTTATATCGCAGATAACGAAAATGAGCGCGTTATCAAGTGCGATGTGAACGGAAACGTCGACAGAGTGTTCGGCAAGCCTGATTCCGAGCTTTACGGAACAGACCTTACATATAATCCGAGCAAAGTCATCGTCGATAAGGCTGAAAATGTCTACGTTGTCGTTAAATCCGTAACAAAGGGTGCGGTAATGTTCGACAAGGAAGGCAAATTCCTCGGATTCTACGGTGCAAACCGAGTTGAACAGACTGCCGAGGTTCTTGCAAACGCATTCTGGAACCTCATTTCTACCGAGGAACAGAGAGCAAGAACAGCCAAGTCAACTCCTATCGGCTTCACAAACTTCGATATAGATGAAAAGGGCTTCATCTATACTGTAACAGAGTCCACCGAAACAACAACAGACCTCGTTAAGAAGCTCAATCCTGAGGGCAACAACATTCTCGACTCCCTCGGAATCGACAACGAGTTCCAGTTCGGTGATAAAGCCCCGACCTACTACTCAATTTACGCAAAAAACTCAAGCCTCACCGATATCGACATCGGACCTAACGGCGAGCTCAATATTCTCGACTTCCAGCACGGACGTATCTTCCAGTATGACAAGGAAGCTTGGCTTCTCTTCATAATGGGCGGCTCGGGCGAACAGCTCGGTACATTCCGTTCGGCTTCTGCTATCGAGAGCCACGATAATCACATCTATGTTCTCGATTCCCGTAAGAACTCTATCACAGTATTCACGAGAACAGCATTCGGTGAGATCGTTACAGAGGCTTCCAACCTTTACAACGAGGGTAAATATGATGAATCATACGAACCTTGGAAGGCTGTACTCAAGTATGACGGAAACTACCGCCGTGCTTACATCGGTATCGGAAACGCTCTTTTCAACAAAGGCGAATACAAAGAAGCAATGAAATACTTCAAGATCTCGATCAGCAGAAACCGCTACAACAAGGCGTTTGAAGGCTATCGTGACCAGTGGCTCAAGCAGAACTTCACGCTGATAGTCATTGTTATCATCGTTGTCATCGTTGCTTGGGCGGTAACGAAGAAGATCTTAAAGAAGAAAAAGCAGAATTCAAGCGGAAAGGGCGGTGCATAAAATGCTCGATTTAACAGAAGGTCAGTTCGTCAGACACGTTATAATGCATCCGTTTGAAGGCTTTGAAGACCTTCGCTGGAAGAAAAAAGGTTCTATGAAGATCGCTTGGGTCATCGTTTTCCTCCTCTTTTTCCAGCAGGTCGCATACAGCAGACTTTACGGTTTCCAGTATTATTCCAGTTACGATAAGATATTCAATATAGTCCCGTATATCTTCCGAAGCCTTATACTATTCCTGGTTTGGGTAGTTGCCAACTGGGCAATGTGTACACTCTTCACCGGAGAGGGCACAATGAAAAAGATCTTTATATACAGCGCCTACGCATTAGTGCCGTATATATCGGGTTACCTCATCGGAACACTTCTTTCCCACGTTCTTATCAAGGACGAATACATCTTTATCCAGCTCTTTGAGATAGTGGGATTCTGCTGGTCGTTCGTGCTTGTCATCTCAGCGATGAAAGCCGTCCACCAGTTCTCGTTCGGAAAGACGATCGCACTGATATTGCTGACGATCGTCGCGATGATAGCGATCCTGTTCCTGCTCGTTCTCGTTCTTACGCTGTTCCAGCAGGTAATAATCTTCGTTCTGTCTATCTATACGGAGCTTTCGTATCGTTTCCGTGTATAGTATTTTAAATCGAAAAGTGGTGAAATAAATGCGAATCAATATAAAGAAGATACTTGCCTGCGTTTGCTGCGCCGCAATGATGACTTCAATGTTCACGATACCTGCTTTCTCGGACGATGAGGGAACAGACGCCGCTGAAACAGAGGAGGCTGATGCAGAGGAAGCTCCCGCTGACGAGGACTATGTCCCCCGTACAGAGGAAGAGGCTCTCGCAGCTGCCGAGCTTGTTACCGAAAACGACAAGCTTGCACTCTATGTCAACAAAAAAGAGGTAACTCTTGCACTCGTTGACAAGAACACAGGTGAGATCTGGTGGTCAAACCCCATTAACGCCGACGGTTCATCGGGTAAAAAGGCTCAGATACAGGAGCTTAAAGCAGGTATGGTGCTTACATACGGCGAACCTTCAAAGCGTAAAACTACGACTGCAAACAGCAAGGTAAAGGGCAAGGCTAAGGTAACTACATCAAACAGCGGAATAAAGATCACATACACCTTCAATTCCGCAAAGATCAAAGTCCCCGTTACCTATACTCTTGAAGATGATTATCTGAAGCTCAATGTTGACACCTCCGAGATCACCGAGGAGGACGGCGACAAGCTCACAACGAAGCTCTCGTTTATGACGACCTTCGGAGCTGCAACTACCGATGAGAACGGATACTTCGTTATCCCTGACGGCAGCGGCGCACTCATCAACTTCAACAACGGCAAAACAGGTCTTAAAACCTACTCGGGCAAGGTCTACGGCAGAGATATCACAGCCGTTCAGCAGACTGCTCCCGCAGTAACACAGCAGGTCTACCTCCCGATGTACGGTATCGTCAAGGGCAACAGCGGTATGATGGTCGTTGCCGACAAGGGCGATACAGCCGCTACTATCAATGCTTACGTTTCCGGTCAGAACAAGACCGATTTCAACAGCTGCTACTTTGATTTCGAGATAAGAACAAGCGACGAATATCAGATGGGCGCAAGCAATGACAGCCCGCTCAAGGTATTCGAGAAGAGAGGTATCCTCGTTCCCGAACTCGAAGTTCGCTACTACCCCGTTTCAAAGACTGACAAGAGCGAGGTCGATTACGTTGACATCGCAGAGAAGTACAGAGATTACCTCACAGGCGTCTACGGCGTAACGGTTTCCGACTCCGTTAATGACGTTCCGCTCTATGTTGACCTTTACGGCGCAGTTCTTAAAAAGGAATCCGTCCTCGGCTTCCCCGTAACAATGCAGCATGCAGCTACAACGTTCGATCAGGCTAAGGATATCCTTTCTGAGCTTTCCGCTGACGGCGCAGACAATATCGTTGCTACATACAACGAGTGGACGACAGCCGATATCAAGGAAAAGGTTTCGGATAAAGCAAAGCCTGCTTCAAAGCTCGGCGGCAAGTCCGATTTCAACAGCCTTCTGAGCTTCGCTGAAAGCAACAACATCAGCATTTATCCGAATGTTCAGAACCTCACGTTCAAGACGGGCAACGGATACTGGACGATAACCGATACGGCTATCAGAGTTTCAAACGCTTATTCCAAGCAGTTCACTTATGACCCTGCTTACGGAATCGAAAACAAATTCTACAAGGCAATGTCGCTCCTCGCTCCCGAGGCTTACACAAAGATGTTCGACAACCTTGCAAAGAGCTACAGCAAATACGGCCTTGACAATATCGCAGTCGGAACTGCTTCGACAGTTATCTACGGCGACTACGGCAGAAAGGCTACGTCAAGAGAAATGATGAAGACCATGGTTCAGGAGGGTTATCAGAAGCTCAACGATCAGGTCGGTTCAGTCCTCGCAGACGGCGCAAATGCTTATGTTCTTCCCTATGTTGACAGGATCACCGATGTTCCGCTCAATTCCAGCAAGTTTGACGTTTTCGATGCTGAGATACCGCTCTATCAGATCGTTATGCACGGCATCAAGTCTTACTCAACACCTGCTGTAAACGGTCAGGCTGAGATCGGCGAAGTTATCCTCTCCGCAGTTGCGGCAGGCAGCTCGCTCAACTTCGACCTTATGGCTGAAGAAGCTAACGAGCTCAAGGATACACGCTACGACGCTTACTACTACGCAGACGCTGATTACTGGAAAGAAGATGCTGCAAGCGTTTATAAGTTCGTTAAGGAGATACTTTCCGATGTTTCTTCGGAAACTATCACAGGCTACGATGTGCTTGCAAACGGAAACACCGAAACTACCTATTCAAACGGTACTAAGATCACAGTAAACTATACAGACAAGACTGTTACCAAGGGCAGCACCACTTACAGTCTGTACGATTACATCGGGAAGGAGGTCATAGGATAAAATGAAACACAGACTATCCTATGAAAAGAAGAAAGGGCTTTACGGCTACGGATTTATCGCTCTTTGGTTTATCGGCGCTCTGATGTTCTTCATCATACCCGTATGCAAATCGTTCTTCTATTCATTCAATGACGTCAGCCCGGAAACAGGCTATCTCGCAAGAAGCTGGGTGGGCATCGCAAACTACAAGAGAGCGTTCATGACCGACCCAACGTTCAGACAGTATCTTGTAAGCGCTTTGAAGGATATGGCGCTCAACCTTCCTATCATCGTTGTATTCTCGATGTTCGTTGCGATCATCATAAACCAGAAGTTCAGAGGCAGAGGCTTCGCAAGAGCAGTATTCTTCCTCCCGGTTATCATCGCAACAGGCCCTGTATATGCTATCATCACAGGCGACCTTAACACAAACGGAAACAACAGCGCTGAACAGTTCTCCACAATGTTCGAGGCAGACATGGTCGACCAGCTCCTCGAATTTGTCGGAATCTACGGCTTCGGTACGAAATTCACCGAAATGCTGACAACGGTAACATCTGATATCCTCAACCTCGTTTGGAAGTGCGGTATCCAGATCATTATCTTCCTCTCAGCACTTCAGGGTATCCCGACTTCCGCTAAGGAAGCAGCCGCTATCGAAGGCGCAACAGCTTGGGAATTCTTCTGGAAGATCACTCTTCCCTACGTTTCCCCGATGATCCTTGTAAATATCGTTTATACCGTTATCGACTCCTTCACCGACCCGACCAACGAAGTTATGTCGCGTGTGCTCGAAGTACAGCGTGACTGGCAGTACGGTTACTCGGCATCAATGGCGTGGAGCTATTTCGGAATAATTCTTATTGCTCTCGGAATCATCTTCGCAATCATGAATAAGCTCGTTTGGTACGATGATTAAGGAGGCGGAATAATTGGCAAGTTTAGCAAAACGCTCCGGCGGATCGTCCGAGCAGAGAACAATCAAAGAACCTAAAATGTCCAGAAAGGAGAAAAGGGAACGCTTCAAAAAGCGTCTTGAATCCCTTTCGCCCGAGGAACAGAAATATTTAAAGAGAAAAAGAGTTTTTGATGCAGTATGGCCTATCGCAAGAGGACTTATCGTATTCGGTCTTTGCTTCATCATCATCTATCCGCTTCTCTTCATGATTTCCGCAGCATTCCGTCCCCGTGCGGAAATGAACGACCCGACGATCATGTGGATCCCGAAGCACTATATCATTTCCAACATCGTCGATGCCGCAAAGGCAATGGACTTCGGAAATACGCTCGTTAATACGCTCGTATTGAACATCGGCTGTTCGATACTTCAGGTCCTCACCTGCGCACTTACGGGCTACGGCTTCGCACGATTCAAGTTCAAGGGCAAGAACATACTCTTCTTCATCGTAATACTTATGATCCTTGTGCCTTCACAGATCATTCTTATTCCGCAGTATATGTTCTTCCGTTACTTTAACCCACTCGGAATTTATCATGCGATCACAGGAAACTACATCAACTTCATCAACAGCGGCGTTACAATGTATTTCCCCGCACTCACAGCGAACGGTATCCGTGCAGGTCTTTTCATATTCCTGTTCAGACAGTCGTTCAGAGGACTTCCTAAGGAACTCGAAGACGCAGCATACCTCGACGGCTGCTCGCCTTTCAGAACCTTCGTTCAGGTAATGGTACCTAACGCAGGCTCTACATTCCTTACAGTATTCCTCCTTTCAGTTGTTTGGTACTGGAACGATTACTATGTTTCCACATCGTTCTTCACAGACAACAAGACAATCGCACTTATGCTTAAGAACCTCGATGCAAACCTCACAAGACTTATCTTCGGCAACGAAACACCGAATGTCCGTGAGCTTATCGTATGGATGGAAGCAGGATGCCTTATCTCTATCCTGCCAATGCTTATCCTCTATATCTGCTTGCAGAAAAACTTCACAGAAGGTATTGCACGTTCAGGTCTTACAGGTATGTAATTTACCAAAAGCAATTCAAACCGCTCTCGGGTTTTCCGAGGGCGGTTTTGTATTTGTACAAAAATCAAAGCGGTGAAGCTTGTTTTTTTGTGGAAAGTATGTTATAATTTGATTAAAATAACCCCGTCTTGCTCGGGACACATCGGAGGATATTATGAAGAACTTTTCTGAATTATTATGGTATAAAGAACCTGCCGCAAACTGGGACGAAGCTCTGCCGGTTGGAAACGGTCGTATCGGCGGTATGATATTCGGCAGAACGGACGATGAGCTTATCCAAATGAACGAGGACAGCGTTTGGTCGGGCGGATTCCGTTACAGAAACAACCCTAAGGCGAAAGAAAACCTCGGAAAAATTCGCAAGCTTATCGCAGACGGCAGAATAACCGAAGCACAGAAGCTTTGTGAGGATGCTTTTTACGGCAGGAACGAGCAGCAGCGCCATTATCACCCAATGGGCGACCTGCATATCCTCCAAAGCGGCTGCGAAAATGCCGAAAACTATCAGCGAAGCCTTGATATTTCCACCGCAGTCGTAAAAAACGAGTGGACAAGCGGCGGAGTGAACTTTTCCCGTGAAATTTTCGTTTCCGCGTCCGATAATGTTATGATTATCCACTTCACAGCAAGCGAAAAGGCGAAAATAACCTTTGAAGCTTTCATCGACGGCTCAGACGACGACTATGACAAGAACGAAGCCTACGATGCTTCGACCTTGCTTTTCACAGTAACGGACGGAATACCCTATGCAACTGCGGTAACAATAAAAACCGTAGGCGGCATCGGTGAAACCGATGCAACAAGGATCAGAGTAAACGGTGCGGACGAAGCAACGATAACTATTGCTTGTCAGACGGCATTCCGCACGGGAAATTACGAAAAAACGGCTTTGAACGAAGCCAAGACCGCACAGCGCAAGTCTTACAAAACGCTTCTTGAACGCCATATCAGCGATTATAAAAAGCTTTATGACCGTGTGAATTTTGAGCTTTGCGACAACAGCGGCGGAAATTCTGCTTTGCCGACAAATAAAAGACTTGAGCTTTTCAAAAACGGCGGAAATGACAACAAGCTTGCCGAAATGTATTTCAATTTCTCACGATATCTGATGATAAGCGGTTCGCGCGAGGGTACGCTTCCGCTCAATCTTCAGGGAATATGGAACAAGGATATGTGGCCTGCCTGGGGCGGAAAATACACTATCAACATCAACACTGAGATGAACTACTGGGGCGCGGAGATACAGAATCTCCCCGAGTGCCACACGCCGCTTTTCGACCACATCGAGCGAATGAGAGAGAACGGACGTATAACCGCCCGTGAAATGTACGGCTGCAAGGGAATGGTCTGCCACCACAACACCGATATCTGGGGCGACACAGCTCCACAGGACAGGTGGATGCCTGCAACGGTATGGCCAATGGGTCTTGCGTGGCTCTGTCTGCACATCTATGAACACTACAAATTTACGCAGGATAAGGATTTTCTTGCCGATAAGTACGATACGCTGAAAGAAGCCGCTGAATTCTTCGAGGATTACCTCATTGAGAACGAAAAGGGTCAGCTTGTGACAAGCCCCTCGACTTCGCCCGAGAATACATACCTCACTAAGACGGGCGAGCAGGGTTCACTCTGCCAAGGTCCGTCAATGGACAGTCAGATACTTTACAGCCTTTTCACGGCAGTTGCGGAAAGTGCCGATATTCTCGGCATCGATAAGGATTATGCCGAAACTATGCGAAAGCTTCGTTCACGTCTGCCGAAGCCTGAGATAGGCAAGTATGGTCAGATAATGGAATGGGCAGAGGATTATGACGAGGTAGAACCCGGACACCGCCATATCTCGCAGCTTTTCGCGCTCTATCCTGCCGATATGATTTCGCTCCGCAAAACGCCTGAGCTTGCAAAGGCTGCAACGGCAACGCTCGACCGCAGACTTTCCCACGGCGGCGGTCACACAGGCTGGTCAAGAGCGTGGATAATCAATATGTGGGCAAGGCTCGGCAGAGGCGAAAAGGTCGGCGAAAATGTCCGCGCGCTCCTCTCGAACTCGACCTCGATAAATATGTTTGATATGCACCCGCCGTTCCAGATAGACGGCAACTTCGGCGGCGGTGCAGGCATTGTCGAAGCGCTTGTTCAGAGCCACAGCGGCGAGATAAACATTCTCCCTGCGCTCCCCGAGGAGTGGACAAGCGGTTCTCTCAGCGGCGTAAGAGCGAGGGGCGGCTTTGAACTTGACTTTGAATGGGAAGGCGGCAGGATAACAAAGATTTCCGTAACTTCGCTCAGCGGCAATCCTTGTACAATTGTTGGCAGCAATATCAAGGTCGTATGCGACGGCAATAATGTCAATGTTGCGGAAAAGGACGGCGCTGTTTCGTTCGCAACGGAAAAGGGAAAGACATACTGTGTTGCTTTTTGATGAAATTGTGGTATAATATAATCAGATAAAAGGAGGGAAAGCCGATGGCACGAAATGTAATATCAGCGAAGCTTGATATAATATTCAAAAAAATATTTACGGAAAATGAGGATATGCTCCATTCATTCGTAGCAAGTATGCTTGAAATTCCGCAGGAGCGCATCAAAGAGATCAAAATAACAAACCCCGAACTTCCGCCCGAAACGCTTACGGGAAAATTCAGCCGTCTTGACCTAAGCTTAAAGGTGGACGACAAGCTTGTGAATGTGGAAATCCAGGTCAAAAACGATGCGGATTACCGTGACAGAACGCTTTTCTACTGGGCAAAGCTGTATTCTTCAGAGTTAAAAAGCGGTGAGGACTACAGCGAGTTAAAACAAACTATTACAATAAATATCATCAACTTTAATATGTTCAATACAGACGATTATCACACCGAGGTAGCCGCAATGATAAAGGACACGGGTGAGGTTTTCTCCGACAAGTTCAGCATACACTTTTTTGAGCTAAAAAAGGTCGGCAGAAAGCCAAATCCCGATAACAGCCGTGAGCTGTGGCTGCAGTTTATAAACGCAGACAGTGAGGAGGAATTCGAGATGATTAGTCAGACTAATGTTCCTATTATGAAAAAAGCTGTAAATGTTATCTATGATATGTCCGAAGACACAAAAATAAGAGAGATCGCCCGTCTGCGTGAAAAGGCACTCCATGATGAAGCGTCAGCACTTAAAAATGCCAAGGAAGAGGGTAAAGCAGAGGAGAGAACGCTTTTTATAAGCAGAATGAGAGCCAACGGCTTTACCGATGAACAGATCAGAAAAATATATCCGGAGAGCTGATTACGGTAAAATATGATACATCAGAGGAAACAAGGATAAAGGAGATCACACTATGAGCAATGACAAAAGATTCATTAAAGTTTATTCCAAGGGTGCAATGGAGGGCTGCGAGATATGGGTGGACACCGAAACGGGCGTGAACTATTTCTATCATTTCTCGGGCTATTCGGGCGGACTGACCCCGCTCCTTGACAGTGACGGCAAGCCTATCGTAAGCTCCCGTTCGGAGATAGACGCACTCTTAGGCAGGTAAATCGTTTACAATTCTAAACATTTTATGACTTATACCTTTAAGTCTGAAAATTACAGTTGATTTTTCTTTTTTAATATTGTATAATAAAAAAGACTTAGGTTGTCAAAACAATAATAACAATAACGAAAGGCGGTCAAACCAATGAACGTAAAAATCATCAACGGCGTTTCTATGCCGAACATTCCATGGCAGGAAAAGCCTGCTGACTGCAGAGATGTAGTTTGGAGATATGACGCTAACCCTATCATCAAGAGAGATCAGATCATGGTAAAGAAGGCTAACGGCTACAGAGAGCCTTCCAACTCCATTTTCAACAGCTCCGTTGTACCTTTCAAGAACGGTGACTATGAATTCGCAGGTGTTTTCCGTGTTGACGACAGAGAAAGAAACATGGAACTTCACGTTGGCTTCTCCAAGGACGGTATCCACTGGGATATCAACGAAGAGAGAATCCACTTTGAGTGCGATATCCCTGAAGTTGCACAGTGGCAGTATGGCTACGATCCCCGTGTTTGCAAGCTCGAGGGCGAAGACAGATATATCGTAACATGGTGCAATGCTTACGGCTGGAAGCCAACTATCGGCATCGCTACCACAACTGATTTCAAAACATTCAAGCAGGGCGAAAACGCTTACCTTCCTTTCAACAGAAACGGCGTTATGTTCCCAAGAAAGATCAACGGCAAGTACATGATGATGAGCCGTCCTTCCGACAGCGGCCATACACCTTTCGGCGATATGTTCATCAGCCAGTCCCCTGACCTCGTTTACTGGGGCGAACACAGACACGTTATGGGACCATCCAAGGGCTGGGAATCCACAAAGATGGGCGCAGGTCCTATTCCGATAGAAACAGACCGCGGCTGGCTCATTTTCTACCACGGCGTTCTTACTTCCTGCAACGGCTATGTTTACAGCTTCTCCGCTGCTCTTCTCGATAAGGACGAGCCTTGGAAGGTTCTCAAGAGAGGTGCTTCCTACCTCATCAGCCCACAGACAAGCTATGAGCTCATCGGTGATACAGATGCAGTAACATTCCCATGCGCTAACCTTGTTGACGCTGACACAGGCAGAATTTGCATCTACTACGGCTGCGCTGATACCTGCACAGCTCTCGCATTCACAACTGTTGATGACGTTATGGACTTCCTCGATCACAACAGCCAGGTTTGAGTTTGATTTGGAAATTCGTTATAATTTATAAATAATAAAACGATACGGTCGTAAATTTTACGGTCGTATCGTTTTTTGTTAAGCGGCAGCGATCCATTGTGCGGAGCAATACTA
The DNA here is from genome assembly GCA_900541495.1 of uncultured Ruminococcus sp. GTDB lineage: Bacteria > Bacillota > Clostridia > Oscillospirales > Ruminococcaceae > UMGS363. The sequence goes on along the minus strand of UQKC01000008.1, from coordinate 13,566 downwards.
ATTTTTAATCAAAGTGTAGACAAAAAATCTGCAAGCCGATGAGGTGCTAAGGCTTTAGCCGGTGGTTTTTAGAGGTGACCTTAAATGACTCCGAATCATTCCTCGGAGTATGGATCTATCGGCGTGATATAAACCGTGCGGTTGTTCGTGAAGATGACCTTGCCCGGTTTTGCACCCGAGGGCTTCTTCACAAATTTAATATTGACATAATCGACGGGAACTTGCGAAGAATTCTTTGCCTTGCTGTGGAAAGCCGCAAGACCTGCCGCATATAAGATAGTATCATCGGGCGGAACTGTGCCGTTCGTGCGGATAATAACGTGCGAGCCCGGGATATTCTTCGTGTGAAGCCATATATCCGTCTTATCGGCAAGCTTTGTGGTGAGCTTGTCGTTCTGAATGTTGTTTCGTCCTATCAATATAGTATAGCCGTCGGGAGAGGTGAATTCTATCGGCGGTTTTGTCTTGGGCGGCTTGCCTTTGAGCTTGTTCGCGCGGAGATAACCCTGCTCCGCAAGCTCCATTCGAAGTTCGTTTACCTCGTCCTCGCTCTTGGTTCGGGTCAAAGCGTCAAAAACGCTGTCGATGTAAGCAAGTTCGTCTTCGCCCTGAGCGATACGCTCGGTGAGGATTTTCTCCGCAGTATCAAGCTTTCTGTACTCTGCGTAGTATTTCTGCATATTTTTACTTGGGGTAAGGCGTTTGTCAAGCTCAATTTCAATAGTCGGGCAATTTTCATCGTAGAAATTCTCGACCGTGATCTTGTCCATACCCTTTTCAATGCGGTAAAGATTTGCCGAGATGAGGTCGCCTTTCAGCTTCAATTCATCACGCTTGGCAGATTCGGCGAGTTCAAGCTTCTGTGCCTCTATTCTTCGCGCTATTCGCTCGGTAGTGTTCAACAAAAGCTTGTAAAGGTCTGCCGAACGCTGCTTCATACGGGAAACGTTGTCACGCTCGGAGTAGAAATAATCGAGTGCGGCGCAGGCGTTCGGGAGCGTTTTCGTCGTCATAAGCGAACCGTACTGCAAAATATCCATAAACGCGAAGTCTTTGAGCATACCGTCGCGGTCTTTTATAATGGTATAAGCGTTAGTGCCGTCCGAAAGCTCGTCAGCGGTCTTTTTCAGTTCGGCGCAAAGCTTGTCGAGAATACCGTCGGTAAGCTCACTTTTGCGTATCTGGTCGCCGTTTGCGGCGGAAAATACCCATTCGCGCGCAACGATAGGCGAAACGCCCTCAAAGACTTTGACGAGTGTTTTCGCAAGGTCGGCATCGGGCATTGCGCCGAGTGCTTCGGAAAGCTGTTCCTTTGTACAGGTGCGGAAGTCAAGGCGCTCCGTCTTTGGCGGTAGAGTGTAGGTCATTCCGGGGAGAACAGGGCGCTCGCCCGACATTTCGAGGTCAACGCGCTTGATGCTGTCGATTATCTTTCCGTCAGCGTTTATGACGATGATATTCGAGCATCTGCCCATAATTTCTGCGGCAAGAGTGACCTTTACCATATCACCGAGCTCGTTCATAGCTTCAAAATCGAAATAAAGCACACGTTCAAGACCGTCCTGACGGATATCAAGCAGCTTGCCGTTGCCGAAATGCTTTCGCAGGAGCATACAGAACATCGGAGGAACTTTCGGATTTTCGACCGATTCCTTTGTGATATGGACACGCGCAGAGTTCGCCGAAGCCGAGAACAGCAGCTTCTCCATTCCGCCCCTCGTGCGCATTGTAACTATTATTTCCTCACGGGAGGGCTGAGCGATCTTGTCAACTCTGCCGCCGATGAGTGGTAAAAGCTCGTTTTTCACGCAGCTTAAAAAAATTCCGTCAAGTGCCATTTTTACCTCCGAAAAACGGGAAAACCCGTGTGCGACCGCGCTGCACCGTACCGTGCTGCGCTTGTTTTATTTAAAAAGGTTATATACACATATTAAATTTTGCCGGATCGCCGAACAGATCAAAGCAACAGTATTATTGTACCATAAAAAACGGACTAATGCAAGAATGTAATGCTTGAATAATGCAAAGTTTGGTTTTGTCGGGCATTTTGCGGAGGCTTTTCCGAATTTTTTGCCCTCAATTGTGAAAAATAAAAGAAAATTTCCAAAACCCCTTGACAAATCAGTCGGGTGGTGTATAATATAATTAGCACTCAGGGATATGGAGTGCTAACAGAGTGCTAATACAAGTGCTAAAGATAGAAAAGGAGTGAACGTTTTGCAGGACGAACGCAGGCGAAAAATTCTCGCCGCCGTTGTTGATGAATATATTACAACGGGCGAACCCGTCAGCTCAAAGACGATCGCTTCAATGCCCGATATAAAAGTTTCACCCGCAACGATCAGAAACGATATGGCGCTTCTGGAGGAGCTTGGCTACCTTGAACAGCCTCACACTTCCGCAGGCCGTATCCCGACTTACAAAGGCTACAGACTTTATATTGAGCAGCTTATGCCCGAGCAGAGCCTCTCGGACGAGGATAAAAAAATGCTTGACAGTATCCTCGATGTTGAGATCCCGACGGCTGATGCGCTTATTGAAAAAGCCTCTACAGCACTCGCACAGCTTACGAACTGCGCGGCTGTTGCAAAAAATGTTGCACCGAAATTTTCCGTTATAACAAAGGTCGAGGTCATACCGACGGGACGAAGAATGTACGTCCTGCTGATGATAACCTCATCGGGAGATATCAAAAATAAGGTCTGCCGACTGGAATTCGACCTTACGAATGAACAGCTTGACTTCTTCTCAAGCTTTATGGCGAAAAATCTTGAGGGCGTGACCATTGACGATCTTTCGGACGAAACACTGAAAGAACTTGCAGCGGCAATGGGAACTTATATGGTAACACTTACACCGCTTTTAAAGGGCGTGAGCGAGCTTGCAGATTGTTTCAGAGATAACGAAGTCGTTGTTTCGGGCGAAAAAAATCTGCTGGCAAGAACGGACATTGACAACAATCAGATAGCTCATTTCTTCGAGCATAAAAACGAAGTTGTGAAAATGCTTGACGACAGCTTCGGCGACTTGCAGGTCATGTTCGGAGAGGACGGAGGGTTCGTTATCGAAAACTCCAGTATGATTGTTTCAAAGATAAAGAAGGGCGGCAAAACGGCAGGTTCGCTCGGCGTAATAGGTCCGATGCGTATAAACTACGCAAAGATAATTCCTTACGTTGAGTATCTTTCCGAGAGAATAACGGAAATGATATCCGATGATGAACCTCCCGCTGAGGTAAAAGCGGAAGAAAAACTTCTTCCCGATACCGAAAGCAAGTCCCAATAAAGAAAGGAGTCCTGCCCCAAATGGATACAAATAAAAATAACGAAGAGCTTGAAAAAGAGCAGGCGGAAGAAGCTTCCGAAGAGAATACACAGACTGAAAAGACCGAAGAAGCCCCCTCCGAAGAGATCTCAGCGGAGCAGAAACGCATTGAAGAGCTTGAAAAACAGCTTGGAGATGAAAAAGACAAGTACCTCAGGGTGGCTGCCGAATACGACAACTTCCGCAAGCGCTCCGTAAACGACCGTATTAACGCCGTTGCAGACGCACAGGCAAAGGTCATCACCGAAATTCTTTCCGTCATCGATAACTTTGAACGTGCGATGGACGCGGAGTGTTCCGATGAGAACTACAAAAAGGGCGTTGAGATGATATTCAAGCAGTACACGGGCATACTTGATAAGCTCGGTGTTACCGAGATCAAGGCGCTCGGCGAACCGTTCGACCCGAATATCCACCACGCGGTAAATCAGGTCGAGGACGAAAACTTCGGCGAAAATACAGTTTGTCAGGTTTTTCAAAAGGGCTATAAGCTCGGCGACAAGGTCATCAGATGCGCGATGGTCGTTGTCGCAAATCCGTAAAAGAAATTTTCAGAAACAACTTGTTTATATAAGAAAGGAAGATTTATATGTCAAAGATCATTGGTATTGACTTAGGTACAACAAACTCCTGCGTAGCAGTTATGGAAGGCGGCAACGCCGTAGTTATCCCTAATACAGAGGGTGCAAGAACAACTCCTTCCGTTGTAGGTTTCACAAAGACTGGCGAACGTCTTGTTGGTCAGGTAGCAAAGCGTCAGGCTGTTACAAACGCTGACAGAACAGTTTCTTCTATCAAGCGTCACATGGGTTCTGACTACAAGGTAAAGATCGACGATAAGGAATTCACTCCTCAGCAGATCTCCGCTATGATCCTTCAGAAGCTCAAGGCTGATGCTGAAGCTTATATCGGCGAACCCGTTACGGAAGCAGTTATCACAGTTCCTGCATACTTCACAGATGCACAGCGTCAGGCTACAAAGGATGCCGGTCAGATCGCAGGACTTAACGTAAGAAGAATCATCAACGAACCTACCGCAGCAGCTCTTTCCTACGGTATCGATAAGGAAGACGATCAGAAGATCATGGTTTACGACCTCGGCGGCGGTACATTCGATGTATCTATCATTGAAATGGGCGACGGCGTTCAGCAGGTTCTTGCAACAGCCGGCAACAACCGTCTTGGCGGTGATGACTTCGACCAGAGAATAATCAACTGGATGGTTGAGAACTTCAAGGCTGAGCAGGGCATCGACCTCACAGGCGACAAGATGGCTATGCAGAGATTAAAGGAAGCTGCTGAAAAGGCTAAGATCGAGCTTTCTTCCACACCGACATCTACTATCAACCTCCCATATATCACAGCAGATGCAACAGGTCCTAAGCACCTTGAAATGACCCTTACACAGGCTAAGTTCAATGAGCTTACCTCTGACCTCGTTCAGTCCACAATGGGCCCTGTAAAGCAGGCTCTCTCCGACAGCGGACTCAAGCCTTCCGACCTTAACAAGGTCCTTATGGTCGGCGGTTCTTCAAGAATCCCTGCTGTTCAGGAAGCTGTTAAGAACTTCATCGGCAAAGAACCGTTCAAGGGAATCAACCCTGATGAATGTGTTGCACTCGGTGCTGCACTCCAGGGCGGCGTTCTCGGCGGCGATGTAACGGGACTTCTCCTCCTCGATGTTGCTCCGCTTTCACTCGGTATCGAAACCGCAGGCGGCGTTTGCACAAAGATGATCGAGAGAAACACCACAATTCCTACAAAGAAGTCGCAGGTATTCTCCACATTCGCTGATAACCAGACAGCCGTTGATATCAACGTTCTCCAGGGCGAACGTGAATTCGCTAAGGACAACAAGCAGCTCGGTATGTTCCGTCTTGACGGTATCGCTCCTGCTCCCCGTGGAATTCCTCAGATCGAAGTTACTTTCGATATCGATGCAAACGGTATCGTAAATGTTTCCGCTAAGGACCTCGGCACAGGCAAGGAACAGCACATCTCCATCACATCTTCCACAAAGATGTCCAAGGAAGATATTCAGAAGGCTGTTGACGATGCTGCTAAGTACGCTGAGGAAGACAAGAAGCGTAAGGAAGCTGTTGACGCTAAGAACAACGCTGAAAACCTCGTATTCCAGTGCGAAAAGGCTCTCACAGACTTCGGCGACAAGGTTTCCGCTGACGAAAAGGCAGCAGTTCAGCCTAAGATCGACGCTCTTAAGGAAGCTCTCAAGACCGACAACACAGACGACATCAAGGCTAAGTCCGATGAACTCCAGAAAGCATTCTCTGAGATCGCAACTAAGGTTTACCAGGCTGCAGGTGCAGCTGCACAGGCTGCTCAGGGTGCTGCTGAGGGTGGAAACACTGACAACAACGGCGGCAATGACGGCGGCAACGGAAGCGATTTCGTAGACGCTGACTTCAAGGACGTTGAATAATTAAGATAAATCAAATAATGCCAACGGGTCAGATTCATTCTGACCTCGCGGCGTTTAAAATGACAAATTTAACGGAGCAGTTTAAGATTTTATTCAGGAAAAAGCTGATCAAGATGTAATGATCAGCGTTTCCTTAGGAAGATGCTGATTAATGCGGTAGCATCGTTTCGCCGTTTTGAGGAACGCTCGAAAATCCGTCACTGAGAGGGTGACGAAAAACGGCAGAAACGATTTAATCAGCGCTTCCTTAGCTCCGCAGGAGGCTTTTATGGCTGATAAAAGAGATTACTATGAAGTCCTCGGAGTGAGCAAGACCGCTTCGGAGGACGAGATAAAAAAAGCATATCGACAGCTTGCGAAGAAATACCACCCTGACCTTAACCCGGGCAATAAAGAAGCCGAGGAAAAGTTCAAGGAGGTAAACGAGGCATACGAAGTGCTGTCCGATGCCGATAAGAAGGCTCGCTATGACCAGTTCGGTCATGCAGGCGTTGACCCGTCTTATGGCGGAGGCGGCTATGGCGGCGGTTTCAGCGGCGGATTCAGCGGTATGGGCGATATGGGCGATATCGGAGATATCTTCAACAGCTTCTTCGGCGGCGGATTCGGCACAAGCTCCAGAGCTAACCCGAACGCTCCGAGAAGAGGTCAGGATATCGAAACGGAAGTTACCATTAACTTTATGGACGCTTGCAACGGCAAGGAGGTTGAGATCAACCTCAACCGTCTTGAAACCTGCCCCGACTGTCACGGCACGGGCGCAGCAGCAGGCTCTTCATCCGAAACCTGCCCTGACTGTCACGGTACAGGTCAGGTCAAGGTCACACAGAGAACTCCGTTCGGCATAATATCTTCACAGAAGCCTTGTACAAAGTGCGGAGGCAAGGGTAAGATCATCACCAATCCTTGTCCGAAGTGCCGCGGCAACGGCAGAGTGAACGTTTCGAGAAAGATATCCGTCAATATCGTTGCAGGTATCGATGACGGTCAGACAATGCAGGTAAGAGGACAGGGTAACGCAGGTGCAAACGGCGGTCCGAACGGCGACCTCCATGTACTCGTAAATGTTCGTCCCGACCCGATATTCGAGCGTGACGGCTACGATATCCACACCGAAGTACCTATCACATATATGCAGGCAGTTCTCGGCGATGAGATCATCGTCCCGACTATCGACGGCAAGGTAAAATATACTATCCCCGAGGGAACGCAGAACGGCGCAACATTCCGTTTCAAGGGCAAGGGCGTGAAGAAGATCAACCGCTCCGACCGCGGCGACCAGTATGTTCACGTCAATATCGAAGTTCCGAAGAACCTTACCAAGAATCAGAAAGAACTGCTTAAAGAGTTTGAAAATTCCCTTTCGGACGCTAACTACAACAAGCGCAAGAATTTCTTTGACCGTATTAAGGACGCGTTTAAATAAATTCGGAATGCGGAATTATTTTTGCTCCGCAAATACCGCAAATCGTGGGGACGGTGTTTCCGTCCGGCGCATAAACGAACGCCCCTGTTTTTATCAGATAAAAACAGGGGCGTTTTGCTATATGATAAACTTTAAAGAAAAATTCGTCCAAAATTGCGGACGCAATTCGGGACGGGTGACCCGTCTCCTACAGAATTATCTCAAAAAATCGCACAAAACGGGCGGATATTGAATCCGCCCCTACGGTTTGCGGTAATTGGCGGAGCAAAATAATTCCGCATTCCGAATTAAATCTTATGGTGTTTCGGTGAGGTGCTTACAACGCTGATAGCTTTTGCAACTGCAATGTCTATATCAACGGAATTCTGCATTTTTGAGCTGTCTATCCTGCCGAAAAGCTCTCCCTTTGCGGAGTTTACATATTTCGGCGAAACGCTGTTCAATGCATAAGCAAGCATATCCTGACGGCATTCGTTGCATTTGCAGCAATCGCAGTCCTTTAACTGGAGATCAAGCTTTTCCGAGATGATTTTTTCCATTATATTTACAACTGCCATAATTGTAAGTCCTCTCTTTATTTAACGTCAAAAATTTCTGTTCATTATTTCAAGGCACATTCTGCCGTTGTGATATGGACATTTCCAAGGGTTGACCATTTCAACGGTCTGCATAGGCTTGCCCTCGTGGTCAACTTCGCCCCACCATTCGGAGTTTTCGCGGCTGTCTGTCTGGTATTTCTTTATCCAGTCCATTGTTTCTTCTGCTGCTTTGAGGTACTTCTTGTCGCCGCTCTGCATATAAGCATTGGTGAAGCCTACGACTGTTTCAGCCTGAACCCACCATACGCGCTTGCCGTCGATCTTGTCGCCGTCACGCTCGTTGTTGAGCGCACCGTCAACGAATGCGATGTTGTAGATGTTTTCGGCAATGCGCAGGTCGATGTTTCTCCACTCTGCTTCAAGCTCTCTGTCGCCGATAACTTCACACGCTCTGTCGATGAGCCATGTTGCTTCGATATCGTGACCGTAGGAGTGGATATCGCCGAGGACATTCATCTCTCTGTCGAAGAAAACGAGCAGCTTGTTGTTCTTGCTGTCGAAGATCTTGTTCTTCGTTACGCCGAGGAGGAACATAAGGCGCTTGCGAACCTTCTCGTTTCCGTCAGCTTCGAGGAGAACCGTATAAGCTTCGATAAGGTGAAGAACGTTGTTCATCGTCTTTGAAGCATCGATGCCGTTTTCGGAAAGAACATCGTTCTTCGCAGGCTTCCAATCTCTCGAAAAGGCTTCAACGTAGCCGATATCATCAAGTGTCTTGGTTTCGATAGTGTTGAAAAGCTCATAAGCGAGTGCAAGAGCTTCCTTGTTGCCGCTTGCGATGTAGTAAGCGGAGAGGGCATAGATAGCGAAAGCCTGATTGTATGTATGCTTCATATCGTCCGAAGCCTTGCCGTCAAAGGTCATCATATAGTAAACGCCGCCGTGTTCCTTATCGTAGCAATGGTCGCGGAGAAATTCATAAGCGTGTGTGGCATTGTCGAGGAGCTGCTGTTCGCCGAGTGCTCTGTAAGCGGAAGAATAGAACCAGAGGATTCGGGAGTTGAGGATAACGCCCTTGTCGGCTTTCTTGTCAACATTGAGGTCATTGTCCATAAATCCGTAAAATCCGCCGTTTTCATCGTCACGGAGCTTGTTCCAGAACGGGATTATCTTTTTGGTGAGTATGTCTTTGCATTCATCTTTGAGATCCATATAAATACTTCCTCCGAATCAAATTGGGAAAAGCCGATCGAAGTCTGATCGGCGTCCCGTTGTGCATCTCAGAAAGCCGTATTTCCGCGGTTTTTTGAGTGAAAAATTACTTTAATCCGCTTCCGCAGCAGTTCTTGTACTTTTTGCCGCTTCCGCATGGGCAAGGATCGTTTCTGCCGATCTTTTTGCCCGCTTTTTTAGGTGTGTTTGCGAGCGAACCGTCACCCGAGGTCTGTGTAGGCTCTGCAACGCGCTCTCTCTGAGGAGCCTGACCGTTGTTTACCTGAATTGTGAAGAGCAGACGGATAGTTTCCTCACGAATAGATTCGACCATTGCGTCAAACATCTCGAAGCCCTCGAAACGATACTCGACAACAGGGTTTTTCTGACCGTAGGAACGGAGAACGATACCCTTTCTGAGTTCTTCCATATCATCGATATGAGCCATCCACTTGATGTCAACGACTTTGAGGAGGATAACTCTTTCAAGCTCACGGAGAACCTCCGAGCCGATCTTTTCTTCCTTGGTCTTGTAGAAGTCGAGCGCTCTTGTGGTGAGCTTTTCCTTGATCTGATCCTTTGTGACCATAGCGAGTTCCTCCGTCGTGTAGCGGAAGTCGTCCGTAACGGTGAAAAGACCCATAAAGCGGTCGCGAAGACCTGCGAGATTCCAGTCATCGTGAACATTGTCATCGATAAGGTACTGGTCAACGGTCTCGCTTATCATATCACTTATCATCTTAAGAGTATATTCGTGGATATCCTCGCCGCTGAGAACCTTTTCTCTCTGGCTGTAGATGATCTCACGCTGTGCGGACATAACATCGTCGTAGTTGAGGACGTTCTTTCTGATAGCGAAGTTTCTGCCCTCGACCTTTTTCTGCGAAGATTCGATGATTTTTGTGAGCATTTTTGCCTCGATAGGCATATCTTCCTCGACTTTGAGGGTGTCCATCATAGCTGTTATTCTGTCGCCGCCGAAAAGACGCATAAGGTCGTCTTCAAGAGAGAGGAAGAAACGGCTCTCGCCGACATCGCCCTGACGTCCTGCACGGCCTCGGAGCTGGTTGTCGATACGTCTTGATTCGTGACGTTCCGTACCGAGGATATAAAGACCGCCTGCTTCCTTGACCTTTTCAGCCTTTTCCTTTACCTCTGCATCATATTTTGCATAAAGCTCGCGGTAGACCTTTCTTGCTTCGAGGATCTCCTCGTCCTGTGTATCGGCGTAGCTTACAGCTTCGCTGATGACTTCTTCTTCCATGCCGCGCTTCTTCATGTCAGCCTTTGCGAGGAACTCAGCGTTACCGCCGAGGATAATATCAGTTCCTCGTCCTGCCATATTCGTAGCAATGGTAACTGCGCCGAACTGACCTGCCTGAGCAACGATCTCGGCTTCCTTTTCGTGCTGCTTGGCGTTGAGGACATTGTGCTTGATGCCTGCGCGCTTGAGCATTGCGGAGAGCTTTTCGGATTTTTCGATAGAAATTGTGCCGACGAGAACAGGCTGACCCTTTGCGTGACATTCTTCGATCTGACGGATAGCGGCTTTGAACTTGCCGTTCTCTGTCTTGAAGATAACGTCGGGGTGGTCGATTCTCTGAACGGGACGGTTTGTAGGTATCTCGACAACGTCGAGCTTGTAAATTTCCTTGAATTCTTCCTGCTCAGTGATAGCAGTACCGGTCATACCGGAGAGCTTGTTGTAAAGACGGAAGTAGTTCTGGAAAGTAATGCTTGCGAGAGTCTTGGACTCGTGAGCGACCTTAACGCCTTCCTTTGCTTCGATAGCCTGATGAAGACCGTCGTTGAAACGACGACCCATCATAAGACGACCTGTGAATTCGTCAACGATGATAACTTCGCCGTCCTTGACAACGTAGTCGATATCGTTCTTCATACAGCCGTTGGCTTTAAGAGCCTGATTGATGTGGTGAAGAAGCGTTGAATTTTCGGCATCGAAAAGGTTCTCAACGCCGAAGTATTTTTCAGCTTTCTTAACGCCCTGACGGGTGATAGTAGCTGTCTTTGCCTTTTCATCGATAATGTAGTCACAGTTTTCGGAGTTTTCTTCCTGATCGACCTTATCGTCCATTTCAACAACGGTATAAGGCTTTAACGTCTTTGCGAACTTGTCAGCCTTGGTGTAAAGCTCGGTGGACTTGTCGCCTCTGCCGCTGATGATAAGAGGGGTTCTTGCTTCATCGATGAGGATCGAGTCAACTTCATCGACGATAGCGAAAGCGTGACCTCTCTGTACCTTTTCTTTCATATAGATGACCATGTTGTCACGGAGGTAGTCAAAGCCGAATTCGTTGTTCGTACCATAAGTGATATCGCAGTTGTAAGCTTCACGGCGCTGATCGTTGTTGAGTTCGTGGAGGATACAGCCGATAGTAAGTCCGAGGTAGCGGAAGACTTTTCCCATTTCTTCGGACTGATATTTAGCGAGGTAGTCATTTACCGTTACAACGTGAACGCCCTTGCCGGGGAGCGCATTAAGATAAGCTGCGCAGCAGGCAACGAGAGTTTTACCTTCACCTGTTTTCATCTCGGCGATACGTCCCTGAGTAAGTACGATAGCACCGATGATCTGAACGGGGTAAGGCTTCTTTCCGAGTACACGCCAAGCAGCCTCACGGACTGTAGCGAGAGCCTCGGGGAGGATATCGTCAACGGTTTCGCCGTTAGCGATACGCTCTTTGAAAACATTAGTCTGCGCCTTGAGAGTTTCTTCCGACATTGCGGCATAATCATCTTCAAGAGCAAGAACTTTATTCTTAATAGGTTCTATCTTAGCAAGCTCACGCTTACTGTAGCTGCCAAAAAGACCGTCAAACATACCCATTATAGACATTCCACCTTTAAATTCATTTGGACTTCCAAAAAACCTTTCACGGCAGCGTAATTGCGTCAACTTGATTCTGTCCGTGCTTCAATATTCTGAACGACCATAAATATACTATATAAATATTAATATACTCTTAAATTATATAACAAAACCGCAGTTTTGTCAATGGTTATTTACATCTTATTTCGCCGTGTATTTTGTAAGAAGTGCTATAATTTGTTGGACGGAAAAAAGCTCTTGAAATAATACCTGCAATATGCTATAATTTATGGGTATTACTATGACAATTACCTTAATGGGAGGAATTTTAAATGAAAGAAATGAGCAAGGACGCAAAGATCGAAACCAAGTGTCTTCACGCAGGCTATTCGCCCAAGAACGGCGAACCGCGCGTTGTCCCTATCGTACAGAGCACGACTTATGTATATGATTCTACGGACGATGTTGCCGCTGTTTTTGACGACCCGACAAAGAGCCTTATCTATTCGCGATTCGCTAATCCTACGACCGATGCGGTCGAAAAGAAGATAGCCGCTCTCGAGGGCGGTGTCGCAGCAATGTGTACATCAAGCGGTCAGGCGGCTTCGCTTTTGTCTATCCTTAACATACTCGAAGCAGGCGACAGCTTTATCGCTTCGTCAGCAATTTACGGCGGAACTATCAATCTCTTCGGCGTAACGCTCAAAAGAATGGGCATCGAGTGTATATGGGTGAACTGCGATGCGAGCGAGGACGAGATCAACGCCGCATTCAAGGACAACACAAAGGCTGTCTTCGGTGAAACTATCGCAAACCCTGCACTCAACGTATTCGATATCGAAAAATGGGCAAACTGCGCACACGCTCACGGTGTTCCCCTCATCGTTGACAACACATTCGCAACGCCTATCCTTTGCAGACCTATCGAATGGGGCGCAGATATCGTTATCCATTCCACATCGAAGTATATGGACGGTCACGCAGTTCAGGTCGGCGGCGTTATCGTTGACAGCGGCAAATTCGACTGGACGAACGGAAAGTTCCCTTGTATGACCGAACCGGACGAAAGCTACCACGGACTTGTTTATACAAAGCAGTACCCTGCCGCACCGTATATCACAAAGGCAAGAATGCAGCTTATGCGTGACTTCGGCTGTTATCCCGCAGCAAATTCATCGTTCCTGCTCAACCTCGGACTGGAAACGCTCGCAGTAAGAATGCCGAAATATTGCGAGAACGCACTTAAAGTCGCAAAGTTCCTCCAAACGAGCGATAAGGTCGAAAGCGTGTTCTATCCTGCACTTGAGGGTAATAAATATAAGGCTCTCGCAGATAAGTATCTCCCACTCGGCACGAGCGGCGTAATTTCCGTTTCGATAAAGGGCGGCAGAGATAACGCAGTGAAGTTTATGGACAGCTTAAAGCTCGCATCGAACGAAGTACACGTTGCCGATATCCGTACCTGCGTACTTCACCCTGCGTCCGCAACGCATAGACAGCTCACCGATGAACAGCTCGCCGCAGCAGGCATCGACGGCGGTCTTATCCGTCTTTCGGTCGGACTTGAAAATGTTGACGATATCATCGCAGATGTAAAGCAGGCGCTGGATAATATATAATTATGAATTCGGAATGCGGAATGCGGAATTATTGTTGTTCCGTAAATTTATCGCGAAATACTAAAGGGAATCCCTAAATTCCGTAGGGGCGGATTCAATATCCGCCCGTTATAATTAAGAGCCTGTCTTCATAAGCATATGCACACGTCTTTTCGGCAAATTTTGCTGCATACTGC
>UQKC01000007.1 GCA_900541495.1 uncultured Ruminococcus sp. | reverse complement strand
AAGCTGCGCAAAGTCCCAACGAAAATTTGCGAATAATACAAAGTATTATTTTGTTCCGGTTTTTAGAGAACCACATAAAAAGATCAGACCGAAGAGAGGGGGAACTCTTCGGTCTGATCTTTTTTGAAAAGAGGAATTTTTCGGGGGATATATGTAAACCAAAATATTGGATTGTTTTTTGCCGCCGACATTGTATGTGCGAATATTTCCGCTGTCGGCTATTTATATAAAAAGACCGTTTACCGTTTTTGCGGTGAAGCGAAGCGATATCACTTGCTAAAGGTCGTTTTAACTTGTGCCGCGCCGTTTTGGGACGCGGCTGAGAATGAAAAAAGAGGGAGAATATGGAAATTTAGAAATAATCTTGTTCAATACTGATCTCTGATCGTTCTATAGACAAAGCCGACAGATAGAATAAATCCAGTCAAGGGAGCTTGACGCGGAATGGATTTATTATAGCCGAGGATTTGGCTATAGGTTGATTAGATATTAGTATATTTCCTCGGTACTTTTCTGTTTCCCTTGGAATGATTATATAATAACCTTTATTTGTGTTGATTTAATGAAAGAAACACGAAAATAAGAAAAAAACGCCTTTTTTCAGAAATATTTCCGCTTATTTCTCCCACGCATTTCGGACATAATATTTTTGGTTGGAAATATTGTCGAAAGGCGGTCGAAAAATGATGAAAAAAGGAACTTTTGTGGAAGATCTGACGGTGTTTCTGTCGGGCGGACTTATATATTCGATGATAGAGATACTTTTTCGCGGATTTACACACTGGAGTATGACCATTACGGGCGGAGCGTGTCTGCTGATAATGTACTGCCATTTTTCGGCGCACCCCGATGAGGGTATGCTCGCGAAATGCATTTATGGCTGCACGGTCATAACCTCGCTCGAACTGCTGGTCGGCTGTGTGGTGAACCTGCTTCTCGGCTGGAACGTGTGGGACTATTCGTCGCAGCCGCTCAACCTGTTCGGGCAAATATGCGTGATGTTTTCGGCGTTCTGGTTTCTGCTTTCCGTTCCTGCGGCGGCAATATGCGAAGCGTTTCGGCTTCGTTTTGCAGGTTTGAAGAAAATGCTGTTATAAAAAACGTTTTTTTGTGCAAAATTTTACCCCTCTGTACTGGACAAATTCTTCATAATATGTTATAATCTAATAAATATCTATGGAATCATTTCGCTATGCGAATGACTTCCTTTTATACAATGAGGAATTTGCACATATTACTTTACGGAGGGTATATATGCTTGATTTTAATAGACGAAAAAAAATATTAAGGAAGCTTTCCGATACAGCGGAAAAAAACGTGCTTCTGCTCCTGCCGTGCCTTGCCGCAGCGGGTCTTGTTAAGTTTTTTTATTTTATTGTATGCAATCTGGACATTGCTCTTTCCGATAAGGACGGAAATTTTCTCGGTATAAAGAGCCGCCAAAAGCACAGCCGAACACGGAAAGATGACATAGTTTATGTGAAGAAAGGCTTCGTGCCGAGAATGGTTTCGGTCGTTCTCAGCTTCGCATTCGTTATGATGTTCGTGCCGACGGTGTTCCCGACTATCCAGTCGGCGGCTATTGAAGCAGACTGGAAATACAATGCTGTTAAATACAGCAAGTTCGTCCCGATAGACGGCGATACGAGCGTTCTTTACGATATCAATATCCCGTTTGACGAATTCAAAGCGCCGAAGATAACGGGCATCACGGATATCACTTCCACAAGCTGCAAGCTCCAGTGGAACAAGAGTGAATATGTTATGGGTACAACGGGCGATGCTCTTCCCGTAAAACTCAGACCTGCAGGTGCAAGTGAAAAGGGCAAGGCTGACGGTATCATCAATGGTATCGAAGTTTACGCTTTTGTCACAAAGGACAACCAAACCAATTTCGTTCAGTGCGATACTGCTCCAAGCTGGAAAGGCACAAGCAGATACCTTAAAGAAAACGCCGATTTTACGGGACTTACCGATTATATCGATGTTATAAACCTCGACCCCGATGCGGAGTATAAATTTTTCCTCTGCGCAAATCAGCAGTGGATAGGCTATACCAACAGAACAACGGGCGTGGGAACTTTCGTTACTGCATATGAACTCGATGCAAGCGATACTGTAAAAGATTATGGAAATGCTCCTACACCAATAAAGGAAACCTTTGCTTTAAGATATATGGACAGTGTCAGCCGGGACGGTTCACACGGTCAGCAGCTTCTTTATGATGCAGGTGCTAACGTTCAGAGATACTATTCGGGTTCATACGGTGCTTCGGGAAAATACACTCCGACTTTGAAAAATGACCTTTACGTTTCAAAGACAACCCTTATCCCGCATTATTCCAACTCGATCGATCTTTCCGCAAGAAGAATGGCTGATGTCAAGACAAAGGTCATCTATACTCACGATGATGATACACAGCAGGATACGGTAAAGGTCATCCTTGATACGAACCCTGCACCTACCGATGCTTACGGCTATCTCGTTTATCGCAGTGAATATGAAAGCACGGATAAATCATACAAGCTTATCGCAAAGGTTGACGACACAAACTCGCAGATAGGCTACGGAAGCGTGGTTTATGAGGATACTACCGCGAGCGGAGTTAAACCTACTACGGCTTACAAATATTACATAGTTCCTGCAAGATGGGACAGAACGAGCAATATCACTTCGATCTCCGAGTATGAAAACAAGAGTGAATACTTCATCACCGGTCATATCCCGGGCGCAGGTTCGAGCGGAAGCGTCGACGCAAATGCTGCATCTGTTTATACGAACACTGCAGTTCCTCAGAATTTCTCGGTAACACAGAATGGTGTTGACTTTGTTCTCACTTGGGATCCCGTTGAAAATGCTACGGGCTACATAATCGAGCGTACATTCAAGTACGGTTCAGACCCCGTGAGCGGCAAACAGAAGATCGCGACTATCACAAACGGCGCAACTTCCACTTATACCGATAAGAATATCGCTTATGACACCGAATATACATACTACCTCACAGCTGTAAACTCCAAGAACCCGAATACAGATGGCAAAAACAGCAATCCTCCTGCGGTCGCTTCAAAGAAGCTCGCAATGGAAACGCTCTATGCTCCTCACACCATTCAGGTAGTTTCCGGGGATGATTTTGCCGATATTTCGTGGATATGCAGCGACCCAAAGGCTGTCGGCTTTGATATCCAGTATATCAAGACAGATACGCTCAAGGAAGTTACAAAGAACATCGAATCCAAGGCTATTGCGCAGGTCAAGGCTAATCACCCTGAGGTAACATGGGCTGATATCGACAACGAGGCTTCATATATAAATGAAAATTTCTCGGGCGAATACAACGATACATACGCTTCGCTCTATGATGAAGCTTTCACCGATAATGCAAGAGAGCTCACACAGAAGGCTGCCGATGTCGCAGTAAGCGGTCAGGCAAATAAGTTTGCCTATACTATTCATAACCTTACTCCCGATATCAACTATACTTTCCGTGTAAGATCATACGTCCTCACAGCAGACCCGTCCGACCCGTATAACGTTGTAAAGCGTCCTGCGAGCGAGTATGAGCCATACCCTGAGGGCTACACGGTCAAGATCACAACACCGTTCGATGCACCTAAGAATGTAAAGGCTGTTACTTCGGACGGCAATATCACAGTAACTTGGGATCCCGTTGATACTGCTACGGGTTATGAGCTGACTATAAAGCGTTATGACAGAACAGGCAATCTTATCTCAACAACTACCGAAAATCTTACAGCAACGAAGTATGAACTTACAGGACTTCGTGCAGGTGATATCTATGTCTTTACAGTAAAGGGCACAAAGCGTGTTTCGGGACTCTCCGAACCCAAAAAGACCGATGCTTCAAATCCCGCTTATGTACTTGTCGGCGAGCCTATTATGAAAGTCACCGACCTCTCCGCGGTTCAGGACGGCGATGCAGTAAAGCTTACGTGGACAGCATCAACAGGAAACTTTACAGGTTACTACCTTTATATCACAAATAACGGCACGACTATCCGCAAGGATATCACTACAAATCAGTACACTCATACTGATGTAAAATACGGTCAGACCTACAGCTATTATGTTGTTCCTTACCGTTCGTCCGTGCTTTCTGACGGTACAGTTCAGTATTTCGAGGGCGACCGCTCCAATACCGAAACCGTTACTATCGGCGGCTCGGTAGGAATGCCCGTTGACCTCGTTGCAACATCGGGTGACCGACAGATAAAGCTCGACTGGAGCGACGTTGCAGGTGCAGACGGCTACATCGTCTATGCAAAATGCGACGGAAAGACCGAAACCTTCAATGTTACAAAGAGCGAGTTCCTCCATACGGGACTTACCCCGGGCAAGACATATTATTACTATGTCGTTGCATATAAAAATGTAAACGGCTCTGCTGTTTACGGAGTTCAGTCCGTTACTGTTTCCGCTGTTGTAGGCGGTGCTGTCGCAACACCGATAGACTTTACCGTAACAACAAACGAAAATTCCGCTATTCTGAGCTGGACAAAGGTAACAGGTGCAGACGGCTATACCGTCCACGGCACTTCGGACAGCGGAAAAACACTGGAGATAGATGTTTCCAAGAATTCCTACGTTCACAGCGGACTCACCGAGGGCGAAACGTGGTCATATTATGTAACAGCTTATAAGCTCGACAATAACCAGAAGATTGTCAGCGGCAAGACAAACACCATAACAGTACGCATCGGCGCAAGCTATCCGCCTCCGAGTGACCTCGTTGCAACTCCCGGAAACAGAACGGTTGCGCTCAAATGGTCAAAAACAAAGGGCGTTGACGGCTATATCGTCTATGTTTATGATGACAATACGGGCGATTTCCAGCCGCTGAGCATAGTTTCAAAGGGTTCGTATGAACATACGGGACTTAAAAACGGCAAAAAATACACCTATATGGTCGCAGGATATAAATTTGTCAACGGCGTAAGAGTTATCGGCGACTATTCACTCGCAGTGAGTGCTATCCCGACATCGGGAAATGCTGCCGATGTTGACTATACTATCAACATTAAGGGTACAGCGCCTTACGGTATCTCGCACAGTGAGCTTATCTCCGCTGCCGCAAACCACGAAGCTTTCGATGAACCCGTTGACGCATACTTCTCCGTCAATGACGAATCGACAAGAGCCGTAAAGGAAGTTCTCCGCGGCTACGCAAACGGCTTGAAGAGCTTCATCGTTTACCCGTTCGATATTTCGCTCTATCTCGAAAATACACTTGTTGAAGTTGAGCCTAATGACGGCTTCAACATCACATTTACTGTTCCCGTCCCCGATGTTATGAAGGATTACCGCGACTATATCACAGTTATCCACCTCAAGGACGACGGAACGGAAATTATCGATGACACGGTTTCCGATAATATCTTCATCAACTCGACCGACCTTGAAGTGCTTCCGAGTGCTATCGTAGATGTTGGCGGAGTATGGTGCGTTCAGTTCACAACTTCGAGCTGCTCACCGTTCGCATTCGTTATCTATAAGGATAACCTTGACGATGTTACATCGGGAAGCGGCGCTTCGGGCTCGGGCGGATATTCGGGAAGCTTCAATACGGGCGTTCTCCTTATCACAGCGATACCCGATGCTCTTCCTATCGCAAAGAAGACAAAATTTGTCGAAAGAACCAAGAAGAGATACCGCATCAAGAAGTAAACGAACCTGCCTGAACAAAAATCAAAGAGTAAAAAAACGCTGATTAACGCATTCATTTGCCGATTGCTTGGTCAGCGTTTCCTTATATTTGGGGGTGACAATTATGATAAAACTGCTGGTAAAGACATTCGTGAAAAATTATGAAAACACCGAGGATAAAAAAGTCCGCGAGAACTATTCGGTGCTTGGCGGCGTTCTCGGCGGAATATGCAACCTTTTTTTGTTCGGCGTGAAGCTTTTTATCGGAATGGCAATGAAAAGTATCGCAATTATGTCGGATGCATTCAATAACCTTTCCGATATGGGGAGCTGCTGTGTCGCAGTTATCGGCGCGAAGCTTTCCAACCGCCGTCCCGACCGTGAACACCCTTACGGTCATGGCAGACTTGAATATATATCCTCGCTTATTGTAGCATTTCTTATAATGCTTGTCGGCTTCGAGTTGTTCAAATCATCGTTTGACAAAATTCTCCACCCCGAACAGATATCATTCAGTCTGCCGATGATGATAATTCTTGCATTTTCATTGCTCGTAAAGCTTTGGATGTACTGTGCTTACACCTATATCGGAAAAAAAATAGACTCGTCCGTGATGAGAGCGACCGCGCGCGACAGTATAAATGATGTAATTTCGACTTCAGCAGTTATCGTTGCGACCGCAGTAGGTTATTTTCTCCCGTTCTCAATCGACGGCTATATCGGCGTTATCGTCGCGGTTTACATTATGTACGGCGGCTTCGACCTCACGCGCGAAACGATAGGACTTCTCCTCGGCACAACGCCCTCGCCCGAGTTTATACAGCAGATAACGGACGAAATTATGAAAGCCGATGAAATTTGCGGTATCCACGACCTTATCGTCCACGATTACGGTCCGGGACGAAAATTCGCCTCTGTTCACGCCGAAGTCCCCGAAAGTTCCAACATCGTCCATGCGCACGAAGTCATCGACGAAATTGAGCGCGACGTTACCGAAAAGCTTGGGATAATGCTCGTAATTCATATGGACCCCGTTGCCGACAAGGACGAAACCGTTCTTGCGCTGAAAAAGCTTGTCCTCGATACGGCAAAAGAGATAGATGAAAGTATTACAATACACGATTTCAGAATAACTAATGGTGACAAGGTAATAAACGTTATCTTCGATATGGTTATACGCGATAATTTTGATGAAGACGGACGTAAAAAAATAGTTGACGAGCTGAAAAAAAGGGTCGCCGAGAAAGACCCGCGCCTGAATCTCGTCGTGACAGTTGATGAGGTGTATTCATAATGAATGAAAAGCGCAGCGTTGACTGCGGCGGCGAGGTGATAGATTACACACTCGCCCGAAAAAAGGTCAAAAATATAAATATGCGAGTAAAAGCGGACGGAAGCGTGAGCGTTTCAGCCCCGAGCCGTGTATCGGCAAAGTTTATCGATGATTTCGTGCGGTCGAGGTATGATTTTATCAAAAATTCGGTCGGAAGATTATCCTCGGAGCGAAGATACAATTTTACCGAGTACGATGATGCAAGAACATACGAAAACGGCGATAAAATAAGCTTTCTCGGTGAAGAACTGACCGTTGAGATTCGTCAGGGGAGAGAGGACAGAGTTTTCGGCGAGGGCGGAAAGCTTGTGATACTGACATTCGACACGAAAAGCGTGGATTATATACAGATACTTCTGAGGAACTTCTATTATAACAGTACGGTCGAGCTTTTCCGAGAGCTGAATGACGAAGTATCGCAGCTTTTTACCGAAAAGTACAGCATCAGAAAAGTCCCGATAAAGCTTCGCAAAATGAAGTCGAGGTGGGGAAGCTGCCACGTTACGGACGGCTTCATCGTGATGAACACAAGGCTGATATGCTACCCAAAAGAGTGCGCGAAGTACGTTTTCGTCCACGAATATTCGCACTTTATTGAGCCGAACCATTCGTCAAGGTTTTATGCGGTCGTTTCGTCCGTAATGCCCGACTACAAGACTTTTTCGGATCAACTCAAATAATAAAAGCCGAAGCAGCGAGATATAACGAAGCTTCGGCTTTTTACGCGTTCCTGCACTATTTTCCACAATAGACGGCTGTAATTATTTTAGGGTATTGTTAGTTTAGCTGAATATTTTACAGAAATATAATTGTAACAGAAAATTATCACTATGTTAATATTCTAATACTATAATTATTAAGTTAAAAAATATAAAAAAGAGGGAAGTTTATGGAAATTTTTAAGAATTTGGCGATCATCATTTTCGCTGCGGAAATAATGGCGCTTTTGTCCAAAAAGTGCAAAGCTCCGCAGGTCGTTGGACAGATCATCGCAGGTCTTCTTATCGGCCCGGCGATACTTAATCTCGTCCAGCCTTCCGATTTTCTCAATCAGATGGCAGAGATCGGCGTTGTGCTGCTGATGTTCTCGGCCGGACTTGAAACCGACCTGAAAGAGCTTATCCGCACAGGTCCTCTCGCATTGGCAGTTGCCAGCGTAGGCGTTGCAGTTCCGCTCCTCGGCGGCTTTGTTCTGTTCTCGCTGCTCATGTACGGCGGTTTCCCCGAGATCGGCTCAAATGAGTTCTTCCGCGCGCTCTTCATCGGCTCGATCATGACGGCAACATCGGTAACTATCAGCGTCCAAACGCTCCGAGAGCTTGGTCACTTGAAAGGCAAGATCGGAACACTTATCCTCAGCGCCGCTATCATCGATGACGTTATCGGCATCATCGTACTTACATTCGTTATCAGCCTTTCGGGCGGCGATACTTCGGGCAATTCAAGCATCGGCAAGGTACTTATCCAGATACTCCTTTTCTTCGTTGTTACGATAGGCGTCGGAATACTTGTCTACAAGCTTTTCAAACTCCTCAACAAGAAGTATGAACACAGAAGACGTATCCCGATCTTCGGACTTGCATTTGCGCTCATTATGTCATTCCTCGCTGAAGAAGTTTTCGGCATCGCAGACATCACAGGCGCTTATGCAGCAGGCATTATCCTCTCCAGCATCAAGGACAGCGATTACGTTGCACAGAAAATGGATATCAGCTCCTATATGCTCTTCGGTCCTATCTTCTTTGTAAATATCGGACTTAAAACAACGTTCTCCGATATGACGGGCGAGCTTGTTGTTTTCTCAATACTTTTCGTTATCGTTTCCCTTATCACAAAGGTCATCGGCTGCGGACTTACAGCAAAGCTTGCAAAGAACAGCTGGAAGGACAGCCTCAAAGTCGGTGTCGGAATGATGACACGAGGCGAAGTTGCGCTTATCGTCGCATCAAAGGGACTTAACGTAGGACTTATGGATCAGAAGTATTTCGTAGCGGTTATCCTTCTTATCATCTGCTCCTCGATCGCAACACCGATCTTTCTCAAGTTCCTCTACAAGGGCGAACCTCTTCCCGGCGAAGAAAAGCCTGCGCAGGTCGAAGCTAAGGCGTAAAATAGAAAAAAGAGAGTTGGTAGTTTATCAACTCTCTTTTTTTATAAAAAACTTGACAATTGACTTAGAAAATAATATGATATAAATAATCATGTACTTGTTTTTATGACGAATTT
Organism: uncultured Ruminococcus sp.; assembly: GCA_900541495.1. GTDB lineage: Bacteria > Bacillota > Clostridia > Oscillospirales > Ruminococcaceae > UMGS363. Next base: position 52,149 of record UQKC01000007.1, on the reverse strand, counting down.
TGCACCTGATTATTACGACAGAAGAGTAAAAATCGATATTCCGACTCAAAAATCAATTTCTATAGTGCATCTTTGGAGGATATTGTAATATCAAAACTGTTTTCAGATCGACCAAAAGATAAACACGATATAATGAATCCGGAGATCATTAATTCAATTGATTGGGATTTGTGCATTTGCTTTTATATGATAAAACAATAAAACCCTCGCAACTGACGCAGCTGCGAGGGTTTTTTTGGTGCGGATAATGTGACTTGAACACACACGGTATTGCTACCACCAGAACCTGAATGGTATAATATGGTGATTAATGCTTGTTAGTAATGATTATAATAGATTTTTACATACAGCTAAATCGGCGTATCTACGTTGTTTAAGGCGATAGTTATTTTAATGATATGGTTTTTGGTGTGTTTGCTGAATATGTTTTCTGTGATATTTGGTTAGAAGAAATGTTAGAAAAATCGTTTGCTGTTTGACATATTTTGTTCTTTGAATTATCCTTGTTTGTGGAAATAGGGTTAATTGAGAGAATAATTATTTATGATTATTCATCATATGGATAAAATTTAATATAGCCTAAATTGTAATTACAAAAATAAAATAATTCATCAAAAAGATTTTTGGCATTGTATTTTTCTTTATAAATATCAAACAATTGTCTATCAATTAATAGGTAGTCATTTGCAGGTATTCTATTCCCAATCATTATCAAATTATTTCCATATTTGATTTGATATTTTTTAAAATTTTCTATAAATTGCTGGTTATCTTCAAAATTATCTGTTCGGTGATATGGAGTGAATTGTTTAAATACTGTTAAGCGTTCATATTTATGTGCGTGAACGAATATTCTTGCAAAATCCTCACCAAGTAACTCCCTATATATCCTTTTATAGATATCTTGTATAAAGAAATGAGTATGTGAAATATTAACTTTTTCACTATAAGCATGGTCACTTGTTAAGATAACTCTACATCTGACACTTCCATCAGCCATTACTTCGATGAAATTTCGTAAACCTGCTGGTAATAACATATTATTACCTTTATCGTCTTTGATGTCAATTTTTCCTGCTCCAAATACATAGGATAAACCAACTCTTGAAATACTACAATTGGGGGCAGCCTCATCTAAAATTTCTTTTATTTTTTCAAAATTAATATTAGTGAAATTCTTTTGTAAATTTGTTTTTTCAGAACAAACTACTGAAAAACCTATATCTATATAACCGCAAAAATTATTTGGTTCACTAATATTTAATTCAATTTTTTCAAGTTCGATTTTTTCTTTAATTCTTTTTAAATTATTTGTTTTTTTCTGACTTAATTGAGTTAATCGTATAGAGTCTTTTATTTTACAAGATCCTGACGAAATTCTTTCATATATCCCACCTTTGTTGGTTATATATGGGGGCATCGTTCCTTCTTCTATTTTTATAACATATATTCTTTTATCATCTATTTTAAATTTTCTAACATCAAACATAGGAGTAGGTGTTATATTATCATGAAATGTTCCCTGAATCCTTTGTTCAGTCCATTTTTGGCATCCTCCAATTGTTTTGTCATCATTTACGCCTAATAATATATATCCCCCATATGTATTAGCAAAAGCACTTATTTCCGATGCTAATTTTTCTGGTTGAACATCATCAGCTTTTAATTCAAAAAAACAATTTTCTTCAAATTCGTCTGATAATATTTTTTTTATATCAGAGGATCGAACCTTGTCCCAACTCTTATTATTAATATTTATCATGTTAACCTCTTAACCTCCATATCATTTAATCTGTGTAACATCTTTTATAAACGATAATGTTGTGATAATATCTTTCAGTTTAATTCTTTGAGATAATGGATGAGCAATGTATCTGTTCTTAAAAAAGTAAATTGAATTTTGTTTTTCAGCATAATGAATTGTAGGTAACATTTTGTAATACCAAATACCGTATAATAAAAACAAAATTACCCAAAAGATATACTTTGTTGCAACTGCAATAATTAGCAGCACCAAAAATAATGTAAATAGTATTGTGGGTAGTGAAGCATTACTTATTACTATAGGAAGATAATGGGGATTAAGTTTATACATTACATATTCATTTTCTGACAGAATTTTTTTAACTGTTACATTCTTTCCATTAAATTTCATCTTTAAAAAATAAAATTTCTTATTTGATTTTAAAAGTAAGTAGCGGTTAATAAATTGATTTGTTTGACAGACAGTCAACATAAGATATTCCATAATATTTTTAAAATCTTCATTACTGTTGATATCAGTTTTATTGATAAGGGCATCAATATAGAAATTGAAATCATCATAGTATTTTTTATATTCAGTATAAATTTCTTCTTTTGAGAACTCATTATTCTTTGATTTATATTTGTTCAAAACACTATTTTCTAATTTATCCGCTAAAATTAAACTATTTATACTGTTATAATAATTTTTAAGTTGTATTAATTGAGAAACTTCATAGTAATAATAATAGTCCCTATCGTTTGTGGGAAATTTTTCTTTAGGTTTATTGTTATCTTTTTCCTTTGCCGTAATACTCACCTATCCTTCATTAATTTTATGTTTTATTATTTTACATATAGCTTTATATTCAATTATAGTGTTTATATATCATTTTGTCAATAAATGTAATAAATTTTCATTTAACGAACACATTTAATTTTTAACAAACTCTCCCAAAACATTGATGTTTTCTGCATTTTCCTTATATTCCCCACAATTTAAAACAAATGCATAAAAACAGCTTTACCCCGATAAATTCTTGCATTTATCAATGTTTTACCGAAAACGCAATATATTACCAATGCTAATAGAAAATATATAAAAATTCATCATTCAACAATATCATAAAAACGGCTAAAACCCTTGATTTTCCTTGCATTTTCGGATATGTTTACGAACAATGCTTGTGAAGTCTTGGATTTTAGCCGTTTTTCTTATAAAAATAACCTAAAGCCTGTATTCATCGGTATTTCAGGACGTTTGTACTTTATTTTATCCGATGTTATTATCGAATCCCCATTAAATCAGGGTTTGGTATGCTCTTTAATGAGTTTATCAAGTGTTGGACGAGATATTCCCAGTTCTTGAGCAAACTCCGTTTTGTTCAAATCACGATGCAGATATTTATTATACAGCAAATCGAATTTATCCGATGCAAACGGTTTACGTCCTTTATACTTGCCATTTCGCTTTGCTATGGCTATTCCCTCACGTTGTCTTTCAAGCAGGTTTGCCCGTTCAAACTCGTTTATAGCTGCGATCATTGTAAGCATAAGCTTTCCAGTCGGTGTTGATGTATCAATGTTTTCCTTGTTGCTAACAAGGTTTATTCCTTTGGCTTTAAGCGTTTCCACAATTTCAAGCAAATCTTTTGTACTTCTTGCAAGTCGTGAAAAATCGTGTATATAGATAGTATCGCCTTCACGGGCAAAGTCAAGCATTTCTTTCAGCTTGGGACGGTTAGTATCTTTAGCTGATACTTTTTCCGTAAACCACTTTTCTATATTGTATTTTTCAAGGGCTTCAATTTGCCTTGCCTCATTCTGTTCAACTGTTGATACTCTTACATAAGCTATTTTCACTTGAAAACCTCCCGTATGTTGTAAAGTTAGGGTGTACTCTATTTTGGAATGTTTCCGATACCTTGAATATGTAAAAATAGAGTTGTTTTCCACATTGATTTATACATTGTAAAGCGTATATGATATTATCTTTACACTTTGGCGTAAAGTATAACCGCCCATTGCTGGACGGTCACACCTTATACTAATTTTTAAACTGAAAGTGTACAAAAAATCAAGCAAAAGCTCGCATATATGGCTTTTGCACCGATTTTTTGTCTACACTTTGATTAAAAATTAGTATTATACATTGACATCAGATTTAATGGGAGTTATTTTGAAAACAAAGCTGCTATTCCAAGAATAAGCATCATAACAAAAGCTGTTCCGTCTTCCTGTGTTTCCGGAAGAACCAAACTCCACAATGCAAGTATTATAAGTACAGCACCAAGAAGTTTGTTGCTGATCTGCTTTCGTGGTTTGCGTTCTATATTTGTTGAAACCTTTATAGGTTTGTCTGTTTCCTTTTCTTTGTATGCAAGCATTTATTTTTCCTCATTTCGTTAGTTGTCTATGCTGTTTTTCGTATGCTTGAAATGTAACTGTAAAGTGCATTATCAAGAATGGCTTGTCTTTTTTCTGCCATTGAACGGGAATACAAACCACCGCCACTTGCAAGCTTTTGACAGCAGAAATTAAATTCTGAATAGCTGTCTGAACTTAAAAAGCAGTTCAGAAAATCAGTATAAATATCATCATCGTGATTTTCTGTTGAATTGAACTTATCCAAATTCAATATTAGATGAGGGATAAAGCAAGGCGTTAAGAATGTGTATTCTTTATCATTCATTTTCTTGTGAAGTATTCCGTTTAGCTGATTAAAAAGGCTGTCAAGCTTTTGGATATCTTTGATTTTTCCGTTTTCCTGAAAATATATGCAGAATTTATTCATTTCGGAAGTTCCAAGGCTGCCGTAGTTATAATCGGTAACAAGCATAAGTGAGCGTATAACACAACCTAAAATATTATCGTTCTTGGCTGTGATAGTTCCTGCTTTCTCCCAGAAAACGCCGTCACAAATAGGCTGAATTTCTTCCATTAATGCAGAACCCAAAACGATACGCATTTTCTGAAATGGCTTGAATGATGCACCATTATTAACGCAGTACATTATTCCGTCAAGTTCTTCATCGGTGAAACCGTCATATAAATAAGTAGTCAGCCTATATTCAAGAATGGTTTCCTGCAAGACCTTGGGAAGCCTGCTGAACTTTTTTCCTGCGAGAACGAAATTTTCCGTTATGGTTTTTCCGTCAGGATTTTTCCATTTACATTTAATGGGTGGTGTATCATTTGCCAATGAAAAATGGTCGCTGATAAATTCACTCATTGCTGTACTTCTTTGCAGACCGTCAATAATTGTTTTCCGTGAATAGCTTGTGCTGTCTGACCTGCCTTTTGCAAGCAAGATCGTACCGACTGGACGGTTTAAAAGAAGTGACAATATAAAGCGTGATTTTTTCTGTCTGTTCCATTGGTCGGGAGTTCTTTGTGTTGGTGTATCGCCTGCGATATCTCCGCTGTTAAACTTTTGAATATATTCTCCGACATTGTATGGGATCTCTTTTACAAGTTGTTCACTTGCAAGGTCTATCGAAAGTAAATTATATATTTCTCCGTCAAACTCTATTTCAGAGTTGTTGTCTTTGGGTTGCTTTGGCATAACAGTAAACCTCCGTTCAAATATTTGACATCCGTTTTGTTTGGCTTTGGTGATACTGATAGAAGAAAATTCCTTTATCAGTATCATAAAACCATTTTCCGTATAAAACCATTTTCCGTATCAGGATAAGTCCTGTTCTGCGATAAGCTGCATTGCCACACCGATTGAAATTTCTTTATAGGTATTGTTATTGGCATCGATCATAAAGCAGATACAAGGTGTTGTACCATTATAAAGGTTGCTGAATATTATCCAGTCCACATCTTGTCCCCTGACGGCTTTACCCTCAATTTTATATGCTGAACCTTCGTCATAACAAGCAAGAACAGTTCTTCCATAATTGCAGTTATAACTATCAAATTTGATGTTACTGAGAGTATCTTCAAGCTGCATTATTTTTTCAAGCTTGTTTCTTTCTCTAATCAGATATTTTTCGTCAGCTTTCACCTTGCCTTCATAACCGAGAAACTGAGCGTACTTGTTGAGCATTTCATCATACATATTCATTTTAAAATTCCTCCATTTGTTATTGACTTTATAGGCGGTTACTGATATACTTTATTTAGTAACCGCCTTTTGTAGTGACTGGCTGTTGCTTTAGCTCTTGTGCTTGTTGGTAGCTTGCACAAGGGCTTTTCCTTTTATCTTACGGTCAAACGCTCATAAGATGAAGCTTTAAGGAATGATGCGTAAATTGTAGGCTCTTTTTCCTGAAGTGCCTTGCTGTCAATGCGGTTTGTTGTGACTGTTGCAAGACTGCACTTGTATTCGCCGACTGTGAGCTTATCAGCTTCAAGAGTTCTCATTTCAGATCTAATGATCGTTTCAAGTTCCGAAATTCTTGCTTCAGCCTCTTCTTTAAGAAGTTTGAACTCTTTAAGTTCCTTGATTACTGCGTGAAGTTCGTTGTTGCTCATAATGTGTAACCTCCTATAATGTGAATGTATAAGGCTTTGTGCCTTTGGAATAGGGCTGATAGGTTCAACCCTTTAGAAACCGTCTCTCATATCGCAGAAAGCCATATACCATATTCTATAAGTAGCATTTTTGCCGTTGAGCTTTTCGACTTCCTGTAATGCTTTTTCAAGATATTGATCTTTTTCTTTCTCTGTACTGTTTGCCATAATCTTTTTAAACTCATTCTGCATTTCAATGAGTTTATCTATAATTGTTTCAACTGTTTCAGCGTTTCTGAGATTGACCATTGTTTTGACCTCCCGAATGATTTAAAAGTTATTTTGCGTTTGACTTTTGGTGATTTGTTTGTTATAATTGATGTAAGGGATTTGTTTTTTACTTGTCCTTTACTGTCTATTATTGTACAGTATATAAAGCATAATTTCAATTCGCAATATACACAAAATCCTAGTGCAATGGTTGTGCAAATTGTACACCTATATCTAGTGTACTCGTAAAGGACAATCAAGAGGAGATAATAAAAATGGCTATTGAATATAAGATTGATGTATTAAAAGCATTAAAAGAGGCTGGTTATTCCTCAGCCAAATTAAGAAAAGATAAAATAATAGGAGAAGCAACAATACAAAGATTAAGACATAAGCAAACGGTTTCGTTTGATGTTTTATCTAAATTATGTTTTTTACTTAATTGTGAAATTGGAGATATTCTTATCTATGTAAAAGATAACACACTTGAAAATAGTGCAAATGTAGATAAATAAGCACTAAAATCTTGTGCATATCATCTATTGATTACACTAGATAAAAGTGCTATAATAATATCAAGAAATAAATCAAAAGAGCAATAAAGCTCAAATGAAAGGTCTTGATATTATGTTAAAATGGTTTAAAGAGTGTAAGAACGTTGAAGCAGTCAAGAGAGAATATCACAAACTCTGTATGAAGTATCACCCCGATTTAAACAAGGACGATACAACGGAGATAATGAAGCAGATCAACGCAGAATATGAAACAGCTTTTGAGCGTTTCAAGAACATTCACGAAGAAGTAGGTAATAAAACAGATACATATAATTCAAACAAGGAAACAAGCGAAACAGCAGCAGAATTTATGGAAATAATAAATAAGCTTGTGCTTTGTGAAGGCTTAAATATTGACCTTTGTGGTCGTTGGATTTGGATCACAGGCAACACATTCCCATACAAAGACATTATAAAGAACCTCAATTTCAGATGGGCAAGCAAGAAAAAGTGCTGGTATTGGCACAAGGACGAAGATGCTTGCAAAAGCCGTAGAAATATGAGCCTTGATGAGATAAAAAATAAATATGGCTGTGAATCATTCAAGGGTATGGCATCACCAAGACTTGCAACAGCATAAAAAATAAGGGTATAGCCTGAAAAATGGTTATACCCTTTATTTCTTTAAGTAAAATATAAAGAAGTTAAGCAGAATTTAACTTTATACTTTAACTTTTTGAAATTGTTTCGGAACTGGAGAAAATAATAATATAAGCAGAAAAATAATGCTCATATATCAAATATACGGCATATTTCAGCGACTTTTCAATATAACAATATAGTTTGATGCTTCTTTTCCTGATGCTTTTATATGGCATTTTTGACTGATTATAATGTGTTTGATGTGCATTATAATAATTGAAAGGTAAATATAAAAATAGCGTTATGAGCAATGATATTCTGACAGATATTATAAAATCACGATCAGCGTTATTACAAGTTTAAGTAAATGATAAAACTGATTTGATAAACTTCACAGAGTAGTATATAATTGTTTGATGCTGATTACGAATGCTTGATATGTTTTATTATTTTGTGAAATCGGTTATAATTATAGAATATCTTTTATAATCAATAGGGTATCTGGGGAATAGTTTACATTTCAAAAGCCTATTGGTTTAGTGGAGATAGGTATAGTAGTTCTACTCTATTCACGAGTGAAAATTGGGGCATCGAAGCAAAAGAACTTGACAATTTACTGCAATAGCGTTATAATTGGAGTAAGAAAACAAAGGAATGATCGAATGACAATTGCCGAATTGCCTGATATAGTTTATCATGGAACGTTACAAAAGTACAAAAATAGTCTTGAATATGGCATTGATTTGAATTGTAGTAAAAATAATCTTGATTTTGGTAAAGGATTTTATACGACTTTCAATTATAATCAAGCTGTTAAGTTTGCCTATAAACGTGCAGAACTTTCTAATGATAAGCCGATGGTGGTTACATATGATATTACCAAGGAATTAATAGAACAAATTGGATTGAATAGTTTGGTATTTGAAGAAACAAACGAAAAATGGTATGAATTCATTTTTAATAACCGTGTAAAAAAAGAATATATGATCTCCGATTTCCATAACAAAAACAGCCTTTATGATATTGTTTATGGAAATGTAGCCGACGGAAATATCGGTCTTATAACACGCAAAGCGCAAAATAATCAAGCTGATTTTCAGGAATTTATGAGCCAAGTTAAGCCATTTAGTGATGAATTTAATCAATTATCGTTTCATACAGTTCAATCATTAAGAATCATTAGATTATCTAATATTGAGTTACTTAATTATTCAAAGGAGGAGTTATTATGTTAAAAACTAACATAACTGTTGAAAATGAGTTTTTGTCATTTATTTCAGAAGCTATTCAAGAAAAATATAACATATCTTCTTTGATGGCTGATAATATGGTACAGAACTCAAATATTGCCAAAATGATTTATAAATCACCTGATTTTGTTATGCACTATGATGTAGAAGATTTAGCTGATGAAATAATGAATGACATTATGGCAAGATAACAAAGCTTATCGACTTAAACGCTGTCTGAAATTCGGACGGCGTTTTTGTTTGCACAATAATATAAAACAGAAAAGAATGATTGCAAGATAGTAACATCAAGAGCTAAAGAACTTGAATATGAATTGAAAATCAAGATTATATGAAAGGTCGTGTTTTTATGCCATTCAAAGAAATAAACGTTAAATCTGCTATTAAAGAACAATGTGATAAAAGCAGCGATTTTAAAGAAGCTTGGGAATCAAGTCAGATGGAATATGCTTTGATAGGTCAGCTTATAGCTATTCGCAAACAAAAAGAACTATCGCAGGGAGATTTGGCTGAAAAGCTGGATAAAACACAACAGACTATATCCAGAATTGAAAACAGATCAGTTAATCCATCTTTGAAAATGATTTGCAGTATGGCTGATTCTTTAGGGTATGAGCTTAAATTAGTACCCAAATCGTAAAAAGGGAAAAATAAAAATGAAAAAATTTAGCCGTTGCTCTATTATGGAGTAACGGCTATTTTTATGGGTATGGGGATATGTTTACAACAAAAAAATTAAGTACCTATGTAAATAGTATAGGGTGCAGATATAGGTTTGCCCGAAAAACGGACGCACCTCTGAACGGTGTTGTAAAATGGTGGAAGATGTATTCTTTCAAATTTTTTGATAACGCCAGATGAATTTCATCGCACGATTGAAAATTTAGAAGAACGAAATTCGTCCTTCTAAGTACAAAATGACTATTATAGATGGGGTACACACCTGACATCCCACAATTAAAGCAAGTAACAGAATGTGACACCCTTTTATGACTTGATATATCAAGGCGACGAATTTCGTCGGGTTGCTTTCGTATAAAATAGACGAAGCAAGCATTTTAGATTTTATTTAAATAACGTTTTGTGCGGACGAAATTCATACACACAACTGCACGAAAAACGTACAGTTAGAATAAAGTTTGTGCGTCCGAATTTTGGACACGCAAATTACTGTTATAATTGACGACGAACTTCATCGGAAGTTCCGAATGTGCAAATTTAAAGAAAATAACTATAAATTTGAACCTATGTATGAGTAGGTCAAATTATATTATCAAATACAATGATGTTAAAATACAAAGACGTACTTCTTTTGAAATTGGATAAAAAGACATATTATATAGAAATACTCAAATCTGAACACGATACAGACACTTTGATGCTTTTATAGGTGAAATTATACTATTAAAATTAAAGTGGCTTAAATCCTATTTATATAGCAGAACTAATCTATAAATTTTTTAGTAAATGGTCTTGACAAATTTCAAAAATGTGATACAATATATATTGGTTAGAAAATTAACCGTATTTAGATTAATTAATGAGCGTGATGATAATATGTTGGGACTGGAATATATCAGAACAACCTTCGAGGATACTACAGTAACCCTTGCAAATAAATTGGGGATATCAAATGTGAACATTTCTCAATGGGAAAATGGTAAGAAGCCTATCCCTGAAAAGAGGCTTGAAGAATTACATTCGTTATATAATATTCCAAAAGAATATTTCACAAGAGAACTGACCCCACTTGAGCAGTTAAAGGTTCAATGGGTTAAAGCAAAAAAAGAGTATGATGCGTCATTTATTGTGGAGGATGTTCCTATAGAGTTTGATGAAAATGGAGAACCAACTGAATATGCAAATGTTCCCTGTTGTGATGATGGATTAGGAATTTATTTGAGAGAAATTGAGGCTGACATTAAGGTTGAAAAGGTAATTGAATATGTACGATCAACTATTAAAGAATCAGGTCAAGATTTTAGTGAGAACTATAACGAAATAGACTATGCAGATGATAAAGAAAAAAGGGCGAATCTTATCCATAAGTTTGTTTCACTTATGAAAACCAACGATACAATTTTTTTAGCGTATATTCTCAGAGCCGTTGAACTTTCTGAAGATGATGCTGAAGACTGGGGTAAAAATCCATATCTTGACAGAAATGGACTAACTAAAAAGATAGCTACTGTTATTAAAGAATGGAAAGATGCCGAAAAGAAACGTAAGGAAGCCGAATATCAAGAATACAAAGAATTATTTGGTGTAGATAATGAAGATTAGGAGTATTGAAAATGGACGGAGTAGAAGAATTATGGATGCAGAAACTAAAAAAGTTTAATGTAGAAATCCCAGATATGACTTTTGAGGAATGTTATAATGATTTATTTGAGGATTGTTATAATTATTCAAATTTATCAGAAACATTACTTTGGTTTTCAGCCAATTACTATATGTACCCTGAAACATATCGAATGAAACTATTGTTGGGGATTTGGGTACGTTTAAACATAACTTTTCCAGAAGATAGAACGATAGTTAATAATACAATAAAAGCCATATGTCAATCAGAAACCGAAGAATTTAAAAAAGCACGAACAGAATTAATAAGAGATAAACTCAAAGCAGATAATCTTATTTCTTGTGATGATAATGGAAAAGAATATATTGTTATTTACAGAGGAGTAAATCATAAAAGCACTCCTTCAGATATTGCTATATCGTGGACATACAATATTGATATTGCAAAGTGGTTTGCAAATAGATTTGCTTGTTTGCATAGAGGTGATAGGTGCTGTCGAGTTATTCAAGGAAAAATTTACTTAAAAGATATTCTGAGCATTAATCACAGCAGACAAGAAGATGAGATAATCGCATTTCCTCATAAAGTGTTTGATATATCGGAAGTCACAGACTTTGTCGCTAAATACGATTATAATGGCGAATGATTTATATTATGTAATTATAACAAATAAAAAGACGCTATTTTGTGCAAAGCATAGAAAATCACCAAATTTACGCAAATCCACTCAATAATAAGCAATAATCAAAAAATGCTTAAAATTTCGCTTGAAAAGATTTTTAAAACAATATATAATAGAGTCATCTTAATAAAAAAAGAGCCTCACTCGCCAAAAGTGAAGCCCTTTCATATGTAATCTCAACGGACACGCCAATGTCTATTGAGTGGTCTGTATCAGCGCCAACTGATACGACCGAAAAATATGTATTAAGATTGTCAACATCATTGACGATGTAAAACAACCTCGTAGCATAAGGTTATTTTAACATAAAGATGCAGAAATGTCAAGGTGTTGACAGGAAAGCTATACCATTTTTATGGATATGGCTTACTTGTTGACACCTTTTTTGCATCTATTCAACTTTATCCAGCTAAAGTGAATGATAGGAGCTGAAACCAATGTAATAGTATCAAATGAAAAAAATATCAAAAAGAAAGGATTGACACAAAATGAGTATCAAAGAACAGATACGGGCAATTATGAAAGATGTTAAAGGTGAATTTGTAAAAGACAGTTTTATGAAAGACACCTACTTTCAAATAAGAGATCTGGACGGAACGAACATTTACTATATTATTTATCGCTGGTGGGACAAGCTTGCCAACGGCAAAGTTAAATTTGAAGATGTAGTAAATGGTGAAGGAACTGTATTTATTGCAAGAAATTGAGAGGAGAAAATAATGAACAAGAACACATTTGCACGTTTGATTCAGCGTTGTGACAGAAGTCATATTGGAAATATGGCACTTGAAAAGGACGGAAAGCTTATACCATTAAGAAAAATCACTATTTCAAAGGACAGCAAGAAAATTCATTTCATTGCAGTAGATGAAAAGGACACCTGCTGCTATTACAGAAATCAGTTCACGCAGTTGGAAACACTTGCTACGATTCGTGAAGGGTATCAATGGAGTTTTATCATTTCTGTAAATACAGATGAGTGCTTAAAGCTGCATTTCAGTATGGAAGATGGTTATTCACCCTATGCTTATACCGATGATGTGATAAGAAATTATAAAGATGTATCAAATTCGATCCCAAAGCATCTGGTAGAATACAAGGGGAAAACTGTACTTATAAAGCATCGTTCTGATACAGCTATGTATCGTGTATTCAGCGAAGAAGAGGACGGAAATGCTTATCCCGTGACGGATAATTTTATCATTCCCGATTTTGATTATTCTGTTTACTATGATGGAACTGCCCCGAACATTCCTTGTGTTCGTATGCACAGCAACAGCAATAAAGATGTATTTGCCTGTGCAATGGGTGTTTGTCTTATCACAAGAAAAACGATATATACTGCTGACGGAGAATATGAGCTTGAGGTCGTGTAAAGAAAGCGTGATAATATGAATTTGGAACAGCTTAATAAATATAGTATATATGCAAATGAAAAGTATTTGTCAGAGCTGAATAGCGGAAAAATATCAAAAATATCCAAGAAAGCATATTTCAGAAAATGTGCCGTTCTTACAAGGTTGATTGCACAATACACCATTGAAGAATATAACGAGGCAGATTTTGAGTATAACAAGTCAAGACGTATGAGAGAGCGTTTCGATCATCAGGGCGTAAAAATCACAACTCTTGACAAAACGACAGAACTTTTGAATACGAGATGCAAGTTTGTAAAAAGTGTTCTTGCCTTACTTGGAAGATTACTTTGTACCAGTTTAGACGGCTGGCAAAACTCTGGTGCAACATACAATGACTTATACAATTTCTGCTGTTGTTCTGAAAAGACTATATCAGAAATGAAAAATGATATTGATGAGGGAACAACAGAGTTTTCAAAGCTGATCTGCATACATTGTCCCGATGATAAAAACAAGGGTGACTTTGTGGATATAACAAAATATGCACCCATTACACACGCTGTTAAGGAATATTTTCTTGAAGAATTGCAAAATGCCTGCAAAAACAGAGAAACAAAGTTAAAAGTCCGTGATAAGCTGCTTGAAATGTTTCCTGAGTTCAATGATTGCATTTTGACAGAACATACAGATGAGTATGGGGACACATTTTATATGGATTCAGATGGTTCAATTATCTATTAAGGTATTGGAGTAAATGATTGCACTCTTTTTGATACTTTTATAGACTAAAATAATTTGAATATACTATATATAATGCAAAGGAGAAGATAAAAATGAACATAACGCTCAAAAATCTAAACAGGCTCTTGATGCAGAATCTTATCAATTACTATGAAGAGAGCATTTCACACAACAACTATATCAAAAATAGTCTTGCTATTTCCCGTCTTATGGCACAAAAAGCAGCAGAGGTTTATTGCCAAAGCATAGATGAGCATAACAGACTTAGGCGTATGAATAAACGAGTTATTAAGCAGGGCGTGACTATTGCACCGATACAAAAACAGCTTGAAATGCTGGAAGAAAAGAAAAATTTGTCCAAAGAACTTATGGGTATGATCGGAAATATACTTATTGATTCGCTTGATGAATGGCAGGAACACGGAGCAGAATACAAAGATTTGTTTAATTTCTGCGGTTGTTCTCAAAAAGTTATTGATAAAATGGAAAAGGATATAACCGATGGTTACACAAAATTTTCTGATTTGGTCTGCATAAATTATTCTGATTATAAAGGCAAGCGTAAACATACGGATCGTAACGAGCATACCCCTATTACTTGCGCTGTAACGGAATATATGAAAAAACCTGACAATGAAATCACGGATATATTTTTCGAGCTGTCAGACAGAGATAATGCAAGGCATCAAATGTCAGAACTTCTTTCAAGCATAATAAGCTGTGGATTAGGGGAAGCTGTTGATTTTGAGGTTATTCCCATTGATACAGATTTTTATGAATAAGGCGGTGATTTATGGTGGGGATCAGAGATAGTCCATAAAAAATAAAGGTATAATAAATCAAAAAATAGAAAGGATTGATAAATGCAACTTTATGATCAAGTGTATGTTTTATGACAAGAGATATAGTCAAAAACCAAAAGGATATGAGATCGGATGTGTACAAAAAGCTTTAAAAGCAACTGCTATAGATATTAAAACGCTTGCTGAAGGAATGTCAAACGGCTGTACATTTAAACCAGCTTATTTGAATGGAACGACAAGCAATGACTTTATATCACAAGAGATTTTTGCATTAGATTTTGACGATGGTTTCACTATTGATGAAGCATTAAGCAGATGCAGACAAAAAAATCTTAAACCTGCATTCGGATATACTACTTTTAGTCACAAGCCAGATCATCAAAAATTCAGATTGATATTTCACAGTAGCGAAGTAATAACTGATCGACAAAAGCGTGACCAAATCCAAATAGCATTAATGAGCATTTTCCCTGAATGTGATAATGTATGCAAAGACCCGACAAGATTGTTCTTTGGAGGAAAAGGTTTGATATGTATTGATGAAAATGCAGTTTTTGACCCTGATGTGCTAATTGAAAAGTATTACAGACATTCAGAAATGAAAACAAGCACTTCTAAAAAGGCATTGAACACATCTTCCAAAGAAAAACTCATAAAGAATAGTAGTACATCATATCAAGAAAAAGTTGATGCAATTTCAAGATTAGATGTTAAAGCAATGAAAGCACTTCTTGGTTTGTGTGACGATAACAAAGCTGATGAACCAATTCAGAAAAAGAACTCAAATATAATAATCAAGCCCATTAATTTCAATGAGATCAAAAAATCTGTCAGAATTGATCTTGATTTAAATGTAACACAAGATAATATTAAAAGACGAATTGAAGTAAAGCCTTTTATTTCAAATTTTAATGGTTATCTAATAAATCAAGATAGTGCTGATAATAATAATGAGTTTGATGATGATTGCGAGGATTGCAATGATATTGAATCAGAAGATGAGGTCGATGAAGAAAATAAAGAATTATCTGCTTTTGATATGATTATAATAATTCTTTTAATATCAGCAATTATTACAGCAGTAAAACACAAGCTCAAAAACAGTAAGGAGGTTTTAGGTGGGGGTGATAATAAAGAGTCTTATTCTATCACCCCCTACAAAAACCCCCATGTGATAAAACCTGATATTAAAGTCGATGATGATAATGCGAATAAAGAGTTACCACCAAAACAAATATTCAAATGCAGGAATGATCTATATGAATATATCACCCATGAAATAGATTTAACTGAATATTTAGGTATTGATGATAGAAAGGTATGCTGTATTCTTCCAGAACATGAAGATAATACTCCTTCTGCTCATATTTATACAAACGAAAACGGTATGCAGTTCTATAAGTGTTTTGGGTGTGGCAAATCAAGAAATATAATTGGTATTACAGAACATTTATCGGGTTGCAAAAGAAGTGAAGCAATAGAGTTCATTAAATCAGTTTACAATTTGGAACTTGTTGAATCTGAATGGACACAACAGCAAAAACAGCTTATGCTTGATTATGCAAACTATCTTGATACTGATGAATTCAGAGATGAGTTTCCAGATCTATATAAACTGATACGCACTCGAAAATCTCATATCAAGTTAATGCTATTACATTTTTCTAATATGGTTAATGAAAATATGCAGATCAATGGAAAGCCTTTTTTCTTTTCAAGTTATCCCAAACTTATGGAAGCGTGTAATATAAAGAAAAGTGATAAATTAGCACAGTCACTCACGCTTTTTGCATTATTGCACATGATTGAAAAGCTTCCTGAAGATAAGATACCAAAAGATGATTATCGCAAAGCTAAAGCGATTGCTGCAAAATATAATTTGAAAAAGATTACGGGGTTTTATGCTTTTGAGGAATATGGACTTAATACATTCAATGACAGCGAAGAAAAAGCAATAATGCTGAAAGATAATAATATTTCTCTTAAAGGATTAAGCCGAGAATGGGTATATCGTACTTTTGGAGAAGATGAAGCTAATAGGGTTTATCCTCAATATAAGTATGAAAACAGCAAAGGTACATCTGAGAGGTCAGATAAACACACCATTGAGATTGTAGAATGTATAATGTATTGTATTGAAAAAAAGGGATATGCAACAGAACGTGATGTTGTTTCTATTCTCGGAGAAAAATATAATTACATAACTACAGAGATACAAATAAAGAAAAGTTTGCAGGAAATCTTAAATTCATATTCTTTATGTCGAATACGGGTTAATAAGGAATATAAAGAAAGATACAAGATAAAAGGTAATGGTTATCCTTTTATTATCATTCGTGAAGAAGAGAAAATATAATACAATTTAATATAGCCTGTTTCATACTAATGTTTCAGGCTATATTAAAGCAAAAGGAAGTGATAATTACGGAATTGATAGAAGTTTTCAAGGAATACAGAAACGGAAACAAAGATATTTTCGATAGCCTATATTCTGATAAAGTGAAATATACCTATAGTGATGGTATGAAAGAATATGATGAATGTCATTTTATTATAGTTGATGCAAGTGCAGCAAAAGTTACAAATAACGTCTATCGCCTGTTTACCCAGTACGGAACTTTCATTGAACAAGGAAAGTATTTCAAACAGGTCTATAAAGGTTCAAAGGACGATTTTCAAAAAGATGCGATAATGATTTTGCTGGAAATATTCAAAGATAAAAGTTTTGATGCCGAAACAACTAAAGACATTTGCGGAAAGTTAAAGCACAGATTGAAAAAATATATAAATGATACTATCAAGACTTCTGTTTACTCGATAAGTGATATATATTCAGATGAGAATGATGATGAGTGTTCATATTTTGAGACCGTAAGTGAAATGCCCGATTTCGATAGCAATGAAATTGGCGAGGGGTACATAGGCGAGATAAAAGAACTTATGGATATACTGAAGCACTATAATGTAACGGACTTGTGTTCACCAAATGCAACGGCACAAAGAGAAATAATTGACCTTATAAAAACTAAATACAAGTACAGGTACTATTCTGAAGATGATTGTTGTGACTTGCCGAAAGATATTGAAATGATATCGTTCTATCAGCTTAAATATAGAAAAGATATTTCACAGCAGCAATACTCATCTGTGTTAGATGAATTGTTTAAGATAATGTGCGACTGCACAAGTGATCTGAAAAGTTTGAACATAACAAGAAAACAGTATAAGGATGCAAAACAAAGGGGCGATATTTATAGTAATACACAGAGCAACAACATATCAGTTAAATAGTATGGTTATTCTTGCAAACCAACTTATTGATTATGCTCCCGAAGAAGTTGAGGGTGACAGATACTTTGATATTATTTCCAAGGATACTATATTTGAGATATGCAGCAGAAACAAAGCTTTGAAACAAAATATTCTTAACAAATCGCAGTTACAGCTTGATGAATATACAGATACACTTAACGTTATAGGATATATGCTGTTCGATTACTGCAAAGAAAAAGTAATATACTATTATAATAGCTTTATGGAGAAATACAAAGAGTATGAATTTGATGTTGACAATGTTCTTGATATGATCCTTGGAAAAGAAGTAAAGCAAAAATTCACGTTATGGGGTCTGAAATATAGGTCAGACGGTTTCCATTTGCTTGGATTTAAAAACAAGAATAATGACATAGTTGCATTTAACGGTTCTTACGGAGATATAAAATTTGAGCAGGTCATTTGTGTACAGATAGGCAATGCAAAGCTGTTTGTATCTGACTCGGATAAGAAAATATATTGCCGTTCTGCTGACAAGGAAATATTCTATATCAAGGAAATCAAGCACAAATATAAAAATTTCGGTAGGGTTGCTTAAAATATGGGAAAAGCTGTTGTTTTTTGATATAGAAGAATAGAAACAGAATTTCAAAACAGTTTTGTTTCTTTAATTGCGAATGGTGGTATTTAACATTCGCAACCGCCTATGTTTGGAACTGCATAGGCGTTATCACGCTGAAAACTGCATGAGGTCAAAAGCGTGACCACTTTTAAAGAGTTTGATGCTGACTGAATTACTGGGTGAAAATGAAAGCGTATATCTTATCGGGAAGGATAAGCTCTGTAGTGTTCACAAACCTCTCCCTTATGCCATAGCGTATTCTGGTATATAAATTGACGTGAACGCAATATATAAGTTTTAGCCATTAAATATCACCCCGTAAATTCAGCACTACTAATAGACTTCATTAAGAGAAAAAATAGAAGATTTAATATGGATTAGCTCTAAATTGAAAGCCCATATAGACCTTAATATTACATAATGGCACATTTTAATAAATTTGTCAAGAGATTTGGAGGTAATTAAAATGTCAAAAGATTATATGTCTACAACACGAGCAAAAATGATTTCTGTAATAGAAGTAAAAAGTGTAATTGGAATAGGTACACAAGAAGATAAATGCCGAGAAGTCACAGACTATTTTCTGCCTGAAGGTCAATTAATTGCTCATATTGACCCTTGTGATGAAGATACCGTACCTTTGGGATGGAACGGATATTGTGGAAGAAAGACAAGTGATTAAAAGTTTACTTCTTCCAAATGGAACGGGCTTCCTTTAAATTAAGTTCCATATCAATAATTATTTATAAAATATCAGGATATTATTTTATATGATGTTGTGTGACGGTTCTGACACAACGGTAAAATAAAATCGTGACCGAATTGAGAAAAAGGACGGTTAGCAATAGCCGTCTTATTTTTATTACTACAAATTGAGGGGGTGATAATATGAAATTATCAGAACAGATAAAGAAATTCCTTGAAATTACAGAGATGCCTAAGACAAATTTCTGTAGAAATGCAGGAATAAGTCCTACAACGCTTGGAAATATTTTTAGCGGTGCAGATGTTAGTAATAATACTATTATTAATGTTAGTGAGTTTATGAGTAGAACGCTTCAGAGGCTTATTGAGATCAGTAAGTAAAAACAAAAAAGAAAGTGAGGAAATTAGGTTATGTTGTTTGGAAGAATATCCACAGGCGCAAATTTATTGCAGATCGGGGGCGGTCATATTAACGGTTCAAGCAAATGATGTTACAAAATGAGTAGTCAAAAAGCATAAACCAAAATCATTGGAGGAATTTCAAATGATAAAAAACACAGCACAACATAAACGAAAACGTAATTATGAACAACGAAATAATAACAGAAAAGGAATTGAATCGTCGGGATAATGGCTACATTGACTATATCGAGGGCGAGGTCTGGAAGGTGAGCAAAGACTTTCCAAACTATATTATTTCAAGCTATGGCAGAGTATTCAGTCTGTATCAGGAAAGATTATTAAAGCCTTATGTATGTCCATTCAAAGGCAAAATGGATTATTTATATGTTAAGCTGACTAAATGCAAAGGTCAGAAAGAGAGCATACGGCTTCACAAGCTTGTTGCTGAAACATTTATTGATAATCCCAAGCATAAGAAAATAGTACATCATATAGATTGTAACGCTTTGAATAACAGAGCGGATAATCTTATGTGGGTAACGTCTGAAGAACACAAGGAACTGCATAGAAAGAGAAAGAAAAATAAAAATTAAACAGAGAATACTTATGTCACGATTAAACGATGATTTTATTGTATAAAAAATACCGCATTATATGTGAAAATATAAAACGGTATCAATTATATATTACAGCGTTTAATAACTGTTCTGTTGAAATTGTCTGGGGTGTGGTTTTCGGTTTAATGTTTGCTTGCGGTTCTTTTGAAATGCGACCTGATTTAAGGTGATATGTGCGACCGCATTTTTCACAAGTGATCGGAATGTTGGATTTTATAACAACATAGTCCGATCTTACTTCTGAAAAATCATCAGTATCAAGAGATATGATATTTCCGCAGTCACAGCGTAAATCAACGCAATGAAGACGCTCAAAAGCACAACCGCTGAAAGCTAACTGTAACATTACCACACCTCCGATATTTTTTTCTTTAATAATATTATATCATAACAGAATAAAGAAGTCAATTAAAAAACGAAAGGAAAACAAAATGTCAGATAATCAACTAAACATAAAAATCACAGCAGGTCTTGATACAAAAGATTCTGTAACAAGGATAAATGCCGATATAAAAAAGATAGAAGGTCAACTCAAACAATTAAGACTTCAGGCAAAGCTTGATAACAGTAAAACAAATGCTGAAATACAGAAACAGATAACAGCTTTAAATAAGCAGAAAAGGCAGTTATATGTAGACTTGAAGATCAGACAGAAGGATTTGAAGAAACAGTATAAACAGGCTGTTTCACAGATAAATAGGAAACCTGTTGAAATAGAGGTCAAGACCCAAAATGCGCAAAAACAGTTATCGGGATTGAGCAACAGCGTAAAATCGGCAAACAATGAAACGGTTACTTTGGGAAATACTCTTAACAAAACACTTAATAATATCGGACTTGTGGTTTCGGCTCAAACAGCTTTGAATACTATTCGCAAGGCTGCGCAGGAGGCAACGGAAGCAGTCAAAGAGTATGATAAATATGCTACAAACCTCTCAATGATAACCGGTGGTTCAAGAGAAAGTTCCAATAAAACAATTGCTGATCTTTCGGAAAAATCATTTGATTTTAAGGTCGATATTTCAGAATTGGAAGGTGCTTATGAAACACTTTTGAGAACGGGCAAGGCTGCCGAAGAAATTGACGATTATTTAAAAAGTACAGTATATCTTTCAAAGATAGGCTTTGAGAATATGGACGTTTCCGCTGAAAACCTTGTTACAATTGCAAATGCCTACAAGCTTCCAAGTGATGAGATCGAAAATGTAGTTTCAAAACTTTCTGCATTGGATACGGCATCAATGACAGTTGCAGGCAAGCTGTCAACGGCAATGAGTGAAACGGCACAAAACGCCCAGCTTGCAGGACTTAATATTGACAGGCTTGGTGCTATTATATCGGGACTTCGTGATACAACGGGAAAATCGGAGTCGGAGCTTGCAACTTCTTTGAATGGTATTCTGACAAGATTGTATAATGTCAAGCTTGGCAAATATGAAATTGAACTTGAAGACGGCAGTACAGAAAATATCACGGAGTCGCTTAACAATGTTGAAAAAATGTTAAAGACTGTTGGTATGAACATAAGAACCAGCAAAGGTGAATTTAAAGATGTAACTGACATTATTGATGAACTTGTTGAAAAATGGGACAAGCTGAATGATGTACAGAAAAACTCTATCGGTTTCACATTCGCAGGTACGCACCATAAAAACACCTTTATTTCTTTGGTAGAGAACTGGAACAGAATAAATGAACTCATGGAAGTCAGTGCAGATTCCGCAGGTCAGGCACAACGTAAATATGACGCTTATCTTGATAGCATTGAATCAAAGTCGGCTGCTTTGAGCAATGCAATGAAGAATTTGTGGAACGACCTTATTCCGAATGGTTTTGTAGGTGATATAACTGATGCTGCAACGGGTCTTGTGCAGTTCACAGACGAATATCAAGTGTTGCAGACAGCTATTAAATCAGCAGCTTTTTATGCGCTTGCAAAAGGTATCGTAGCAGCCAAAAACGGTTTTGCAGGTATGATAACCGATGTGAAGAATGTAAGCTATGCAATGGATATGGTTTCAAGCAGTTCCGCAATGACAAAAGAACAGTTTGCATCGTTCAGTCTGGTTTTGAGCGGTTTGTCGGATAAGCAGTTAAAGCTTGTACTTAGCAACAGCAAACTTACTGAAAGCGAAATGGTAAAGGCATTGACCATTGACGGAACGACCGAAGCAGAGGCAAGACAAAAACTTGCAACACTTGGAATAACACAAGCAAATCAGCAGGCAGCGGTTTCAACATTCAGCCTTAACGGTTCGATGAAAGCTTTGTTTGTGACTATAAGTGCTAACCCCGTTATGGTTTTGACAATGGCATTTACAGCACTTGTTTCAATATATCAGAAAGTACAGCGTGAACAGGAAGAAGCAAGAAAGAACGCTGTTGAATCTGCTGAAAAATACAATGAACAGGCAACATCACTTGCAAATCTTAGACAGGAATATATAAATATTGTTGACAGCGAAAGCGATGTTTCCAAGAAAACCGAGGAGCTTAATAAATGGAAAGAAACCCTTATTGAAACCTATGGTTTTGAGAAAGAAGCAATTGAAAAAGTAAATCTTGAACGTGAAAAAGGTTTAGGCTTGCTTGATGATGAGATAACCAAAAATCGTATCAATTCTGCTGAAACTTGGCTGACAGAAAACAAAGATAGTTACGAAGATGCAAAGAAAGTTCTCACAAGCAGAAATAATTCATCTGAAAACGCTGTTATTCCGCAAGCTAATGTTGTTACACAGGTCACTAAAGATGCTTTAAACGATTTTTCTGACAATTTCAATGATATTCTGAAACAATTCAGCATTTCAAATCCCACAAAGGATAATCCTTTAGCACAGATAAAGTTAAAAGGAAGCAATACGCTTGAACAGTATGAGAACCTTAACGAAATACTTAATGAGATAACTTCTATCAAGGTCACAAAAGGTTTGAATGATGCTGAAGAAAAGTTTTATAATTCCTTGCTGGCAAAGCAGAAAGCGTATAAGAAAGTTGTTACCGATGATATCAAAGATATATATGAAACTGGTAATAAATACACAAATGCGATAAAACTTTTCAATTTTGAAACTGATAACGGGATAAATTTTGATAACGTAACGCAGGACACATACAAAGAATTCAGAGATAAGTTCCTTGAATCGCTTGGCTTGGGTGATAAAAAGGACAGTACAGCTTTTTCACTCGATATTGAACAGGTTTTGCTTGATATGATGCCCGATTTTGAAAAGTCCTATCGTGGCATTGAAGATAGTGTTTCAGATGAAATACAGAATGTGGCTGATGCAACTGCTGAATCAAATGAAACGGCTTCCAAGTCACTTGAAGACTTGCAAAAGGCTTATGATGATCTGTCAAAATCTGCTTCAAACTTCACTAAGGCGCAGAAAACATTTACATCTGCATTGGAAGAACAGAAAAAGCACGGTCAGCTTTCGGCAAGCACAATTCAAGAATTGACCGATGCTGGGTATGCACAGGCTCTTGTTGTTGATAGTGAAACAGGTGCCGTTACACTCAATAAACAGGCTTATGAACAGCTTAATAAGCAGAAAAGGAAAGCCATTGAGCTTGATCTTGAAGCAGAAAAGTCCGATCTTGTAACTCAGTTAAACGAAGAGAAGAATGCTATTGCAGATTTAACAAAAGAATACGAAGCGTTAAATCAAGTTCCAAATAAAACACAGGATATTACAGATAGAATATCTGCAATTACCCTTGAACTTACAAAACGTGGAGAAAATATTACCGCTATTTCCGAACTGATAGACAAAATAAACGGAAGTGTTACAAGTCTTGATGCGCCCGAATTTGGTAGTGACAAAACAGAAAAGCCTCAATCCGTCCTTGATTTTGAAGCTGAATATGCTGAAAAACAGCATGAATTCAATATGGATCAGAAGGAGAAAAACGAAGACTATTACTCTTGGCTTTTGTCTGCTGCTCATACGGCTTATGACGGGCTTGCCGACTATCAGGATGACCTTTGGAAATACGAGGAAGAGGTTTACAAAGGACGTAAACAACTTGCCGATAATTTCTATGATGAACAGCAGAATGACTTTGAAGACAGAATTTCAAGTCTTGAGAATGATATTGACAAGGCTATGGACGGCAAACTCACAAGCCTTATAAGTCAGTCAGATATTGATAATTTGAATGAGTTAAATCAGACAATGCAGGAGTTATATCAGCTTGGAAATGTTGACCTTACCAAACGTCCAAAGGTCAATGCTGAAACAATGCGTAAAGCTGGGTATGATGCTGAAGACGGTGAAACTGCTACTGTTTATTCGTCATTTGACTTCTTATGGCAAGGTGATGAAGAACACGGTAAATATGTAGCTGTTCACTACACACCTATTCTCCCCGATGGTACAGTTCTTGATGAAAAGACTTTAAATGATTATCTTAATACATTAGTTGGTTCTGATGATATTCTCAAAGCTGACACAAAGGGAATTATTCTTAAAGTCGATAGCGATGTTGATGTTTCCGATGCTGATGTAAAGAGTCTTGAAACTGATAAACCAACTGAGAATATTCAAAGTATTATCAAGGCTTGCGATGATTGGGATATTGCATTACATAATATTCAGGCTGAATGGATGGTGCTTGATGAAGCCGTAAATAATGCTTCTGAAATGCACATTGAAGATAAGTTTGAGTATATTCGTAGTGGTTATCAGGAAATCCTTAATGAGATTGACGGTCGTATCAATGAAATTGTTCAGGGTGGTGTTGAGGGTCACGAAGATGACCTTAAAAAGCTTGAAAAACGGCGTGTAAAATATTCTGATAAGCTTGCAGAATTACCTAAGACTGCTGCCGAAGAAGAGCAGACTTATATCAAGAAGCTGAAAGATGATTATTCTGACCTTTACGATGAGCGCATTAAGAAACTCAAGAAACAAAAGGAAGCAACTGAAAAGGCTTTTAAAGCTGAAATTGATGCAATTCAGAAAAAGATTGACGCTCTTAAAGATGCTAACGACAAGGAACAGGAAGCTCTTGATATTGAAAAGGCAAGAAAAGAACTTGAAAAAGCAAGTCAAAGCACAAGGCAGGTTTACGGTTCTGACGGTAGTATTTCATTCAAGGTTGATGATGAAAAGGTCAAGGAAGCACAGGAAAATCTTGATAAACTGATGCAAGAAAAGCAGATAAACATTCTTGAAAAGCAGAAACAGGCGTTAGAAGATGTCAAAACCAAAGAATCTGAAGCTTATGACAGTATAATTGATAACCTTGAAACAGAGAAAGATAACAGCGAAAAACGTTTTGACATTTTGTTAGACGTTTTGGACAAATATCTCAATCCCAATCAGGGCGAATCAAATTCTGATGTTTGGAAAATGCTTGCTCACCTTGAGGGTGCTACTTACAAGAACGGTGTATGGACTGATAAAGACGGAAAAGCAATTGACATTGATGAATTAGTCAACGCTGTTGAAACTGCGAAAAAGGACGATAAGCAGACTGATACAACAACAAATACCAATACTGATAATAAACAGTCTAAAACTAACGGCAAGAGTGGTAAAGATGAAGTTGTTATCAGCGGTAATCTTGAAAGGCTTGAAAGGGTGGATATCGGCGATGAAACTTCCGAAGTTAAAGGTAAAAAGCCCGAAGAAAAAGCTGGTTCTGTAATTGAAGCTTTCTTTTCAAACTTGGAGAAAAAGTTAGGATTGAAAGATGGTTCTTTAAATCTTGAAAATGCTATGCAGATACTTAATAATTCACCTATGAATAAGCTTGACCCTTATGAATCAATGAAGCAAAGAAACGGTGTTGGTGCTGACAGAGAACATATGAGCAATGTTAACAACAATAACGCAGCTAATATTACTATCGGTGATATTGTTATCAATAATCCTGTTAGAAATAGTGATGATTTGGCTAAAGAACTCAGAGCTAATCTTCATAATGCCGCAGACAAAATTATATACAGCAATTTAAGGTGAGTTTATAAAATACGCCCTGCTGATTAGTGGGGCGTATAATTTTTTGAAAAAGCTCTTGACAAGTCGATCAAAATAAAGTATAATAGTATTAGAACATATGTTCTATGTTTTAGCAAAATGTACTATTAATATGTATGTTTTTGTCAAAAAATACAATTTCGCTTACAAAATATTGAAATTTACTCTTTTATGTAGTATTATGTAATAAAATACTATTTAAGGAGATATCAATATGGCAAAAGTTTCACTTGCATATTATACTTTCAGAATATCAGATAGCACAAAGATAGATAAAAAAACTAAAAAACCTACATATATTCCTTTAGGAGATATTTTAGGAAAAAGTTTAGAAAAACACCTTTATAACTATTTTTATTCAACTGCTAAAAATTATGTTAATGATAAACAAAATGAACGTCTGTTTCGCACAATAAGACTTAACGTAAACGAACATTCGGTAGATAACGAATTATATTATAAATCTGTTACAGCTATTGTAAAAACAGGTGAATATGGTGTAGAAGCAGAAATAGTTGATTCAGAGGATACGTCTAATACCACTAAAATGTCACAGTCTCAAGCTCCTGTAATGCCTTTTGGGTTTGCATTATTTTTTAATCCTGAAAAAGACACAGCAATTTTAATAACTCAGTCTTTAGGTAGAAATGGCATTTCCAGCGTTATAAAAAAACATTTATCTACCATGGTTAAATCAATTGATCAGCTGTTGTGTTCAGAAGTAAAAAATGTTATTCCTCACAATCTATTAAAAAAGCTTTTGGAAAGGGATGAAATCAAAAGTTTAAGTATCGAAACTTATAAGGAAAGTAATTATGATTTATTAGATGAATACGGAGAAAAAGCTACTTTACAAACTTCTCGTAAAGTTAGTACGTTTAAAAAGCCATTGTTCTCAAACAAGAATTTTTTGTATGACATTTTTGTTAAGCAACGAAAAATTAGTAAAGTTGATGGACTTACAAGCGATGATGAAACAATAGACAATCTTATTGTAAACTTTTCCAGCAAGACCTTAAATTATAATGCCTATTACAGCACTCGTATAACAGAAGATATAAGTAAGGTTTTTAAAGATGAGGATGGAGTACCACCGTTAAAACTTTTTGAAACAATGGACGAAAATGTGAGAGAATATTTGTATGCTACTAAAATTATTATTCCAATAAATAATTGCGTAATTAAACAGAACAATACTGCATGTTTTTATGTAGATTCAGAAAAGGATGATGTTATTGAAAAGATTCTTATTGAATGTAATAAGTAGTCCCTATTTATATATTGTTTTAACAATTATAGTCTTTAGTATAAGTTCTTCTTCGCTTTCTTATATAAATGTTGGAAGAATCCTTAAATCTTATTTTAAAGAAATTGTTTTTGAACATAGATTGATAAATCTTTTTATTGTAATTCCTATTTTATTAGCACAAACATTAAATCTTGTAAGTATGGTTGATGCAAGTATAATTGATAATATATCTGTATCCATATCAATACTTATTTCTATGTTTTTTGCTTATATGGCTTTTTATGATGAATACAAGTCTGTAAAAAAATCAGAAGCTTCAAAAACCCAAATTACCAAAAGCGTTATAAAAGAGTCTCAAATTATAGTGAGTTACGAAATATTTTTATGTGTCATTTTATTGGTATTGAGTATGTTTTATCAGTTATTTAACGATAATAATTGGATTATTTACCAAATTAATTACCGATGTCAAATAAGTTCCTTTAGTATATATAGTTTGATAATCTATGCGTTGTTTATACATTTAATATTAAATCTATTAGTGCTTCTAAAAAGATATAATTTTTTAAAAGATAAAAATTCTATTTAATAAGATTACAATTCAAATTTCATAACAAAAAACAAGTCCGTGAATAACGTAAATACGTCATTCACGGACTTGTTTTTATTGTTGTAAGAACATCAAATCAGTAAAGCGAGTGATAAAATGAATAGAGATATTTCTGAATTAATACTATATGAAGCTTCTCGTATTGCTGAAAATAGTGTTAAAGCCGCCCCCTATGATAAAACCTATTCGGGTATTATCTTGGATGTATTGTTTGAACCTACTACAGATATTAAAGATGAGAATTTCGGCAAATATAAAATTAGGTATGGTACGGGTACGGAGAAAACAATTAAACTTAATGACGGTTTAGTTCATGAAGTTGGTGAACGTGTTAAAGTTCACGTTCCCGAAAATGACAGAAACAGAATGTATATTGAACCTCTTGTTAAAAGAGTTATACCGTATAAAATTGTTTACGATGATAATAAAACGTCATTTATTGAACATAGAAAAATAGAGACCAATGGCAAGGTTTATGAAATAGAAAGCGAATACAAGCTCACAGTTGAGAATAAAGGAACTGAGCAAGAAGAAGTTAAAAAGATGACTTTTCCTGATGGGTCGGTTGTTGAATTTGAAGGTTGGGATATATAAAAAACAATTACTATATTAATTAGCGTAACAAATGAATAAGAGTCAAAATATTAGTTTGTCGCTTTCAAAAACATTCTTAGGTTGTTTGTTATGACATAATACAATGAGAAAAAATGATAAAATAAGAACAATCAACCTTATTAAAAAAAGTTTATAGTAGAATGGATGGTGTTTATGTTATATACATTTAATTTTTCGGTTAATAAATTCAGTAACTTAATTTCTACTTCTATTGAATTACGAGGAGAAAGCGCAATAGTAGAAGATGCTAAATTACTGTATTATTATTTATGTCAAAAATATTCTCATTCAGAAATAGAAAAAGTAATTAAATATATTGATAATATATTAAATCAAATGGATGAAAAAGAAATACATGATTTACTTATTGACTTTGCTAATCGTAATTAAAAAGCCGCTATATTGTGATAAAGTTTTTGTTGAATTAATATTAATCCCCTTACCTGTATTACGTTTAGAATACAAATTTGCATCTTCAAAAATAGTTGTCTCCTTAATACTTAAATCTGGAGAAAGCGTTAAATTAAAATTAATACCTTCCGTAATATGTTCTAATATAATACCATAATTTATCCAGTGGTCTTCTCCTATGAATTTAAATTTCTTTTCAATTTTTAATGTATTATATTTTTTAAACCTTTTGGGAATTTCACATGATTTATGATAAATTAATCCTGTTCCATGAGCTTTAGATTCATCAAATTTACCTTGCTCCAAATTAATTTGTTCATAATCATTACTATTTTCAGGGTTTATAATTTTTATATATTCCGCAGAACTGGTTTTCGTATCAAATCGAACTTCGATTTTAGGTTTATTTTTACTAAGATAGTGAACTGTATAACTCATAATTGTTTCTACAACTACCTTGCCATCTGATATATATGCCTCAGCATTATATATTGTATTAGTACGATATTCTGAACCAATATGCACCAATTTATGTAAGCTATCTTTTTTGTATTCAGTTAATACATTATCACGCGATATTAATTCATTAATTAGATTTTCCATTCCCTTCTTGCTTAATTGGTCTGATATTTTCTCAGGGATTTTTATTTTTGCATTAATATATCCTACAATAAGACCTATGCTAACAGAAGAAATGATATTTGAAAGGATATTTATAATGGTTTGTAGCCATGTGACATTTATTGTTGGTGATATGATTTGATTAACCCAATTTCCTAAAAGCAATCCCAATAAACCAACTAAAAGAAAAATTGTATATTTTTTATTGAGCATATAGTTATAATCCCCCGTCTAAAACTGTATTTTATTTTAATTATAACATATATTTATAAAAAAAACAATGTTTGTGGATAAATTTTGAAAAATAAATTTATATTCATTTAGCTAAAGAACAAAAGCATCAATTATTCTTATGAAAATAACTGATGTTTTTAATTTGTTCACAAAGGAAGCAGGTAACAAAATGACTTTTAAAAATATAAACGCCCTGTTCAAACACATAGAAGAACAGGTGCAAGATACAATGACAAATGAAGTTGCCGATGCCGTAACGGAGAATATGGCTGAAGCCGTACAGACAAGTGTTTATGACGCTTACAATCCACAATATTATAAAAGACGTATGCAGAACGGTGGTTTGATAGATCGTAATAATATGGACGTGACAGAAATCCAAAACGGGATAGCCGTTCACAATACTGCACCGCTGGACAATGGACGTAATGACTATAACCTTGATGAAATTATTGTTTATGGGTTGGGTAATCAGCCGTTTGAACGTGATTTTTATGCTGAAACCGCTGAAAGGTTACAGGAAAATCAAGAGCATACAGAGGCTTTAAAGCAAGGTTTAAAAAAGAGGGGTATTGAGGTTGAATAAGAAAAAGAAATGTACTATAAAAGAGCCGAGAACGGTTTATCATTGCAGATTTTGTGATAAGGACAAGACCGATGACAAGTTCTTTAAATGCTCCATTCAGCACAGATCGTTTATCTGTCAGGACTGTATCAAGGAAAAGTATAGTGAATTGAACGCAAGATGTGAAAAGCACCTTGCGATTTTTATTTGTTGTGCTACACTTGATATAGCCTTTTACTGGGATATTTACCGTTCGCTTGAAATAGGTCAAGGGATAGGGTATTATGTCAGACATTTGAATTTATTACAAAATCAAAACCCCGA
The DNA here is from genome assembly GCA_900541495.1 of uncultured Ruminococcus sp. GTDB lineage: Bacteria > Bacillota > Clostridia > Oscillospirales > Ruminococcaceae > UMGS363. The sequence continues at coordinate 21,168 of UQKC01000007.1, read as the reverse complement.
TACTTTCGCCGAGGGAGTTATCAAGAACAACATAATTGATTATACTCCAAAAGATATGAAAATAGATAAAGCCAAAGCAGAAATAAGCAATGTTATTTCGATGCTTGATGCTATAAAGAATGATTTATAAGGTTGAAATATGGAACAAATCGAAAGTACAATGTTTAGTGAATACTCCGATGTAGTTAGTGTTAACGATCTTACTTCAATGCTGCACATAGGAAGAAATAAGGCGTATGAGCTATTAAACACAAATACTATTCAGAGTATAAGAATAGGTAAAGAGCATATTATTCCAAAATTCAGAGTTATAGAGTTTTTGAAAAATTCAAATTAATATGTTGTGTTATGACCGTCTGCTGTGTTATAATGATATTGTCAAACGGCAGACGGTTTGTTTTTTTATGGAGGTTATAAAATGACAGGCAGTTTGCAAATAAAAAATAATAAGTATTATGCCGTACTTAATTTTAAAGACAAGGACGGTAAAAGAAAGCAAAAATGGATATCTCTTGATATGGAGGTCAAGAATAATAAACGCAAAGCGGAACAGGCATTAAATAAACTGATTGCGGAATATGAAAAGACAAAGATAATCGTTTCCGACAAACATAAATTTACTGCATTTATGGAAGAATGGCTTAAGACAATTAAAAATAATATCAAGTCCACAACATATGATGGATATTGTATCAACTTCAACAAGCATATCAAGCCTTTTTTTGATCGGCTTAATGTAAATCTTGATGAGCTTACTCCAATGCACATTCAAGAATATTACAATGCAATGCTTGATGAAGGCTTGTCAGCCTCGACAATACATAAGCACCATGCCAACATACATAAAGCTCTTGACTATGCTATGAAAATGAATATCATACCCTATAATCCTGCTGACAGAGTGATTATTCCTAAAAAGAAGCGTTTTGTCGGTAACTTTTATAATGAAGATCAGCTTAAAAAGGTGTTGGAGATATTCAAAGGGAACGAAATTGAAAGTTGTATATTTCTGACTGTTCATTATGGTTTTCGCAGGAGTGAAGTTCTTGGCTTGAAGTGGGATGCGGTTGATTTTCAGAACAACACTATTTCTGTACGGCACACGGCTTTATCAAAAACTGGCGGTACATTGTATGATGATACAACTAAAACGAAATCAAGTTTGAGGACGCTTCCGCTTACAAAGGGCGTAAAGACATATCTTATAAAGCTGAAAGCACATCAAGACAAGATGAGGGAGCTTTTCGGAGATTGTTATAACGATAATGATTATATATGCAAGTTTGATGATGGTAAACCATTCAGACCTGATTATATATCACATAAGTTCAAAACAGCAATTTCAAAAAGTGATCTGCCTATGGTCAGATTCCATGATCTAAGGCATAGTGCAGCGAGCTTCCTTATAAAGTCGGGGTGCAACTTAAAAGAGATTCAGGAGTGGTTAGGGCATAGTGATATTGCTACAACGGGTAACATATATTCCCACCTTGAATACTCCTCAAAGGTCAGTATGGCTGAAAAGATAAATAAGGCGTTAGATGATAACGAGTGTTAGAAAAGAGTTAGAATTTCACAAAAAAACAAGCACCTTCAAAACCCGTTAAAGCCTTGAAAGTGCCTATTCTGCGTGGTGCGGATAATGTGACTTGAACACACACGGTATTGCTACCACCAGAACCTGAATCTGGCGCGTCTGCCGATTCCGCCATATCCGCATATTACAACTATATATTATACTATAATTCTATGATAAAGTCAAGCGCACAAGTCTGTTTTAACAAAATATTAATAAATTCTGCTTGATGCAATATTTATTCTTGACAAATGAGCGGCGTTAAGGTACAATATAATTGTATAGTTTTTCCGTTTTATCGATATTGAGGTACATAGAATGTCAAATAAAAAGAATAATAAAAAAGCTTCCGCTCAGCGGCGTAAAAAGCAGCTTTCGCCCGAAGCGAAACGCCGTCAGCGCGCGGCTCAGGCTAAGATAGGTTCGTTTCTCGGCGTTGCGGTGCTCGTCGTCGGAGTTGTCGTGCTGATAACGATAGGCAACAACAGCGAAGTTCCGCTCGAAATTCAGACGGACGGCTATGTCTGCCTTGAAACGCAGGACGAGAGCAGTACGCAGACCGTCATTGACGAAAACGGCGAGGTCGTTGAGGTGCAGAAGATCACCGAAGCCGCCGAACCCGAAGACCCTCTTGCCGAAAATATACGAAAAATAAAGATAGATATTCCCGAAACGCTTCCGATAGATATGATTATCCGTTCGGAGTACGCTATCGTCTATGATTCGACCGCAAACAAGGTGCTTTATGCGAAAAACGCGGACGAAAAATGCTACCCGGCGAGCACGACGAAAATTCTCACCTCTGCCGTAACTATAAAAAATGCGACCGACGATATGGTTTTCAAAGTCGGAGACGAGCAGAGTATGGTCAACGAGGGTTCGAGCCTTGCGATGCTCAGTGTCGGAAACGAGCTTGACCTTAAAATGATAGTTGACGGAATGATGCTCCCCTCGGGCAATGACGCTTCGTACTGCGCGGCGGCGAATATCGGACGTGTTCTCGGCGAGGACGAAAACCTCTCCGCTGACGGTGCTGTAAAGCTTTTTATGGACGAAATGAATAAAACGCTGAAAAACATCGGCTGCGAAAACACCCATTTCTCCGCGCCCGACGGTTTCCACGATGCCGACCACTACACCACCGTCAAGGATATGCTCCGAGTAACGCTCTATGCGCAGCAGTTCCCTCTGCTTGTCGAATCGGCTTCAACACCGAGCGAGTATGTAACGTTCCTTTCGGGCGAGGGCGCTTCGTGGGAAAATTCCAACAAGCTTATCCACGACTACAGCGATTGCTATTATATGTACGCAAACGGAATGAAAACGGGTATGACCGATGAAGCAGGCTACTGCGTTGTTGCGACCGCAAGGCGCTTCGACCACGATGTTGTGTGCATAGTTTTCGGCGCGTCTGCGTCCGATATACGCTGGAACGATACGATAGCGCTTCTCGATGCAGCGTTTGTACAAATCAGAACAAGTTGAGGAAATTAAAATGGTCAATATAGGAAACGAATGGGACGAACTTCTTAAAGGCGAGTTTGACAAGGAATACTACCTCAAACTCCGACAGTTCCTTATCAGCGAGTATTCGCACTACAGAATTTATCCGAGTATGTATAACATTTTCAATGCGCTGAAATATACATCTTACAGCGATGTTAAAGCGGTAATTCTCGGACAGGACCCTTACCACCAGCCCGGTCAGGCGCATGGACTTTGCTTCTCCGTGCAGAAAGGCACACCTCAGCCGCCCTCGCTCCAGAATATTTTCAAGGAGCTGAAAAGCGACCTTGGCATCGAACCTCCGCACCACGGCGAGCTTATTTCGTGGGCGCAGAATGGCGTTTTGCTTATGAACACGGTGCTGACCGTTCGTGAGGGACAGCCGAATTCGCATAAGGGCAAGGGTTGGGAAATTTTCACCGACCGAGTTATACAGCTTCTCAACGAGCGCGAAAAGCCTATGGTCTTCATACTTTGGGGAGGAAATGCGCGCTCGAAAAAGTCGCTCATCACAAATCCTGCGCACCTTATCCTCGAATCTCCGCACCCAAGTCCGCTTTCCGCTTACAACGGATTTTTCGGCAACAGACATTTTTCGAGGACGAACGAGTTCCTTGTTTCAAAGGGCATCGAGCCTATCGATTGGAGAATACCCGAATAAAAAAATTGCCGTTTGGCGTTGATCCAAACGGCATTAATTATTATAATTTTCAGCTTCCCTCACCCGAGATAAGAGCGATAGGGTCGATCCACTCGCCGTTCTTTTTGAGCGCGAAGTGGAGATGCGTTTCATCATCGATCTCACCCTCGGCGGTGTCACCGATGCTGCCGATTACTGTTCCTGCGGAAACGGTCTGACCCGAAGTCACGGCGATATCCTCCGAGAGATTGGAGTAAAAGCCGATAAGTCCGTTGCCGTGGTCGATCTCAACGGTCGCGCCGAGCATAGGGTCGTTGTAGACCTGCGTTACTGTGCCGGAGGTCATGCTCTTGACCTTTTCGCCCATTTTGCCTGCGATGTCAACGCCGTCGTGAGTCTTCCAAACGTTGAGCGTTTTCGACTTGACGAGCTCGCCGCCCGAAAATTCGCACACGATCTCGCCGTTCACGGGACGAACGAAAACATTGTATGCACTGCTTTTCTGCGTCTGCTCAGTTTCGGCAGGCTCGGCGGCTGTGGTTTCCTCGGGCGCTTTCTCGGTCTTCTTGACCTGTTCCTGCTCGGCGTTTGCCTGTTCCGCACCGTCTGCCTTTTCGGTAACGCTCGGCTTGTTCATATCGATAAGCTCCTCATTGAGCTTGTCCGCCGCCTTTCGGTAGGAATAAAGTCCGATACCGCCGGCTGCAAGGATACAAACGCACAAAGCGGATATAAAACCTTTTCCGCCGAGATTTTCTTTGCTGAAAAATTTTTTCATTGATTATGTCCACCTTTCATTAAATAGGTAACTTATTATAAGGCAAATGCCTTTTCAAAGCATAGTTTTGACAGCAATGTTATTTTTATACCAAAAACAGAGGAGAAATTTATGAGCGATATCATAAACGAGATAGAAACCGAGCTTTTGGCGCTCCAAGACGAAAAATACCGCGATTTCAGTGCCTCGCTCGTGCCGACGCTTGACAAAAACAGCTTCATCGGCGTTCGCAGTCCCGAACTTCGCAAGCTTGCAAAAAAATATGCGAAAGATGAGCGCATCGAAGCGTTTCTTTCCGCACTTCCGCATAAGTATCAGGAGGAAAACAATCTCCACGGCTTTATAATTTCGATTGAAAAAGATTTCGATAAAGCGATAGCGGAAACCGAACGCTTTCTGCCGTATATAAACAACTGGGCGGTATGCGACGGAATTTCGCCGAAAATTTTTGAGAAAAACAAGCCTGCGCTTCTTGAATATATAAAAAAGTGGATAAAGTCGGACGAAACCTACACCGTCCGTTTTGCCATGGGAATGTTAATGCGGCATTTCCTCGATGAAGAATTTGAACCGTGGCAAATGGAGCTTGTCATTTCGGTCGAGTCGGAGGAATATTATATCCGAATGATGCAGGCATGGTATATGGCGACCGCACTCGCGAAGCAGTATGAAGCCGCATTTGAGGTGATAAAGGCAAAAAAGCTCCCCAAGTGGACGCACAACAAGTCCATACAAAAGGCTGTCGAAAGCTACCGAATTACGGACGAACGGAAAGCCTTGCTCAAAACCTGCCGCATAAAATAATGGTTGACATTTTCCGCATTTCGGCTATAATTATATTAGGAAAATTAACAGTATAGGAGTTATAACTATGTTTGATACCGATTTTTCAAAACTTCATTTCGGCGTTGACGGCGACAGCATCACGCAGGGCAACCAGTGGTCTTATCACGTTTACAAGAACCTCGGCTTTGCTTCGCACCACAATGTTGCGGTCGGCAGCTCCGTTTGGTATAAGAGAGTTCTGACCTGCGAAAAGGGCAGCGTTGAAACTCAGGATTTCAATGCCCCCGATTTTGCGGGAATAAGCGACGGCTGGGAGCCTACGGACGACCTCGTTGAACTGCAGAAGCGAGCTAATAACTGCGCGGTTGTACATATCCAGCGCTTTATCGCAGAGGTAAAGAGCGGTGAACACCCCGTTCCCGATGTTTTCGCATTCGCCATGGGTACGAATGACCTCATCGGCGACCTTGGCGACCCCGAAAAGGCTCTCACGGGAAAGTCACTTGAAAACAATGAAAATATCGACCTTTTCACCGAGGCAGGAGCTATGCGCTGGTGCTTGCAGACGATAATGGAAGAGTATCCGCAGGCGAGAGTTTTCGTGCTTACGCCTATCCAGACCGCAACGCCCGAGCATAATGCAAAGATCGAAAAGCAGATAGAAATTATGCGCAAGGTCGCAGGCGCAATGAGCGCACAGATCATCGACTGCTTCCACAACAGCGGAATATGCGAAAAGTTTGAGGTCATCGGCGGCACGGGCAAGTATCTCCGTGACGGACTTCACCCCGATGTTCCCGGACAGACCCTTGAAGGCGCTTACGCATCAAAGGAAATTCGCAACAATATGTTTTAATTAAGACAAAATCGATAAAGGGAACCTCTAAAAACCTCCCTCACGGCAAATTTTCTACGACTTTGCACATCTTCTTCGTTAGCGAAACTTGAAATACATTCGGAATGTATTCCGTAGTATTATACTGCGTTTCGCTGCCTTGAAGCTGCGCAAAGTCCCAACGAAAATTTGCGAATAATACGAAGTATTATTTTGTTTCGGTTTTTAGAGAACCCCTAAAGACAAAAGCCGCACAAAAAGTATGCGGCTTTTGATTTTGCAGTTTAAAGGAGAAAACTATGGAGAACCTAAAGTGGGTGTGCGCGTGGGGAAACGCTATCTCTATCGCAGAGCGCAGACCCGAGAACTACGCAAAGGATCTGACGCTTCGCTATCCCGTCAGCATACCTTTTGCAGGAAATAAGATTCGTCTGCATTTCGATAACTTCTGCTCGAGCGAGGACGTTATTCTCAACCGTGTGAGCGTTGCCCTCGGCGCAGGCGGAAGCCTTATCCACCCCGAAACCTCGACCCCCGTTACATTCGGCGGCAGACCCGATGTTATTCTTCACGCAGGTGAGGACTTATACAGCGATGAGATAGAATTTACCGTCGGTGCAGGTGATGATATCGCAGTTTCGTTCTATCTCAAAGGCTTTACTGAGATGCGATCGGGCGTTGTTATCACCGGTCCTCTTTCGAGAGCGTTCTTCGCTATCGGTGACTGTACGCAGGAAAAGGAACTCCCCGAGGACACCTCGAAAACCACGAACACATACTATTTCCTTTCGGGCGTTGATGTTCTCACGAGTGACGAGAACAAGGCGCTGATTTGCTTCGGCGACTCTATCACGGCGCAGAGCTGGCCCGATTATCTGCTTATCCGCACGGCGGCGCTCGGTCTGACGCATCGCTCCGTTATAAGACGTGCGGCGAGCGGCACAAGAATCCTCCGCCAGTATGACAACATCACCTACGATTCCTATGGCTTGAAAGGCTCGGTGCGTTTTCCGCGTGAGATCAAAGTCGCAGGCGCAGACGGCGTTCTCATTCAGCACGGCATCAATGATATTATCCACCCTGTCGGCGTAATGGAGAACAAGTTCCGCCCGTGGAGCGACCTCCCGACAGCGGAAGACCTCATCGAGGGTATGCGCGGCTACATAAAGACCGCACGTGAGCAGAACCTCAAAGTTTATGCAGGAACGCTTCTGCCTATCTACGGCTGGCGAACCTATGCAGATTTCCGTGACAAGCTCCGCTGTGAGTTCAACGATTGGATAAGAACTACGGACGAGATCGATGGCTGTGTTGACTTCGATGCGGCACTCCGCGATCCCGAAAATCCTGCCGCTTTTGCCCCCGGCTATGACAGCGGCGACCACCTCCACCCGAGCGCAAAGGCTTATGAAAAAATGGCGGCTGTAGTCCCCGAGGAGCTTCTCATATGACAAAATTTAAGGGCGTAAGCTCGTTCACCCTCCATATCCTTGCGATGCTTTTTATGCTTTGCGACCACCTTTGGGCAACGCTTTTCCCTGAGGCTGAATGGCTAAACTGCATCGGCAGGCTTGCGTTTCCGATATTTGCGTTTATGATAGCGGAGGGGTATTCTCATACCTCAAACGTGAAGAAATACGTTCTTAGACTTCTGATATGCGCAGTAATAACGGAGGTTCCGTTCGACCTTTTCTACGGCGGAATGGCGTTCTATCCGTTTCATCAGAATGTGCTGTGGACGTTCCTTATCGCTCTGCTCGCGATAATTCTTATAGAAAAAGCGCGAAAGCTGAAAAAGCGTGTTCTCGGCTGGGTGCTGGCGGCGGTCATAGTGCTTGTGAGCTATGCTGTGGGAACGCTTGCAATGGTCGATTACTACGGCGCAGGTGTTCTGACGGTTCTTGTGTTCTACTTTTTCCGTGAACGTAAGTGGCAAAACTTCGCGGCGCAGTTTGTATGTCTTGCCGTGATAAATGTCGGTATGCTCAAAGGAATGTACTACACTTTCACGATCGCAGGACACGAATTTGAGCTTGCACAGCAAAGTCTGGCGCTTCTTGCGCTTATCCCGATATGGCTTTATAAAGGTGAGCGCGGCTATCATTCGCGGTGGTTCAAGTGGTTCTGTTATGCTTTTTATCCTGCGCATCTGATGATCTTATATATTGTTTTAAATATTCTGACGTAAAAAATCCCCCAAGAAGAAATTTTCTTTTTGGGGGATTTTTATGGTGCGGATTGACGGGTTCGACAAATCCCGTAGGGGCGGATTCCATATCCGCCCGATGCAAGCCTTGTATTTTGCCAAAATCTCCGTAGGGGGGCGGGTTTCCCGTTCCGCGCCGCAAGGCGTTTATGAAATAAATTGTTTTAACACTCATACTTCACTGCTGTTCATACTTTGCTGAAGCAAAAACTCACTCACTTCAGGGATAAGTTTGTTTATGAAAAACAGAATAGGCGCAGTTCACATTTTGAGTTTAGCTTTCAATGTGAACTGCGCCTTTTTTAGCTGTCAGAGATCAGTATCAGAGCATTTCCTTGCGGAGTTCTGCGCCGCTCTTGGGGGAGAGGTATGCAGGTGCGATATCAAACACGGTTCTTGCGCCTGTCTGACCTTCTCTTGAAAGTCTTACTGCTGCTCTTGCGTATGCAACGAGAATGCTCGATGTGAATTCGGGGTTAGAGCCAAGCTTGAGCGAATACTCGATAACGTGTGAAGTTTCCTTGTTCACGCCCGTTTTGCCGCTGCGGATAACGAAGCCGCCGTGCGGAAGTCCGCTGTGGTCGCGCTTCATTTCTTCTGCTGTGATGAAGTGAACTGTTGTATCGTAATCAGCGAAGTAGTTAGGCATTTCCTTGATAGTCTTTTCGATAAGAGCCTTATCAGCGCCGTCCTTTGCAACTACGAAGCATTCTCTTGTATGCTTCTGACGGGTCGTAAGGGTTGGGTTAGAGCCGCTTCTTACAGCCTCAACTGCGGATTCTACGGGGATAGTATACTGACGTGCATCGGCAACGCCCTCGATGCGGCGGATAGCGTCGGAGTGACCCTGGCTTACGCCCTTGCCCCAGAATGTATAGTTTTCGCCCTCGGGGAGAATAGAGCTTGCATAAAGTCTGTTAACGGAGAACATACCCGGATCCCAGCCCACGGAGATGATGCTCACGTTGCCGCCCTTCTTTGCAGCTGCGTCAACTGCATCGAAGTATTCGGGGATCTTTGCGTGTGTATCGAAGCTGTCGATAGTATTGAACATTTCGGCAAGCTTTGGACCCTGGACGGGGAGGTCTGTTGCACTTCCGCCGCAGAGGATAAGGATATCAACGTCATTCTTGTGTGCTTCAAGGTCGTTGATAGAATATACGGGAACATTTTCTGTGAGAATTTTGAGAGCTGACGGGTCACGTCTTGTGAAAACGCAGGCAAGCTCCGTGTCGGGGGTCTGTCTGATTGCAAGTTCAGTTCCTCTGCCGAGGTTGCCGTAGCCAACGATGCCAATACGAATTTTACTCATTTTACTTCCTCCAAATTTATAAAATTACAACTTGATATTTTGCCCTGAACAAAATATTTTGCCGCCAAAGCAGCTGACCTTATCATTATAACACATTTTGCAGGAAATGAAAAGGGATTTTTCAAAATTTTTTGGATTTTTTCAGAAAAAACAAATTCCCCTGCAAAATACGCAAGGGAATTTGTTCGATATTTCAAAAATTAAGCTTAATATAACTTTTGAGCCGTATTATCAACCTTCAAGTTCGTCAAGGAAACTCTTGTCGAACGGCTTGTCATATTTCATACGCATATTTTTGAGCTTCAAGCCGTTGTGGCTGACGTAAAGGCGCATAACAGCCGTTGTGCCGTAAACCTTTATAGGTCTGTCAACAGTTACTTCCTTGCCGTTAGTGCCGTTGAAAACGAACACTCCCATAGGAAGTCCGCCGATATAAAGTGTACACGGTATCTGTGCAAGCTCGCTGAGTTCCGAGCTGCCTGTTAAGGAAACGACATATTCGCCTGCTTTTGCAAATTCAAGCTGATAAATATAGCTCGTTCCGCCGTTCGATTCCTTTTCGGTGAGGTCTATCTCTATCTCGTTTTCGATTTTGAGGAAAGGAACATCGTCGCCGATAACAACATCAAGGTCTTCCTGCGGACGGTTTATGATCTTCACCGTGTCGGGAATGTTGAGGTCGCGGTCGTGTGCAGCGGAATTGATGAGGAAACGCGTGATGTTCGCAGCCGAACGCTGGAGTTCGCCCCTTGTGAGTCTGCCGTCGGCGAGAGCTTCAAGGAGATTATCGCCCGTTGAGTTGTAGGTCGCATCGGGGACTACCATATAAAGGTCGTTCTGTGCGCGTATCATTGCGGCGAGGTTGGTTGTATCCTGCGGCTTTCCGCGCTCGTTTATCGAAGCGAACCAGTCGGTCATAACGATGCCCTCAAATCCCCATTCCTTGCGGAGAATGGTCGTTGTAAGGTCATAGTTTCCGGCCGTCCAGAGTCCGTTGACCGCTCCGTAGGTCGTCATTATCGAAGTAGCCTTGCCGTTCTTGACAGCCATTTCAAATCCGCGCAGGTAAATTTCACGGAGCGCTCTTTCCGATGCAACAGTGTCGATGAAGTGACGGCGGTGTTCCTGATTGTTTCCGCAGAAGTGCTTTATCGTGCCCGTGACGTTCATATTGTGAAGTCCGCGAAGCTCCGCACTTGCGATGATGCCCGTGAGGTATGGGTCTTCGGAGAAATATTCAAAGTTTCGTCCGTTGAGAGGGTAGCGGTGAATGTTCATTCCGGGACCGAGCAGACATTCTACCTTGTTGTAAATGAGCTCCATTGAAACATAAACGAACAGCAGCTCGATAAGATCGGGGTTGAACGTGCAGGCTATCATCGTTCCGTTCGGCAGGCTGAAAGCCTTTGCGCCGCTGTCAAGACGCATACCCGAAGGCCCGTCGTCGCAGCAGCCGATAGGAAGTCCCGTCTTACGCAGGCTGTCGCTTATGCCGCCGAATGCAGCCGCCGTGCCGGGGGTAACCTTCGGACTGCCCATACCCTCGCCGCGGACAATGCAGGCGAGGTCTTCATCACTGAGCTGAGCGATGTAATCGTCCATAGGCGTAACGTTCCAGAAAACAGAGAGCAGGTCAACGTTCCTGAATCCCGTGTAGGGAATTTCTTTCGGAAGATCGGCAAGCCTGCACTGTTCTTCATCAACGGTTTTGAGCGGAACGGCTTCGTATGTTTTTGTCACCTTTCCGTCTGCGGAAACGGCAGGCTTCAAACGCTCGAAAGGTTCAACGGGCGCAAGCGCTTCTTCAAGACGCTCGGTAACGATAGTTTTTGCAAAGCTGAAATCAAGCTTCTTTTCGGCACTTCTGACATCTGTGCCGACATAAATATTGTAAAGTCCCTCCTCAAGAACGTAGCAGGACTTGTTGCCCGTCACGCCCGAATCATCGTAAGATGCGAGGTAGGAATAGTCGATCTCGAGCAGAAGCTCCTGCTCCTCGCCCGGTTCAAGAAGATCGGTCTTTCGGAACGAGATGAGCGAGCGCAGCGGCTTGCCGAGCTTGCCCTGAGGTGCTTCTGCATAGACCTGAACGACTTCCTTGCCGCTGACCTTGCCCGTGTTTCTGACGATTATGCGGAAGCGAATTTTGTCCTTGCCTGCATCAGCGCCGACAGTTTCAACGTCAAAGCTTGTGTAGGAAAGTCCGAAGCCGAACGGGTACCTTACCTTTTCGGGTGCGAAGGTTTCAAAGTAGCGGTAGCCGACATAAATATCTTCCTTGTAGAAGTTGCGTTCATCATCGCCGAAATTCTCATGCGAGGGATAGTCGCTCAAATTGTACGCAATAGTGTCGGTCAGCTTGCCCGAGGGGGAAACCTTGCCCGTGAGGATATCAGCCGTGCCGCTTCCGCCGACCATTCCGCCCTGCCAAGCGTACAGAACAGCATCGGGGGAGAATTCGTCAACGAAGCTCATATCGATTATCGAGCCAACATTGAGAACAACTATCATTCGCTTAAATGCCCTGCGTACCTTTTCAAGCATCTGCTTTTCAAGTGCCGTGAGGAGATAGCCGCCCTCCTCGTTCTTGCTGTCCATATCTTCGCCCGCAGTTCTGCCGATGATAACAACAGCAGCGTCCGAAACAGCCGCAGCCGCCGAAGCGGTTTCATCATCGAGCGGCATTTCTTTCTGCGACCAAGGCTCTGCGCCCCAGCCGATGCCGTTATCATAAGGATTTTCCTTTTCCCATTCGGCATAAACCGAAGCGAGCTCCTCGTTCACGATAACGTCCCTGTCCTCGCGAAGTCCGTCAAGGATACCGATAACGCGCGAAACGTTTACCATTCCGCCCGAACCCGTGCCGCTTTTATAATAGTGTGACTGTATGCGTCCGAAAACCGAAACTCTGCATCCGCTTTCGAGAGGGAGTGCGTTGTTGTCATTTTTGAGCAGAACGCAGCCCTCTGCGACCATTTGCCGTGCTGTTTTGGTGTAATCCGCCCAGTCAAGTGTCCAAGTCATACCCATAGGTTGTAACCTCCGTTGTTTAAAATAAAGCGTTTTCACGCCTTGAAAAAACTCTGACATTGAGCATATTCTATCAAATAAGAGCCAAAATGTCAATTGGTTTTTTGTGAATTTCCGCACATAAAATTGTAACTGAATTTTAACCGCAAAACCTATTGTAATTTGCAGGTTTTTGTGTTAAATTTAACTAAAGGAAACCTCTAAAGCGAATAGTCGTGACGCAATGAAAGGACAAGCTATGTTTAAACGATTGCTCAATATCCTGATGAATCTGATAATACTCGCCGCAGTGATAATGCTCATATTGCTTGGCATTGTCGGCGTGCGCGGATTTATGCTGTATAAAACGCAAACCGACTATAAATCGCTTTCCGCGGTCGCAGGCGAGATACGCAGCGAACCACTCTTCACCCCGACAGAGGAACTTCCCGAATTCTACCTTAAAGCCGTGGTCGCGATAGAGGACAGAGATTTCTATAAGCACAACGGAATAAAGGTCACTTCGATGCTCCGTGCGTTCATTGCCGATGTGAAAGCAGGCGCACCCGTCCAAGGCGGCAGTACGATAACCCAGCAGCTTGCGAAGAACGAGCTTTTCACGCAGGAAAAGACAGTTGACCGAAAGGCAGCTGAGATCTTCGCAGCGTTCGCTTTGGAGCGTGAGTTCTCCAAGAGCGAAATTCTCGAACTTTACGTCAACAGCATCTACTTCGGCGACGGCTATCACGGCATAGGTGCAGCCGCCGAGGGGCTTTTCGGAAAAGAGCCGTCCGAGCTTACACGCTTTGAGTGTGCGGAGCTTGCAGGAATACCGAACGCTCCGTCGAAATATTCGGTGCGCTTTGCCCCCGATGAGGTCGAAAAGCGCGGTGAGGAAGTCCTAAAAGCCATGCTTTCCGCAGGCAGCATCACCGAGAGCGAATATAACGAAGTCCTTGCCGAAAAATAAAAAAGTCAAGTCCGTTTGCAGCGAACTTGACTTTGAGTATTACTTCTTTTTTCTGTATAAACGCTTTAAATTCTTCGTGTGACGGCGAATGTATGCGAAAGTGTAGTCCTCGCCGTTCTCGGCAAGCATTATAAGAAGCTTTTCGAGCAGGTCGGAGGTTTCCGGGTGGATAATTCTTCTGCCCTTTGCACGTTCAAAATATTCAAGAGGGCAGCTGTCATTGTAGTTTTTGCCCATATATACCTTGCTCGCAGCCACACGGTCGCAGAACATCTCGATAACATATTCGATAGGCATTTTTACGGGTTCGACCTTTTTTGTAACGGGGTTGTAGTCCGTCCAATGCTCAAAATGGTGCTTGTTCACGCCCTTGTGGTGGATCCACGCACTGCTGTAGCCTTTCAGCTCGCGCTCGGCTTCGTTCGGACTGCGTGTGCCTTGGTACATTCGGCAGCTTATCCAGAATTCCTCGGGCGAAAATTTTGAAAGGTCGTGCGTAAGTCCCTGAAGATAAATCCCTGCCTTGAAACAGTGTTTGCAAACGAGCGCACGGTGTCTTGTAACGGTTTTTATATGCTTGATGATATTGGAAAGCTTCAATCTGTTCGGGTTTTTCATAAGAGTTCAGCACCGCCTTGTAATTTATACTTTTATTATATCATTCGGCACAAAAAAAGTCAATTTATTTTGGAAAACATCACACAGTCCTTTAACAGGCGCAGAAGAACATTTTATACAATGTATTTAAAGTCACCATTTCCCGTCCGCAGTCACCAACACCATCTAAAAGGACGGAATGGATCACCTCCGCTTCAATGATATATCAATAATTTAAATACCGAAAAACATCATTCAATACCAAAGGAGAATTTTTATGACCGCAAAAGAAATAGCAAAGAAAATGAGCGGCTGTTCCGATGAGGAGATCGCAGCGGCAATAACCGACGAAATGACGACCGATGAGCAGGCCTCGCAGCTCCGCTACGATGCACCGTCCGTGAAAAAGCTCGGCATACCGTCCTATAACTGGTGGAACGAGGGTCTGCACGGCCTTGCGCGTTCCGGAACAGCGTCCGTCTTTCCTCAGGCGATAGCACTCGCCGCAATGTTCGACCGTCCGCTCGTCAAAAAAGTCGCCGAGATAACAGCGACCGAGGCAAGAGCAAAGTACAACGCCTATCAAAAGCACGGCGACACCGATATTTACAAGGGCCTGACGCTCTGGTCGCCGAATATCAATATCTTCCGTGACCCGAGGTGGGGCAGAGGACAGGAAACCTACGGCGAAGACCCGTTCCTCACCGCAGAACTTGGAAAATCATACGTCAGCGGTTTGCAGGGCAGCGGAAAACGCCTTAAAGCAGCAGCCTGTGCAAAGCATTTCGCTGTTCACAGCGGTCCTGAAAATCTCCGCCACGAATTTGATGCGAAAGCTTCGCCGAAAGACCTCGAAGAAACCTATCTTACTGCGTTTGAAGCGCTCGTAAAGGACGCAAAGGCTGAGGGCGTTATGGGCGCATACAACCGTGTGAACGGCGAACCCTCCTGCGCAAGTTCCACGTTGCAGAAAAAGCTTGCCGAATGGGGCTTTGACGGCTATTTTGTTTCCGACTGCTGGGCGATAAGAGATTTCCACGAACATCACAAAGTTACACGGAACGCCGTTGAATCGGCGGCTCTCGCAATAAAAAACGGCTGCGACCTCAACTGCGGCTGCACCTATGCAAACCTCTTGGCGGCTCTTGACGAGGGACTTATCACGAAAGATGATATCCGCAAAGCGTGTGTGCATCTTATGCGAACAAGAGTAAGACTCGGAATGTTCGACGAAAAGACCGAGTATGACGATATCCCGTTTGAAACCGTGAGCTGTGCGGAGCATAAGGAATACGTTCTCGAATGTGCCGAAAAATCAATGGTTCTCCTCAAAAACAACGGTCTTCTTCCGCTCGATAAAAACAAGGTGAAAAATATCGCAGTCATAGGCCCTAACGCCGTCAACAAAGCCGCACTCGAGGGCAATTACAACGGCACAGCCGATAAATATGTGACTTTACTTGACGGTATGGACTTCGGCGGCAGAGTTCTCTATGCCGAGGGCTGTCACCTCTACAAAGACAGAACTTCCAATCTTGCGCAGGCGAATGATAGGCTTGCCGAAGCGGTCGCAGCGGCAGAGTGCGCAGACGTTGTTGTGCTTTGCCTTGGACTTGACCCCTTTATCGAGGGCGAGGAGGGCGACGCAGGCAACGAATTTTCCTCGGGCGATAAAAAAGACCTTTTTCTCCCCGAAAGCCAGCGCATCTTGGCAGAAAAAATTATGGCAACGGGCAAACCCGTTATTGCGGTTTGCGCTTCGGGCAGCGCGATAAACCTCGGCTTTGACCCCGATGCAATAATTCAGGCGTGGTACAGCGGCTCGGAGGGCGGCACGGCTCTGCGAAAGCTTATCTTCGGAGAAATTTCACCCTCGGGAAAGCTTCCCGTTACATTCTACGAAAGCGCAGAAAAGCTCCCCGATTTCTGCGACTACTCGATGAAAAACAGGACTTACCGCTACGCCGAAAACAACGTCCTTTACCCGTTCGGCTACGGACTTTCCTACGGAAATATCGTCTGCACGAAGCTTGAATACAAAGACGGAACAGCGTTTGTCACCGTCGAAAACAACGGTTCGGAGTGTGACGATGTTATCCAGCTTTACATCAAGGCTTATGACGAAAACGCAGTACCGAACCACTCGCTCTGCGGCTTTAAGCGTGTTCACCTCGGAAAAGGGGAGAGCAGAACATTTGAGATAGCCGTTCCCGAAAAAGCTTTTACTACGGTGAGCGAAAGCGGCGAAAGAAAAGTCTTCGGCTCACATTTCACGCTTTACGCAGGAACATCTCAGCCCGATGAACTCAGCTGCAAGCTTACGGGAAAGAAGTGCGTATCCACGGAGATAGATTTATAAATTAAACGAGCCAAGCAGACTGCATAAATTCTGCTCGGCTCGTTGTTTTGCATAAAAAAAACCGCACCTGAAATTTCAGATGCGTTTTTTTTTACTTGAGAAGTTCAGCGGTGATCTCTTTCATCGATTGGTCGAATTCTTCCTTGGAGGAATTCTTGAAGATGAGGAGAGTGCCGTCGTTTGCTGCGCCGATAGTTTCGGGGATCTCGAAGTTTACGCCTGCGATATATTCGTCCCAGTGTTCAAGCTTCCATGTATCACGGTCGCTTCCTCTGTCGATCATACGCTGGTGGCAGACCTCGGGGTCTGTTTCGACCCAGATAACTTTAAGCACTGCGCCCTTTTCCGCAAGGCGAGCCTTGAGGTCATCGATATATTTCTGGTCGCGGATCTCTCTTGTGAACGGAGCATTGATAAGAACGATGTTAGCATAGTCGAGAGCCTCGAATGCGAGGTCGAGAACTGCATAATACTCATAATCACGGATATACTTCTCAAAGAAGTCGGAGCTTCTGTTGTATTCCTGATTTGCAACAACGAAGATCTGCTTTGAAAGTACGATCAGAGTATCCTTATCGAGGTAAACCACATTTTTGAGGTTCTTTGCAAGTTCTTTAGAGATATAGGTCTTTCCGCAAGCCGGTGGTGATGTTACAAGAATAAGTTCTTTCAAACTTTTTCATCCTTTCCATATCCATATAGACCGTCTTTTCTCGGTCACATTATTCTTAATTATAGCACAGAAGCTATATTTTTTCAACAGGTAAATAAAATATTTTACGTCAAGTTCAAAAATATGTGATGTTTCAACAAATTTAGCGCCTTTATGGCTTTAAAAACGTTAAATATGTAATTTAGTATAATAAAATCGTTTTCATTTGCGGAAAATATATTTAAATAGTATAAAAGAAAAAGTTTTGCAGTCAAACTTTTTTCTCAAAAGGTCAATTAAAATTAATAAATTATTCTTGACAAATAAATAAAGCGGGTTTATAATAAAATTGTTAGATAAATGGAAAATGCGTTGACGGGGACGGGAACGGCTCGGTTTCATTCAGAGAGGCGGCATTTTGGTGAAAGCCGCTTGAAAAAGACCGTATCCATATCACCTCCGAGCGGCAGGGCTGAAGCTTTTCGCCAAGGTTCTGACGGGTTCTCCCGTTACAGAGATGCGAGTGGCTGCGTTGTTTTTTCGCGGCAACAAGAGTGGTACCGTGTCAGCTTATGCTTTCACCTCTTGACGGGGTGAGAGCTTTTTTTATTATCAAAACTTATTTTCATAATTAAGGAGAGATCATCTATGCTTACGCTTGACAGTGTTTACAAAGCTTCACACAAACTCAGAGAAGTAGTCCGCAAGACTGACCTTATTTATGCGCCTAAGATCAAACCCGGCTGCAATGTTTACCTCAAGACCGAGAATTTGCAGGTTACGGGTTCATTCAAGGTAAGAGGTGCTTACTACAAAATTTCACAGCTTTCCGACGAGGAAAAGGCAAAGGGCGTTATCGCCTGCAGCGCAGGCAACCACGCTCAGGGCGTTGCTCTCGCAGCAGCAAAGAACGGCATCAAGTCGATAATCTGCCTGCCCGACTCCGCACCTATCTCAAAGATCGAAGCTACACGTTCCTACGGCGCAGAGGTCTGCCTTGTAGAGGGCGTTTATGACGACGCTTATGCAAAGGCTATCAGCCTCCGTGACGAAAAGGGTTATACATTCATTCACCCGTTCGATGACGATTATGTTATCGCAGGTCAGGGTACTATCGCACTCGAACTCCTCGAACAGCTCAACGATATCGATGCAGTTGTCGTTCCTATCGGCGGCGGCGGACTTATCTCGGGCGTTGCATTCACATTGAAGAGTCTCCGTCCCGAGATCAAGGTATACGGCGTTCAGGCAACGGGCGCACCGAGTATGTTCCAGTCGCTCGAGCACGGCAAGATAGAGTGCCTTGACAGCGTTTCCACTATCGCAGACGGCATCAAGGTAAAAGAGCCCGGCGAAAACACATTCAGCTATGTCAGCAAGTATGTTGACAAGGTCGTTACCGTAAATGATGACGAGATCGCAGCAGCTATCCTCGCACTCATCGAGCAGCAGAAGCTCATCTCCGAGGGCGCAGGTGCAGTTCCTGTCGCAGCAGTAATGTTCGACAAGATACCCGATATCAAGGGTAAGAACGTTGTCTGCCTCGTTTCGGGCGGCAACATCGATGTAACTATCCTCTCAAAGGTAATCAAGAGAGGTCTTCTCACATCGGGCAGAACCGCACAGTTCTGCATCGAGCTTATCGACAAGCCGGGTCAGCTCAAGGGCGTTTCCGACATCATCGCAGAAAAGGGCGGCAATGTTATTTCTATCCACCACGAACGTGCAAGCGAGGGTTCGGACATCAACGGCTGTTATCTGAGAATTCTTCTTGAAACAAGAAACTTCGATCACATCAACGAGATAAAGAATGCGCTCGTAGACGCAGGATTTAAACTTACAAATAATTAATGGAGGTAATCACAATGGAAAAAGTTTATACTAAAAATGCTCCCGACGCTATCGGTCCTTACTCTCAGGCAGTAAAGGTAGGAAACCTCGTTTTCACATCGGGTCAGATCGCTATCAACCCCGCAACCGGCAATGTTGACGCTGAGGGCATCGAAGCACAGACAAAGCAGGTATGCGAGAATCTCAAAGCCGTTCTCACAGAAGCAGGCACATCGCTTGAAAAGGCTGTAAAGACAGTATGCTTCCTCGATGATATCAACGACTTCGCAGCATTCAACGCAGTTTACGGCGAATATTTCACCAACAAGCCTGCACGTTCCTGCGTAGAGGTTGCAAAGCTCCCAAAGGGCGTTAAAGTCGAAGTTGAGGTAATTGCGGAACTTTAAGATAAATTCGGAATTATTTATGTTACGCGAATTTGTCGCGAATACCAATTTGTAGGGGCGGATTCCATATCCGCCCGACATCGGTGTGTAATACTAAACACCAATAAAACTATAGACAAAAAATCGGCACAAAACCCATATATCAGAGTTTTTGCTTGATTTTTTGTATAGTTTTTAATTGGTGTTTAGTATAAAATGCCGGGAATAATAACAAAAAACCTGTTTTCAAAGGATAAATCCCATGAAAACAGGTTTTTTTGTTTATATTATAACATCTCGCGGCGTGAAACGGAAAATTGTCCTAATGAAAAATCACCTAAAAATCAAGGTTTGCAACGGGCGGATATAGAATCCGCCCCTACGATTTTCATTACAAACTAACGGAGCACAAATAATTCCGAATTAATCCACCAGTTCCGGATCAAAAGATTCCTTCCAGGGAAGTCCCCACTTGTTGAGTGCATCCATAAACGGATCGGGGTCGAATTCCTCGATATTGTAAACGCCCGGCTTCTGCCACTTGCCCGTCATTACCATCATTGCGCCGATCATAGCAGGAACGCCCGTCGTGTAGGAAATTGCCTGAGAGCCGACTTCCGCATAACACTCTTCGTGTACGCATACGTTGTAAACATAGTAGTTAACAGGCTTGCCGTCCTTTTTGCCCTGCATGATGCAGCCGATGTTGGTTTTGCCCTTTGTTCTCGGACCGAGCGAAGCAGGGTCGGGGAGAACTGCTTTGAGGAACTGAAGCGGAACTATCTCCATACCATTGTAATTGATAGGCACGATAGAAGTCATTCCGACATCTTCAAGACACTTGAGGTGGTTGAGATAGCTCTGTCCGAACGTCATAAAGAAACGGATACGCTTGATGCCCTTGATGTTGAGTGCAAGTGATTCAAGTTCTTCGTGGTGGAGGAGGTACATATCCTTTTCGCCGACCTCGGGGAAGTTGTAAACGCGCTTGATCTCCATAGGCTTCGTTTCGACCCACTTGCCGTCCTCAATGTAAGAACCGTTTGCGGAAACCTCACGAATGTTTATCTCGGGGTTGAAGTTGGTAGCGAAAGGATAACCGTGGTCACCTGCATTGCAGTCGAGGATATCGATGTAATTGATCTCGTCAAAATAGTGCTTCATTGCATAAGCGCAGAAAACACCCGTTACACCCGGGTCAAAACCGCTTCCGAGGAGCGCAGTGATGCCTGCTTTCTCGAATTTCTCACGGTATGCCCACTGCCACTTGTACTCGAACTTTGCAGTGTCCTCAGGCTCATAATTTGCAGTGTCGATGTAGTGTACCTTGCATTCAAGGCAAGCATCCATTATCGTAAGATCCTGATAAGGGAGCGCAAGATTAAGGCAGACATCGGGCTTGTATTCTTTCATAAGAGCAACAAGCTCGGGAACGCTGTCAGCATTCACCTTTGCGGTCGAGATGTTCGTCTTTCCGCCGTACATAGTGTCAAGCTTGGCTTTGAGAGCGTCACACTTTTCCTTTGTTCTCGATGCGATCATAATATCCGTGAAAACCTCAGAGTTCTGACAGCACTTGTGGATAGCAACGCTTGCAACGCCGCCGCAGCCGATAATTAAAGCTCTTCCCATTTATTCAACTTCCTCTCAAATTATTTTCAAAAATTGATATTTGGGAACCTCTAAAAACCTCCCTCACGGCAAATTTTCTACGACTTTGCACATC